>CAVKHY010000177.1:0-2014 GCA_963656345.1 bacterium | reverse complement strand
CTGTTATTTCCCTATGTACGGTGTGCAAATTGCTTTCCGTGATTATAAAGCGGCCTTCGGCATCACCGGCAGTAAATGGGTTGGCCTCAAATATTTTGAGAAATTCTTCAGCAGTTATTATTGCGGCCGAATGTTTGCCAACACCTTCCTGCTGAATCTGTATGGGCTGATTTTCGGCTTCCCCATTCCCATCCTGCTAGCCATTTTGCTGAATCAGCTGAACAACAAGCGCTTTAAGGGCTTTGCCCAAACAGCGATTTACATTCCTCACTTTATTTCCACGGTTGTTCTGGCTGGTATGATTTACTTGTTCTTTTCTCCCACGAACGGCCTTGTCAACCACATCATTACCGCACTGGGTGGAAAAAGCATCTACTTCATCATGGAGTCCGACTGGTTCAGACCCCTGTTCATTGGCTCTGATATATGGCAGAATGCGGGCTGGAACACCATCCTTTACATTGCCACGCTGACCAGCATTGACCCGCAGCTCTATGAGGCGGCTACCATTGACGGCGCCACCCGCTGGGATAAAATCAAGCACATCGACATCCCGCACCTTCTCCCCATTGCGGTGATGATGCTGATTCTCAGCTGCGGTTCGCTCCTTTCTTCCAACACGGATAAGGCACTGCTCCTGCAAACCAGCGGCAACATGACCAAATCAGATATTCTGGGTGTGTATGTGTACAGCGTTGGTATTTCTGCCAGCAAAGCACAGTATTCCTACGCTTCGGCTATCGGCCTGTGCCTGAACATCATCAATTTCGTCATTATTATGCTGGTAAACGCTGTCTCCCGCAAGCTGGGCGATATTAGCCTGTTCTGATGGAGGAGGGATAAACATGAGTACAATGGCAAAGAAAATGAACGGCACGCGGATACGTGAGACCAAAAAAGACCGGATTTTCAATGCAATCAATCTGATTTTCTGGATTCTGGTGCTGTTTATCGTCCTGTATCCCCTTTGGCTGATCCTGATTTCTTCCGTGTCTGACCCTGACGCAGTTCTGCAGGCTAAGGTGCTTTTGTGGCCGGTGGATTTTTCTCTCATGGGTTATGATGCTGTGTTCCAATATTCGGAACTGTGGGGAAGCTACGCCAATTCTATTTACTACACAGTGGTTGGCTCAGCACTGAGCGTTGTGGTTTCCTTGGCGGCCGCTTATGCCCTCTCCCGCCAGTTTGCAGGCAAAAGGCTCGTAAACCTACTGATCACCTTCACGATGTTCTTCTCCGGCGGCCTGATCCCTATTTTTCTGAACATTCGTGACCTGGGATTGTACAACACACGGGCCGTCATGATCCTGATGAATCTGGTTTCCGTGTGGAACCTGATGGTGGCTCGTACGTACATTCAGACCAGCATCCCGAACGAGCTGTATGAAGCAGCTGTCATCGACGGTGCAAACCACTTCACTTATTTCTTCCGCTGCGTGCTGCCCCTTTCTGGTACGATCATCGCCGTGCTTTCCGTGTATTACGGCGTAGCGCGCTGGAATGACTACTTCACCGGCCTGGTTATGCTGCGGGACCGCAGCCTGTATCCCCTGCAGCTGGTGCTCCGTGAAATCCTTGCCTCGCTTACCTCCGCAGGCTCTTCAGATACCTTCTTCGCCGCTTACGCAGACGACTTGGGCGGCCTGCAGGAAGCACTGCGCAAAGCTGAGGTCGCCAAATACTGCTGTATCGTTGTATCCACCGTTCCCGCGGTGCTCCTGTATGTGTTCATGCAGAAGTATTTCGTGAAGGGTGTCATGATTGGTTCCCTGAAAGGCTGATTTTGTAACCGTGGACGCTTGCGCCCTGGAATAAAAAGGAGGTACCCCAAATGAAAAGACTCGTTTCCCTGTTGCTGGCGGTTTGTCTGCTGCTAAGCGTTGGTTCAGCGCTGGCCGAGGACAAAGTCGAACTCACCGCATTCCAGTATGCACTGGAAAACCAGAACACCGACTTCAACAACCTCTGGTTCTTTAATGAGCTGGAAGAGAAGACCAACACCCATGTGACCTTC
>CAVKHY010000176.1:0-2662 GCA_963656345.1 bacterium | reverse complement strand
ACCGGGCGGATTCGGGTCTTTCACCCTTTAGAAACGGGCGCCGCCGGGCGCACATAAAAAAACCTCCGTATGTTTGACCACACGGAGGATGCTTTGTTTCTGTGCTTAATCTCAGAACTTCAGCGGGTTTACACGCACAGAGGGTCCCATGGTGCTGGACAGATACAGTGAGCGCACATAGGTGCCCTTTGCAGCGGCGGGCTTTGCCTTGTTGATGGCGTCCATCAGAGCCTTCAGGTTCTCGGTCAGCTTTTCAGTGCCGAAGGAAACCTTGCCAATGGGGCAGTGGATGATAGCCGTCTTGTCCAGACGATACTCCACCTTACCGGCTTTGATCTCGTTCACAGCCTTGGTCACATCCATGGTGACGGTGCCGCTCTTGGGGTTAGGCATCAAGCCCTTCGGGCCCAGGATACGACCGATACGGCCGATCAGACCCATCATGTCAGGGGTAGCTACGCAGACATCAAAGTCGAACCAGTTTTCCTGCTGGATCTTGGCGATCATGTCTTCTGCGCCGACGTAGTCAGCACCGGCAGCCTGAGCTTCCTTGGCCTTTTCACCCTTAGCAATCACCAACACGCGGATGCTGCGGCCGGTGCCGTGAGGCAGCACCACAGCGCCACGAACCTGCTGGTCAGCGTGACGGGGGTCAACACCCAGACGAACGGAAATTTCCACGGTCTCGTCGAACTTGGCCTTGCCGGTCTTTACAACCAGGTCGCAGGCTTCGGCGGGATCATACTGGGTGAGATGGTCAATCAGCTTTACGCTGTCTTCATACTTCTTACCATGCTTCATGTTTTCTTCCTCCCATGTGGTATTAACGGCGCTATGTCCTCCCACATTGATCAAGGGGCCAAGCCCCACAGGGTCTTATTCCTCCACGGTAACGCCCATGCTGCGGGCAGTGCCGGCAACCATGCTCATGGCTGCTTCAATGCTGGCGGCGTTCAGGTCGGGCATCTTGGTGGTGGCAATCTCGCGGAGCTGCTCCTTGGTCAGCTTGCCAACCTTGTCACGGTTGGGGCGGGCACTGGCAGTTTCCATGTTCAGGGCCTTCTTGATCAGCACCGGAACCGGAGGGGTCTTGGTGATGAAGGTGAAGGTACGGTCAGAGTACACGGTGATGACTACAGGGATCACCAGGCCTGCCTGCTTGGCAGTGCGCTCATTGAACTCCTTGCAGAAACCGGGGATGTTCACGCCGTGCTGGCCCAGAGCAGGACCGATAGGCGGAGCGGGCGTAGCCTTGGCAGCCTGCACCTGCAGCTTGATGTACGCAGAAACTTTCTTGGCCATGGTTATGGCACCTCCTAAAAATGTGGTCACGCGGAAGCGTTGCAACTTCCTCCCACGTTGCACCCGCAGGACGCGAGTGCCTGAAAGACGGATTTCTCCGCCGCTTTCACTGCGTTACCGCAGTGGAAAAGCCTTTGAACATTGGGGATGAAGGAACGTGAGCGTCAGTCAGCTTTCTTGACCTGCGCCAAGTCCAGCTCGGCAGGGGTTGCCCGGCCGAACATCTGCACGCTGACCTTGATCTTACCGCGCACGGTATCAATATCCTCGACAACACCCTGCTGATTCTCCATGGAGCCGGACAGGATGTCCACCGTGTCGCCAATGGCGATGTCATACTCCACGCCGCTGGGGGTGGGGTTGAGCATCATATCCACTTCCGCTTCCGTGAGGGCGACAGGCTTGCTGTCCGGACCCACAAAACCGGTGACGCCACGGGTGTTGCGCACCACGTACCAGCTTTCACTGGTTTCAATCATATGCACAAGCACATAGCCGGGATAAACCTTGCGCTGGGTCTTGACACGCTTGCCGTTTCTGATTTCAATGACGTCTTCCACAGGAACACGCACATCAAAGATCAGCTTCTGCATAGCCTCGTTGTTTTCAACGGACTTTTCCAGCGTCTCCTTGACCTTATTCTCATAGCCTGAATAGGTATGCACAACATACCAGCAGGCCTCGTTGGATCTTTCGCTCATGTGTCTTTTCTCCTATTTAACCGGATCAGACCAGCAGCCGGACGAGAGCGGATGCACCCATATCCAGCAGACCAATCACGATGCTCATGAAGAGCATGAACACCAGCACGACCACGGAATATACCCACAGCTTGCGCTTGGTCGGCCAGGTCACCTTCTTGAGCTCATACCACATGTTCTTGAAGGGTGTAGCGATCCGGGAAGGAAGCCGCTTGCACCAGGCAAGGAACTTATTTTCCTTGGCGTCTGCCTTCTTGGCAGGAGCTTTCTTCTCCTGCTCGGCGACCGCCTTTTTCTCCTCAGCCATTTCTTTCACATCCTCACGCTGTCGTTGGGGAAAATTACTTCGTTTCGCGATGAGCGGTGTGCTTCTTGCAGAAAGGGCAATACTTCATGAGCTCAATGCGATCCGGGGTGTTCTTCTTGTTTTTCATGTTGTTGTAGTTGCGCTGCTTGCACTCCGTGCAGGCCAGGCAAACCTTGGTACGAGCGGCATTTGCCACTTTGGACACCTCCTGCTAAGCATTGTGTCGGTTATCATTTTTCAATGATACCGGATGAACCTGTCCCCGGAGGAGGGCATGGCCGCTCCCCCGGGTATCAGGAATTACTCGATAACCTTCG
This sequence comes from bacterium, assembly GCA_963656345.1. GTDB lineage: Bacteria > Bacillota > Clostridia > Christensenellales > Aristaeellaceae > CAKUFA01. The sequence goes on along the minus strand of CAVKHY010000176.1, from coordinate 35 downwards.
CCACAACGCCGGAACCAACCGTGCGGCCACCCTCG
>CAVKHY010000175.1:0-2954 GCA_963656345.1 bacterium | reverse complement strand
TCCAAGAGCATTTGCAAGGTCAGTTAATCGACCGGCAAGGATATCTGCTTCATCCGGTACATCTAACCCGGAGGTCGAGAAGCTAACAGCCGGGACTGCCGTTGTAATAGTCGTCATGCTGTTCTCAGAGGTTTACAGTTGATTGGGTGCCGTTGGTATCGACAACGGTAATGACACCTGACGATACCCGGCTGGATGAGTTGTTAATGATGGTTGCCTGAGCCTGTGCGATGTAAGGCAACCTCAGAGCTTCATTCTGAAGCCATGTCTGCACAGTGCCCGATGAAGGGCTAAATCCCAGGATGCTGTCTTTGTACGGGATGCCAATGGATGTATTGTAAATACATTCCCCGGTAAAAGCTGAACACGCCGTAGCCACATCCTGAGCGCATGCATAGGGATTCGCTGTTGTTGCGATATTTTCGCTGGCATCCAGCCCGATATCCCAGGTATCAGGATCGAGAAGTAGTGACAGGGTTTGCATTGTTTACTCTCCTGAAGGCGTAAGTTCTGATACCCTCGCGTCCGAGTTCGGATTCGATATCGTTAAACTCTTCACACTCAAAATTGTTCAGTCGGAACCAACGAATAAAACCTTCGTGCGTCCAGTAGTGGATGTGCTCATCTTTCCTGAAGTGGCGAGATTTAGTAATGTGCTCCGCGCTGGTGAATAAAGGGATGGACACGAATACCCATTCTTTAGCCATCGCTACAGCCTTTTCTGGTTCATCGATATGCTCCAGAACATCCCAAAAAGTAAGGGCTTCAACTGAAGCCCTGTAAATGTCGCGGTATTTATTTTGTTTTTTCAGCCATTCAATCCCGGCGCTGTTTACGTCGTACCCGTAACAGTCCATAGACTCAACGAACTGACCGCTTCCGATGCCAACATCACAAACATCACCTGCAAAATGCCTTTTCACTAAATCAATACGGGCTTTTGTAATTTCTCTGCCCATTGGCGTTTCGGCCAACTTCTTGTACTTTTCAAAGTAATCTTCATCATATGGTCGTTCAGGTGGCACCGGATAAAACCCATAGCCAAGTTCAGGGAAGAAACACAATTCACCCTGGATGAGTTCAGAGATTTTGTACATTGAGCCACTCTTCGACATTTTTGCGCACGTTACTGATGCGCTTGTTACAGTCATGACGCATGTGCTGGCACATGCAGTAATTATCTGGGTAAAGGAAAAGGCATTTACCAAGATCCATAATTTCAGGGTCTGTGATTTTAGTGTGATGATTACTCCCACCACAACCACCACCCAGGAAAATCATCGGCGTTCTGTACGCCAGAGCCGCCTGAGAGATAATGCCAGAACCCGTAACGACAATCGAGGAATTTTCAACAACCGATAACATCTCTGTCAGCGACAATTCACCGTGATGCAATTTGATATCTGCATATGGCTCTTCATCAGGTATCCACTCCTTTCCGGCTTCAACATCCGCAATACTGATGCACAGATACCCCATGCTACGCAGGAGGAGCGCTACTTCATTGACGTGATAGTTAAGAGGCCCACGTGCTGCGTTATGCCATTCTGTGCGTTCAGTGGTTGGCCTGATAAGGGCTATCTTCCGTCCTTTCAGTCCGCCAATTTCTGGCATTTTGTATGAAGGGAGATCCAGTTTTTCCGGCGTTACGCCAAACTGGCGTCGCGCTGACTCAAATATTCCACCAGGAAGCTGAAGGTCTGCATTGCCGTAGAAGATGCGCTTTCTGGGAACATGCGCTTTAGGCTCTTCAGAAAACACAGCATTGCTGCGCTGTTCATTTTTGCGCTGCGTTCTCAGTTTGGTATTGGACTTGACGAAATGCACGCCTGGAATATCACAGAATATTTCAGGTGTCGCGGTCTTTAGCCAGACGTTGTGGGTTTTTACGAGCGCTTTAATGAATGGGCGTTCCATGATGTTATCGCCTATTCCTAGCATGCCGTCGATATAGATCTGTCGCTTCAAAGTTCATCCTCTAACCTTCCTGTACGAAAGGCGGTTAGTTCAGTGTGGCGAGAGCAATTCACAATCATGCCTTCAGGCACAATCTGCTTTACTCTATGGAATTCTTCATGCCAGCGCTTTATGTCTTGCTGGCCAGGGTTCTTGGTATGGAGATGATCACCATGCCAGTGCGTTTTATCCGTTATCGCGCAGTCATAGCCGATAAGGATTATCTTTTGCGCCCCCAGATGCTTGGCCAGGAGAATGGCACGCTGACCTGAGTTGTACGTGCCATTAAGCGGTGAGGTAAACAGATTCAGGCCAAAGAGTTTTGCTGTGGATTCTACCCCGCACCATTTTTTCGCAGTTGTGACAACCGTATTATGGTTGTACTGCCACCATGCGTGATCACCGGCATATATGTGATGCAGGGTTGGGCACAGAATCCATGACCTGTTTACTGCAATAACTGTCGCGCCTGACGATGATGCTATGGCGCAATCCTCTCTGGTCAGAGACGCTCCAGAGGCAACGCAGATATATGTTTTCATGGTAGTAAAAACCCGCCGAAGCGGGGTTTGATTGTGCGCCATTAAATTGCGATCGCTAAGCTACTTTGGTTTCTGAAAGCAGATGACGAATCCGCTTTTCAGAGGCTAACATGCCCGAGCCAATTCCTACTCAAATGCTTCAGGGATAACGTCGCGTACCTTGCCGCCGTCTTTCATGTACTGCCAACAACCTTCAGCCGCATGTGCGATGATACGCTTGTATTGCAGCGGAATGTCACCCTTACCACGCACGACACTAAGATAAACAGTATCTCTACTAACATTGTTTAATGCCGCTGTCTGCGCTGCCAGGCACATATCACGGAAATCCGAGTTGCTCACGCCAAGACTGCGGCTAATCAAGTAGCCATTTCTGACGTTATACGCAGCCTCACTCAGGTCGAAGCTCCTGATCTCTTCCTGGCATTCAGGGTTATTGTTCTCAACGCCATGTGG
>CAVKHY010000174.1:0-2973 GCA_963656345.1 bacterium | reverse complement strand
GGCAACGTACTCCGCGGCATGTGGGAGCGCGGCTGGTCCTTCATTAAGAAGGCCGGCACCATCATCCTCCTGTCCTCCATCCTGCTGTGGTTCCTCCAGGCCTTTGGCTGGGAAGACGGCGCATTCGGCATGGTCGAGGATATGAACAACTCCATCCTGGCTGCCATTGGTTCCGCCATCTGCATCATCTTTGCTCCTCTGGGCTTTGGCAACTGGAAGGCTACCGTGGCTACCATCACCGGTCTGATCGCAAAGGAAAACGTTGTTGCAACCTTTGGCGTGCTCTACGGCGGTCTGGACGAGGTAGCCGAGAACGGCGACGAGATCTGGGGCGCTGTTGCTCAGAACTTCACTCAGCTGTCCGCTTACAGCTTCATGATCTTCAACCTGCTGTGCGCTCCCTGCTTCGCTGCTATGGGTGCCATCAAGCGTGAGATGAACAGCCCCAAGTGGACCGGCATCGCCATCGGCTACATGTGCGTATTCGCTTATGCTGTTGCACTGATCGTTTACCAGATCGGCGGCATCTTCACCGGCAATGTCAATGTGGTTGGCCTGATCTGCGCACTGATTGTTCTGGCCTTTATCGTCTACATGCTGGTTCGCCCCTACAAAGAGGCCGAGAAGCTCACCGTTAAGGCATAAAACGAATTTTCAAAGGAGGCAACCTTTCAATGACCTGGCTTGTATCCAATCTATCTACCATTATCATTACGCTGGTACTGATTGTAATTGTGGGACTTGTAATCCGCAGCATGGTTCGGGACAAGAAAAATGGTAAGTCCTCCTGCGGCGGGAACTGTGGAAGCTGCGGCGGATGCTCAGCCTGCCATCCCACCAGAAAATAAAATCTCAAGGGAGATTCGGGAAACGCTCCCGAATCTCCCTTTGCTTTATGGAACAACTATGAACGGAGGTCGAAGCAATGGACAATCAGACCGTGAGCCTGACAGCTTCCAACATCCGCTATCTGCTGGCAGTTCAGCAGCTTTCCGCACAGAGCGCAAGAGTGAGATGCGTTGACGTGGCAAAGCATCTGGATGTTGCCCGTCCCAGCGCCCTGCGTGCGCTGGAATATCTCGCCACACTGGGAATCTTTGAAAAAAGTCCCCGCGGAATCTGGAGTCTGACCCAGTCCGGCATGGATTTGGCGCAGCGCTATCGCGGCTATTATGATACGGTAGAGAATATGCTGTGCCGGCTGCTTCCCCCTGCCGCTGACCGTCCGGGACTGGCTCTGAATCTGCTGTCTGAAGTTCCCCTGTCCGAAATGGACGGAGTTTGTCAAAAAATACGCAGTGCATCCGGTCAGGAGGCGGTGATATGAAACTGCTATTGTGCATCGTCATGACAGCGGTGCTGCTCGTTGGTATCATCGCACTGAAACACACGCTCTATGCATTCATTCGCCAGCAGAAAAAGCAAAAAAGCGAGGAACCATCATGAACACCTATGTACGGCTGGACCCGGGCAAGCTGGCAAAGCACACGGAACAATATCTTCTCAATAATCTTGGCCGTCATGTGACGCTGGATGAATTGACCGCACAGTTTGGCGTCTCCGGTACCACCCTAAAAAAGCACTTTCGCGAAAATCACGGCATGAGCCTGTATGCATGGTTTAAGTCCCAGAGGATGTATGCCGCTGCCAAAGCGCTTCAGAATACAGAGGATTCCATTTTGAAAATTGCAGGAGATTATGGATACGAAAACGCCAGTAAATTCTCCGCCGCCTTTCGGGATGTCTTTGGGGTTTCCCCACGAGAATACCGAAAAGCCCCTGTAACTTCCAAAAGTTAGGTATCACTATTGCACAAAAATCATTGGTTAGTTAAAACTTGTGTCGTTTTGGAGTGGAAAAGCAAATTTTGCACTGCTATAATGCGTGGACATACGATATCATTTACTTGTAACAGGAGGTTTTTCATATGAAATGGGATAAGCTCGGTTTGTTTGCAGGCGGCGTATTATTTGGCACCGCAGGCGTTAAGATTCTGTCCAGCAAGGACGCAAAGAAGGCATACACCCATGCCACCGCAGCGGTACTCCGCGCCAAGGAGTGCGTCATGACCACCGCTACCACCCTTAAGGAGAACTGCGATGATGTGCTCGCCGATGCCAAGGAGATCAACGAAAAGCGCGCAGAGGCCGAAGAAGTGGTAGAGGATACTGCTGAGGTTGTGAGAGATGAGACGGAAGCGTCTGCTGAATAAGGTTTGCTTGGTGGATGGTGGTTCGTGGGCACATGCGCACGAACCACTGTTTGCGTTTCATCCCCAGTGATTCTTTCTTTGGAGGAAATGACACATGAAATGTTCTATCCTACACCAGTCCGCCGGGCGGCTGCGGGTTCATCTCCACGGAGGTCGAATGACCCTGAACCGTGCCGATGTGCTGGAGTATTATCTGCTCAATATCCCCGGAATCATCAGCGTCAAGGTTTATGACCGCACCAGCGATGCCATTATTCGCTATACCTGTCCCCGGAGTCAGGTCATTCATGCCCTGAGCCACTTTCATTATGAAGATCCCAAGGCAGTTTCGTTGGTACCGGATCACACCGGTCGGGCGCTGAATCGGGAATACGAGGACAAACTGGTGATGCGCATGGTTCGCCGCTGTGCATCCAAGCTGTTTTTGCCGGTTCCCATCCGAACCGTGATTACTGCGGTAAAATCCGTCAGATATATCTACACGGGACTTTGCACCTTGGCAAAGGGCAAGCTGGAGGTTCCGGTGCTGGATGCCACTGCCATCACTGTATCCATGCTTCGGGGCGACTTTGCTACGGCATCGTCCGTGATGTTCCTGCTGGGCATCGGCGAAGTTTTGGAGGAATGGACCCACAAAAAGTCCGTAGACGATTTGGCCCGCACCATGAGCCTGAATGTGGACAAGGTTTGGACCATTCGCGGCGGTCAAGAGGTTCTGCTCCCCGTGCGGGATGTAGAAAAGGGCGACAGCATCGTGGTAC
>CAVKHY010000173.1:0-3894 GCA_963656345.1 bacterium | reverse complement strand
GGTCAGGCGGGCGGAGAGGCCGTTGCCGATCTGCTCTATGGCCGCGCCAACCCCTGCGGTAAGCTCGCCGAGAGCTGGCCGTATCGCTACAAGGATGTACCGTCCGCCGAAATCTACGGCAAAACCGCCGACGCCCTGTACCAGGAGGGCGTTTATGTGGGCTATCGTTATTACGATAAATCGGGCGTGCCTGTCTGCTGGCCGTTTGGTTATGGCTTGAGCTATACCGACTTTGCCTATTCCGATTTGGCAGTGGATGGCGGCACCGTCTCCGTCTCTGTGAAAAACACCGGCAATCTTGCCGGTGCGGAGGTGGTGCAGCTCTATATTGGTGCCCCTCAGGATGGTTTGCATCGTCCCGTTCGGGAGCTGAAAGGCTTTCAAAAGGTGTTCTTGCAGCCGGGTGAAAGCCGAACCCTGGCCTTTACGCTGACAGACCGCAGCTTCGCTGTTTGGCAGCACAGCTGGAAAGTTCCGAATGGGAAATACACCGTCTGTATCGGCGGCCTGACTGCGTCCATTGAAAAGAGCGGTGAAACGCTGCCCATCCCTTCGTGGCAGGTGGGCAGTTGGTACGAGCGCTGCACCGGTAAGCCGAACCAAAAGGACTGGGAGAGCATGCTGGGACGCAAATACACGCCGCCGATGCTGAAAAAAGGCTCCTTCACCATGGACAACACCGTCATGGAAATGAAGAATCACAGCCTCATCATGAAGATCATGTTCCGGGCGGTGGAGGCTACCATCGCCAAGGGCTTCGGCGGCAAAAAAGACTATGAAAACCCGGAATTTCGGATGCTGATCAATTCCTCTGCCGGTTCCCCTCTGCGCAGCATGATGATCTCCGGCGGCATGAAGGGCGGCGTACTCCCCGGTATGCTGGAGATCGCCAACGGGCACTTCTTCCGGGGAATTTGGAAAATGATCAAAGGATGAGAAAAATGAGGAAGTGTGTTCTTGTAACAGGCACGAGCGGCGGCATCGGCAGAGCAGTCGCACTGCGTCTGTTGAAGGCAGGCTATGATGTGTTTGGCTGCAACCGGCGGGAATCTGCCATCGACCATCCGAATTTTCATGCCGTAAAGATGGATGTCACGAGCGAAGAAAGCGTCCTCACAGCGCGTGAAGTGGTTGCACAGCGCACTGAAGCGCATACCAAGGGAAGTCCCCATCCTTCATGCGTCGAATCAGCATGAAGCTGCTAGTTCACTGGCATTTTTTGTCCTTTGCGGAATCAATTTCCGTACCGACTCCCACGCCGAACGCAACGCCCACGCACATCCAGAGAGCAAGATTGTCCAGCCAGCATCCGACCGCAACGCCGAGCATCATGCCAATACATACGCCGAATGAAATTCCGCTTGCGTCCGATTTTCGGGGCTTATTCTGCTTGTCCATTCATAGACCTCCTTGTATCAGGCATTTCCGTCAAGCATTTTGCAAGTCATGATCATTGCCTTATTTCTGTTTATCAGAACAGGATTTCCTGCTTTGTGGAGAATTCCTTGGAATGATAAGGAATCGCTTGCTGAAAATCATTTTGCTTTATCAGGCACTCAAACTGCGTGCGATTCAGATGTACCGGATAGCGAAACAGTGCCATTTTACCATTTTGGAACAGTTCTTCACTATAAGAGTCCTTTTCCAATGTGCCCGTCATAACGGTCATTCCGCCCAGCGACAGCACCTGCTCCGCCGTCTTCTGTGCTACGCAGTTGCGCAGCTGCGGGTCACTGACAAATACAATGCCTTGGGTCTGCCCATCATACAAGCAGACCGGGACGTTGATTTTTAACGGACGATACCAGAAGCCGCCTACATCCTGTTCCGCAAGGTTTTGTAAAAAGAGTGCATCGGCATAATAAGAAACGTCGGATAAGCGATCGGAAAAGAGCTTTAGGATTTCCAGTCCGCGCCCATATTTCGGCACAGGAAAGAGCAGCAGCTTGTGCGTGGACAGCAGTTCTTTCGCTTTTTGAACGAGCTGGGCACAGGTCGTGTCATAAGGTGTCTCATCCAATCCGTAGGCGCAATCCAACACGGCGAGGGCAGCGTATTGACCTCGGATGAAATCGCAGGCATAGACCTGCGTATCCTCTGTATAATCCCCAGAAAAGAACACGGACTTCCCGCTTTCGGCAAAGCGATACCATACGCTGCCCGCACAATGACCGCTGCGCCCCCACTGGATGGTCAGCTTTTGAAACACTCCCGTCCCGTTGGGGCAAAGTTCATCCAGCGAACAATGCTTCTGCACGGCAAAAGGAATCTGGCGCAATGTTTCCGATGTTGCGATCACCATTCCCCGAAAACCATTTTCACACAGCCACGGCAATGCACCGGTGTGATCGGCATGGGAATGAGTCAGGAACACGGCATCCAGATTGCATATCTGCTCCGGCGTTAGGTGGGGATACGGATCCTCCGGCGTGTCCGCCATTTTTCCGCAGTCTACCAGAAAACAGATCGTTCCCCCTTGCACCAGAAAGCAGTTGCGGCCATGCTCTCCCACGCCGCCAGCAATGAAAAGCTCCATATTACGCTCCCTTCCGCCTGCCCACACAGCGGTTAAACACCAACAGTGCCGTGGTGGTAATGAGCACACACAGAACCGCCATCGCCGTGCCGAGAGACACGCTACCCTGCTCAAACTCGCGGTTAATATACGTTGAAACCACCAGTGTATTGGGCGGTGCGATAAGACTGGCCGTCACCAGTTCACGGAAGGCGATAATGAAAATCATCATCCACCCGGCAAAGATACCACGGGAGATCATCGGCAACGTAATGCGGCGGAACACATACGAGGGCGTGCCGCCAAACGTGCGTCCGGCTTCCAGCAAGCTGCCGTTGATCTGGGTGAAGGCGGATGTGACATACTGTACGGTATACGGCAGATACAGCACCACATACGCCAGCACCATGATGCCAATGGTGTTATAGAGTGGGATCACCTTGTAGATCGCATTCCAGAACAGCATGATGCCGATGACCAGCACGATGCTGGGCAGCATTTCCGGCAGCAGGCTGATACCTTCCAGCACCTTTTTGAAAAAGCCCTTCGATTTCCGAACAGCAACAACCACCGCCGTGCCAATCACGGAACAAATTGTCGCAGAGGATACTGCCAGGAACAGACTCTTCCAAATTGAGGACAGTGCTTTCGGCGTGGTTAGCAGCTCCTTATAGTGATCAAGGGTAAAGTTGCCAGCCGACAGGCCATAGCCCCGCAGCTTGATCAGTGAAGTGATGATGATGGAAAAATATGGCACAGCGATGGCGATCAGCACGACAAGTGCCACCCACAGCCACGCGCCAACCTGCCCAGCAACGGACAGCTTTGTCTGTGCTGGTCGGCTACCCTTGCCGCTGACCAGCCGGTAGCTTGTTTTGCTCGTAATATAGTTCTGTATCAGCCACATGGTCATGCAGATGCAGACCAAAATGGACGACAGGCTGGCCGAGCGCCCGAAGTCGATGGGCGCAGTGGTCGAATAGCGATGAATATCGGTGGTAAACACATAGAATCCGATACGACGTCCCAACGTGTAGGGTGTTCCGTATTCTGAAAGCGTCTTGACGAATACCAGCAGGGCGCCGATGGCATAGTTACCGGTGAGTAGTGGGGCAAAGATCTTCCGCAGTCGCAAGCCAAAGCCTGCGCCAAACACCGCACCGCTTTCCTCTAAGCTGGCAGGAATGTTCAGCATAGCGTTTTTCAGCATGGTCATGAGAAACGGAAACACATGCAGGCTCATCACCAGCACAAGCCCACCGAAGCAAAAGAAGCCCTCGGACCATGAGCCAGTGGCTGGAAAGAGCTGCTGAAAGAGTCCCCTTTTCTGCATAAACAAGATCCAGCCCATGGAGGCAATATACGGCGGCGTCATAAAT
>CAVKHY010000172.1:0-4042 GCA_963656345.1 bacterium | reverse complement strand
TCCGTGATATCAGTGTTCAGGTGGGGTATTATGATTCCGGCAGTTTCATTCGCCGCTTCAAGCAAGTGACAGGTGAAACGCCACTTCAATACCGCCGCGAGCATCCTACGGAAAAGTGAAAAAGAAGACATGCTGTCATGCTCATGCGGTTAATAAAGGCTCTCCCCTACCAATGATGTATTTCTTTCATCTTTGCCCAACATCCAGCAAAGCGCAGGAGGAACCATTCTGGACCAGAAGGCCATATTGTGGCCTCCATGTTCTTCTCGATACACATGGGCATAACCGATAGCGGTCAGATACGCGTCAAAGGCTCGATTAGGCTCAATCAGAAAATCCTCCGTACCGCAGCACAGAAAAATCTCAGGCTTCTTTCCGCCCTTTTGGATGAGCGTCTTTGCCTGCACCTCCGGGTTCTTCTCCGTGTGAATGAATTGATCCAGGTCTCCAAAGCACAGCCGATAGTATTCGTAGTTCGCTACCTTGGTTTGCTGACCAGGCTTCATGCCGTCCAGCTCGTGCTGGATCAGTGCTGATGACAGGGCGGCGATTTTTCCAAAGCGATCCGGGTAACGCATTCCCAGCGACAATGCTCCATAACCGCCCATCGACAATCCCATGATGAAAGTATCCGCCGAAGACTTGGCAAGCCCAAATGTTTTGCGCACATAATCCACCAGTTCAATGCCAATATAGGTGCTGAATTTTCGGCCAGTTTCTTCTCCATCCTGATAGAAGGAATTTTCGGCATTTGGCATTACGATGGCCAGATTGTATTTTTCAGCCAGTTCCTCCGGTACCCAATTGCCAGAGCGTTCGGTGTAGCCGTGCAGAAGAAAGAGCGTCCGCATGGGTTCATCCTCATTCCGATGGTTATCATTCCGCACATCATTGGGAATGAACATATCAAAGGTTGTCTGCCTGCAAAGTGCGTTGGCAAAAGCGCTAATCTGAAAATAAGCCATTGTGTCTGCCTCCACGATCATATCCCATACTTTGATTCAACCGTCATTAAGTCGAAAATCGGCATGATTGCCTTCGAAAAAGGCAAGGCAGCACCGTTTCAACAGGCACTGCCTTGCCTTTTGTCTTATGTATGATTCTGATACCATGCGTACTCGTACCCGTAATCCCCTTGCTTTGCATAGGGCGAAAGGACAAAGTGCACAACGGCATTTTCGGAAAGAGACAGGGTGAAGGACAACTTTCCTGTATCCGCATGAAGTACCTCGGTGCCGCATTTCGGCTGTGCTGCTACTTGCAGAAAATCGAGCTGGGACTTGGACAGCGAAACCGGCTCACCCATATCATGCCAGCACTTGAGCGGATTACAGCAATGCTCATCCACCGTGCGCGTCATCAGCGTCGCCTGTCCTGCAAAAGGAACATTCAATGTCAGGCAAATCGACTCTCTTCTTTCACGGCACAGGTTCCATGCAACACCTTCATAACCGCCGTCCGGCTTTTTCAGTACGATGATATGTTCATTTTTCAGTACGCACTTTTCACCGGAAAGCGCACTGAAGAAAGCAAAAGTCCAGAAAGTGGGCTTCGGAATCAGGCCGTTGGCAACCAGGCCAAAGCCGCCATGAAACGGCAGGGATGGCACGCCGGACTCCTCAAATACGTCGCCGAAGGTCCAATACGAATAGCTTTCTGCCACATCGCCCAGTCTGCTCAGCATTCCTGCCAGATAGGCGGCATTCAGGTTGGTATCGTGGATTGGGCAGAGAGGATTGTATGATGTGTTAAATTCTGTGATATGCATTGGCAGTGCGCGATATTCCGGGAAGCTGTCGATGATGGCGCGGGTCTGTTCCATTTCGCCGACCACATCCTCCACCGTACGCATCTCATGGTATAGATATCTGCCCTTATTCTCAGGTGTTTTACCCATATAGGCGTGGCGTGAAACAAAATCAACCGGGAGATGCTTATCTCGGCAGAATGTCAGGAAATCCCGTACCCACTCCAGCGAATCACTGCCACCGCAAATGGCAGGGCCGCCGACCTTCATATGCGGCAATACTTCCTTTACGGCTATTGATGTTGCCTGATAGAGTGCCAAATACTTTTCTTTGTCATGGTTTTCCCAGAAGCAATCCAGGTTCGGTTCGTTCCAGACCTCGCACGGCCAGGTAGATACTTCATCCTCGCCGTAACGCTCTGCCAAATGGCGTAGCGTCGCCTTGACCATCGCCGTCCATTTTTCCATGTCAGCAGGCGGGGTGACATTGCCGTGCCAATAGAAAACCGTCTGTGTACCGCTGGCCATGGCATGAGGCATGAATCCAAGCTCTAGGAAAGGCTTCAGGCCGAGGCTCAGGTAGCTGTCCATCACCTGATCCAGATAGGTAAAGCAATAATGCTCGTGCCGCACGCCTGCCTCATCGGTGTACGGCTGATAAATACCCATGTCATCGCTAAACAGCCCATGCCCGCGGATGTGCGAAAAGCCAATGTGCCGCTGGGCGTAGGCTAGCTGATCAAGATAGTCTTTGCGAAGCGCCAACCCCATGCGTCCTGTGCCGATACATTCGCCCGTGTGATTGTTAAATTCCGCACACGCATCAGGCGTAATCTCGTACAATGCATGTCGTTCATTACTCATATAACCCTGCTCCTCCCCACGATATACCTGAAGTATAGCAGATTTTATAGGTTTGTCAAGGTCGCACAAATGAGTTCATGCACTATTACCTTAAATATCCAGCTTTATTCTGCAAGCAAACTAAAAAACAGGCACCCATCACTGAGTGCCTGTAGAAGAAAATCAAAATTACTTGATTTCCACAACGGCGCCAACTTCGGCGAACTGAGCCTTGATCTTTTCGGCTTCGTCCTTGGAAACGCCTTCCTTCAGGGTCTTGGGAGCGGACTCCACAATCTCCTTGGCTTCCTTCAGACCCAGGCCGGACACGACTTCGCGCACAACCTTGATAACCTTGATCTTTTCGGAGCCGGCTTCCTTCAGCACGACGTCGAACTCGGTCTTCTCTTCCTCAGCAGCAGCAGCAGCGCCAGCAGCACCAACCACAGCCACGGGGGCAGCAGCAGACACACCAAACTTTTCTTCCATGGCCTTAACCAGATCGGCCAGCTCCAGCACCGTCATAGACTCGACGGCAGCAATGATCTCTTCATGAGTCATGATATTCAGCCTCCTGTTGTTTCAAAATAGAAATAGTACATGAGCAACTGCAACAGCTTGCAGCCACTCCATAGGATTACTCGCCAGCCTTCTGCTTGCGAACAGCTTCCACCACGCGCACAAAGCTGCTGATGGGATTGTTCAAGCTGCCCAGCAACTTGGCCAACAAAGCTTCACGGCTAGGCAGAGCAGCCAGATGCTTGATGGTAGCAACGTCGACTGCCTTGCTGTCCAGCAAGCCGCCGCGAATCTGCAGGGACTCCAGCTTGTTCTTTTCAATGAAGTCGTTCACGACCTTGGGAGCCGCTACAGCGTCCTTCATGCCGAACACGAATGCGTTGGGGCCTTCCAGCAGTTCATCGATGCCCTCGATGTTCAGCTCCTTCAGAGCACGACCGAACAGGCGGTTCTTCAATACACAGTAATGCACATCCTGCTCACGGCACTGCTTACGCAGGGCAGTCACCTGCTCCACAGTCAGGCCAGAGTAGCTGCAAATCACCACAGACTGAGCGCCCTGCAGCTTCTCAACGATCTCTGCAACCTGCTGAGCCTTAATCTCATGATTCTTGTTCATGCTTTCTTTGCACCTCCTCAACGGTTTAGGAGTAAAAGAAAACCCTTGCGCAGGCGCAAGGGATGTAGCATACGCACGATCCATTACACCTCGGCAGGCGGAGCGAACTCCCTTAAATCCTTGCGGATACCGGCTGTCTTTGGCACAGGTTTCTTCAAAACCTAGGTTATTATAGCAAAAGCGTTGAGTGTTGTCAATCAGTTTTTTCAAAAAAGATGCACCATTCCGGGTATGAGTGAATTCCCAAAGTAAATGCCAGAGCTGCATTTAACAGTGGCATTTAGTCTGGGAAGAAAAAAGAGTAGCATTTAGTC
>CAVKHY010000171.1:0-5147 GCA_963656345.1 bacterium | reverse complement strand
CTGAACACTGATATCACGGATGGTCATGTCTGTGCTGGCTAGGAGATCCTTTGCGTGCTCTACCCTGAGCAGCGTGAGATATTCCAGCGGTGGCATGCCTTTTCTTTCCTTAAAGGAAAGGCTGAAGCGGGGCGTGGACAGCTCAAATGAATCGGCAATAGCAGTCATGGAAATTTCCGGGTCATTGAAATGCTCCTCCATGTAACGCACGACCTGATCGATTTCATCTTCCTCCGGAGGCTTCTTCGGAGCAGTGCCGACACTGCTGAGGAGCGAATCACACAGCCTGCGCAGCATGTCATCCAGATCGTCAATGGACTGGCAGGACGAGAGCGAAAAAATATCGTAAAATTCCAATGTGTTCGCACCACTGGACATTTCTGAAGCGTGCGTGCGTGCCAAAGTGTTGATGACGCTGTTGTAGATCATCCGAAAAACAAAGGGCGACATATGGGTGTTCTTCAGAAAAGACAGCAGGTCATTGATTCTTGCATCCAGCAGATCTCGACTGCCCAGCGTAAGCGCTTGACTGATGGAAGTGGTCAGTTTCTGTGCCTGTGGCAGAATATCAGTTACATTGGAGAAAATATCGCTGTATCGCAGCGTTTTGTGGTTGCCCATCACGAAACGGTTATCGTAGGCCGCAGCTGCCTCCAAATAGACGCTCGGCGCGTCCGCAAAGTCTGTATGCACGTTCGAAATGGCTGTGATGCAGCGCCCACCTGCCGCTTCGCCTTCGGCACGAATCAAATCCGTCAGAGCAAACAGCGTGTCCTGTTCATCAAAGAAAACCAGATAGAGCTGGGCCTTCAGTGCCATCAGATCAACACCTGTGCCGGAATAACCTGTCAGTCCGTTAAAGGGCGGTTGATTCAATTCAAAGGGATGGTCGCTTCCGTCTGCACCGCTGCACAGGATCACAGCGTAATAGGGATGGTCAATGTCAAGCCCTGCTGCTTTGCCGCTGGAGATTGCCTCTTCCCGTGACGGGAAACGTCCCTTGATAAATTGCAGCACAAAATCGTGGCGCTGCATGGGCAACGCGTGCTCCAGGCGGGTCGCCAATTCCATGTTACGGTTGGTCAACTGGTGAATGCCGGAGGAAATTTGCTGAATCTCGTCTGTTTTGGTTTCTTTTCCGTCTGTGGGAAGAAGTCCCGTCAGCACTTGAATGGGCTGTGCATGCCGCTTTGCCATCCAGAACGCTAAAAGCAGGCATAGGGCAACAAATACCGGCAAAATGGACAGGTTGCTGCAAATCTCCTGCAAGACAGCTGTGTTGATATCGGTGTTGCGCATCACAGCGGCGTAGGACAGACCCCAATTTCGATCCGTCAGCGAAACCAGCGTCCATTCTTCGCCTTGCCAGGTAAAGGTATTGGTCTTGCCCATTTCAGCAGATGCAAGTCCTTCAACAGCGAATGGCAGATTTTCGCTGCAGGAAAGCACATTATCATCCTGAAAAATATAGGTGTTGACATTGTTCTCAATTGCGTCAGAAAACAGACTCTGATAGACGCTGTCCTTGACCAAAAACAGCAGCAGTCCTTTGCTTGTATTGGGATTCGCACCAAGGGGAATCAAAAAGGTGACCACGCTGGTGTCATTCAATAGGCTGGATACCACCCGCTGAGACGGAAAAATCGTCAGGGCAGTCGTGCTCCGTATGGCTGTTTCCAGCTGCTCAGCGGTAATCGATTCATAGGAAAGCATCTGCGCAAACATGGAAACGGTCATCGAGGAGGATGAGGAATAGATCCGTTCCTCACCGGAAAAATAAAGATACACCTGATCGCAAAACGTGTTGGTGGATGTGTAAGGTACCAGCTGCAGCTGCAGATCATAGGCCTTCCAAGGTTCCTGATGATAGTTAAACGATTCAACATGGGGACTCAGACCGATCTGTTCCGCTGTGTTCAGCATAGTGAAAATGTAGCTTTCGTTCTGGTTGGCAATGCGGGTCAGCCGGTTGATCTGGCTGTCGATCAGGTTTTGTCTGAACCGCTGACTGGTATTTACGCACAGATACCCGGCAATGCTAAAAAAGAGCGTCAGCACAACAGCTGTATAGGACAGTGCGTATCGAATGAATACGGATTTTTTTCCAATCTGTTTCACAGGCTCATTTCTCTCCTTGCCAACGATCATAGGTGCATTGGTAGATTTCCTTATATTCCTTACTGCCTGCGTCTTTGAGCTGCTGGAGGAAGGAAGCACGTCCCTCCTCCGTGACCCCGTGCGTAACCATGTTGACGATTTCTGCATCAATGATGGACTTCAGCTTTATTTTCAGGCTTGATGTCTTGGCTTTTTCCTCGGCCGTTCGAGGAATAACATGGGTCAACAGCTTGAAGGATTTTTCTTCCAGTACATCGGCTTGCTCATACAGAGCACAATATTCCGCTTTTTCCTGCCTGTGTGCTGCGGGTACATACACGGATGCATAATATTCTGCAGGAGCAAAAAATTGCCCGCAAATGACTGGTACAGTCTGATACAGTTCATTGTTCTTTGGCACGTAGCTGACCTCATAGCGTCCATCTTCCTGTTGGATGAGGGTGTCACCCAAGCGTCCGTTCTGAGATACCAGCATATTCTGCGTTTCAAATTGGGCATCCAACCAGCGCAAGCTGCTTTCAATATTTTGATTGGATGTTGTCAGCGCTGCGCCAAACTCAACGGTGTCCATATTTCGCGGCAGTCTTGCACGCGTCCCTTCTGCATGGACTGGGATCAGGAGCTGGTATGCGGTCGTAACCTCAGCGTTCAGCGCAGTGTTTTGCAGCCGCCAGTAGCTGAAGAGACCGACATTGCCTTCGTTGACCTTGGCTGCCCAGATATTGCTGCCTTGGCTGATAAAATCGATATCCAGCAGCCCCTCTTCGTACATCTGATTCAGCCATTGCAGCACCGTAAAGAAGGTGTCCTCTTCCGGCGCAAAGTGAACGTTCCCTTTTTCGTCCAAATAGACATATTCCTCATTCAGCGGCAGTCCAAAGAAAGAAAAAAGGTTGTAAATGCCGGTGTTATTGTCATCAAAGGTAAATTCCATTGGAATTTCATCCTTCAAACCGTTGCCGTTTGGATCATCATCCCTGAAATGACGGAGCACGTCTGTGAGCTGTTCCACCGTTTGCGGTGTTTCCAGACCTAAGCGTTCCAGCCAACGCTGATTGATGAAAAAGTGACCGTTGGTATTGACGTTTTGAGAAATGAGGAAGCCAACCTGGTAGATGTGCCCATCCGATGCCGTTAGCTGTTCCTGCAATCCGCTGCTTTCCAGCCGCGCCGCGTAATTGGGCATGAGCCCCTGCTGAAGGTATTCATCCAGCGGCACAAGCAAATGGCGGGATACACCGTATTCTTCAATGTCAAGCGAACCGCGCAGAATCATATCCGGAAGCTTTCCCTTGGCAAAGGTCAGGCTGACTGCGCTGTCCCACTCCGAATGCTTGACCTCTTCAAAATCCACATGTACGCCGGTCTGATTCTCGATCTGCTGATAATACCACATGTTGTTGAAGTCCACTGCGACATTCTCAATCTCATACTGCAGCGCGGTAAGAGAAACTTCAGGCGCGGTTCCTTGGGATACCGGCTGCGAAGCACTGCAGCCCGTCAACAATGCGGCGACCAGCATTAGGCAAATCATCGTCAGAAAACGGCGCATAGCTTCTCCCTCAATTCAAACGTATTCATCAAATTAACTGATGCAATTCATCTCCTGTTCATTATACCATCGATAGCCGGCACAATCAAGCAGTTTCCACAGTGCACCATAAAAAGAGCTGCTGCAGCTCATGAAACTGCAGCAGCTCCCGGGATTCATGCAATGTTTACTTAGCCAGATATTCGTCATAGGCCTTCTGATACAGTTCGATGTAGCGTTCCACGCCGATGGCCTTGGCCTGCTCCTGGAACTCGTTCCAGGTTTCATCGGTCACGCCATTGCGCACGAAGTTGGCGAAGTATTCTTCAACCAGCTTCTGGAGCTCGGTGTAGATATCAGCGGTTTCCGTGGCGTCTTCGTTGCTCAGCTTGCTCAGGTCGCGTACATACTGGTAGCTCTTGTATTCCAGCACGCCGGCTTCGGCATACCACTTGCTGTCCTCATAGCGTTCTACGCGATGGGGAGCCATCTGGTAGATGGAAGTGTAGTAGTCGCCAGGGGCGAAGAACTGTCCCATCAGCACAGGCACGAACTGATACAGACCGTTGTCAGCGGGGATGTCGATGACTTCGTACTTGCCTTCGTCATTGAGTGTGATCTGCTCGCCAACCTTGCCGTTGAGGGAGACCATCATGGTTTCGGTTTCCAGCTGGGCATCGATCCACTTCAGGGCAGCTACAGGATCCTTGCAGTTTCTGGTCAGGTAAGCGCCGGCTTCAGGAACTTCCAGGATCTGGGGCACAGCGGCCTTGTAGCCATCGGCCACAGGGGGCAGAATGGACTTGAAGTTTTCAATGTTTTCTGCGCTGATAGCCGTGTTCTTCAGACGCAGGTAGGTGAAGTAACCAACTTCGCCGCTGTTGACCTTATTGGCCCACAGGTTGCTGTCCTGGGTCAGGGATTCGGGATCCATCAAGCCTTCGGTGTAGAGGGTGTGCAACCACTCCACGCAGGCACGCCAGCCGTCCTGAGCGGCGGTGAACTGAACCTGGTCGTTTTCATCGATGAAATAGTGGTTCGAATTCTCCGGCACGCCGAAGGAGGAGAACTGATTCCAGATGGATTCGGGAGCAGTCTGATTATAGGCGGCAGAGAAGGGATAGGTGATGCCATCGTCCTTCATCTTGCGCAGCATCTCTGTCGTTTCTTCGATGGTCGTAGGCACTTCCAGCCCCAGCTTGTTCAGCTCAGTCTGGTTGATATACCAGGTGCCGTTGTGGTTCACGTTCTGTGCCATCAGGAAGCCGATGAAATAGGTGTGGCCATCGGAGGCGGGGATGGAATCGCCGGCGTTGTTGAGCTTCAGGCGGCTGACGTAGTTGGGCATGATATCTTCCGTCAGATATTCATCCAGCGGCAGAAGCAAACCCTGGGTGACGCCGTATTCTTCCACGTCCACATAGTGGCGAAGGATCATGTCAGGCATCTGATCGGGTACGGCAAACATCAAGTTGATGTTGGTGTCCCAATCCGCATC
>CAVKHY010000170.1:4955-5659 GCA_963656345.1 bacterium | reverse complement strand
ATATACGCCCCAGGATTATGCAGAAAGTCCCTGAAAGTGACATCATGTTCGTAAAAGTGAATGTATTCCTCACGATCTGCCGAATAACCTGCCTTTGAAAAGGGGATCAGATTTTTTGGAATCTCCCGCCGTTTAGGTGCAGTCATGCAAGGCATATCCAGCGTTGGATCAAATTCAGCGGCTTCAACAAGCCATGGATAATAACCGTCATCAATTTGTTTCATTGATCGCGGATCCTTTCTCACCTGATACAGGTGCTCATTTTTGCACAGTGTTCTGTGATGGACTATGCACAAAAAATCGCAAACGATGAAAATAAACTTGCGATCAGGATCCGGATATGGTAGAATCATTGCGCAGTACACGGGATTGTACCACAGTCCTGTCCTGAGTGCATTGAAGAAGTTGTTGCCGCAACTTGCCTCAATGCACTTTTTTGTGCACCTTTATTTCTTTCAATAGGCATTCCCCCTTTCCATAGAGACGATCATGCTCTTCTTGACAAATCCAACAGGTCTACAAAGTAATACCTGCGTCCGCGCCTTCGATCATCCCCCAATAAGACGTGCATTTCTTCCAGCTTATCAAGATATCGTTTGGCTTGACCGGACGTTACAGAAAGCTGGTCTGCCAGATAGCCCACGGAAACGATAGGTTGAGTGAAAATACATTCGATAATTTTATCAAAGCGCGGGCTGTTGATG
>CAVKHY010000170.1:0-4895 GCA_963656345.1 bacterium | reverse complement strand
GAACGGTATCCTTCGTACGCTGATACAAGGTATTCAAATCATCGATGTATCCGATAAGATTTTGGGCTTGCACGGAGCATTTTTTGATGAAATACCGAATCCATTCATCGTAACTATGAATGCGTGAATCGGACAGCATCCTATAGTATACCGATTTATCCTGAGCTATTGATTCGCTGATGTAAAAGAATGGGAAGTTGATGATCTTGACCTTGTACAGGTACAAACTTACCAGCAATCTTCCGACACGCCCGTTGCCATCTTCGAACGGATGAATCGACTCAAATTGAGAATGGATAATAGCTGCCTTAATCAATGGATTGATGCCATCGTTTGTTTCGTTCATATATGCGAGCAGTTCACGCATATAACGCCCAGTTTCCAGATGAGAAGGCGGTGTAAAGACAACCGTTCCCACACTGTTGACGATATAGTTATCGCACTGTTTGTAGTGCCCAATGCAGCTAGACCTGGAAGAAGATAGAATCCCTTCCATCATCAATCGATGTAGTGTATGCATGAGTTCATCGGTAAAGCCGGAAGTACGCAGATACTCCGTTCCGTGTATCAAGGCCTTTGTATGGTTGCGATACTCTTTCATGACCCTGTCGTTTCCATTGTGCGAACTTGCCAGATTATCCTTAAACACATCGGTGATTGTGGTCTGTGTTCCTTCTATCAACATAGATGAAATGGCTTCCTTGCTCTGAAACATCGGTATCAGAATGCTGCTGAACTGGTATCCGTCAATTTTTGCCTCCAGTATACCCAGAAGTTTGGAGGCTTCAAACAGTTCATTCAGGAAGTTGTTGGCGTTATAATCAGATGCACGTTCCTTGATTGTCTTGAGCACTATTCTCACCTCAGTCTAGATTATATACATAGTGAACATGCTTGTCAAGCATATCATGCATGTTTTGCAAATAGATGCAGATTAGAACGAATTATGTCGCAGGAAAGGCCGTTTATGCGATCCGTAAACAGCCGATATGCCATCGCGGCAAATGGATGTGCAGGCCGGGCTTCCGGGAAAGACGATCCACATAAGCTCATCCTTCTTTTTCATGGAAACGGACAAAAACCTGGAAAGACGCTGGACGATGCAACACCGGAGGAACTGTTCGAGACCTTCCTTGGCTGAGCATATTCGATAGGCAGCACCCGCGACTGGCACCGGAACATTTTATTCATGCAGGATATCCAACATGCCAGTTGCGGAACGTAACAGGGGTCGGGAAGAAGCATCTTCCCGACCCCTGTTTTTTTGCACTCCGGTGCGAGGTCAAGCTTGGCCGCTTCGTGGCTTTTTGCTACAGCGAAGCGTTAGCCGAGCAACGCCCCCTGGGGATAACAAGCTTCTCCATTCAGCCAACCCTGCACGCAAAAAATCGGGCAAGCGGTTTCCGCTTGCCCGAACATTTTACTCTGCCTGTGCCGCCTGTTCGCCGGCGATCTTGCCGAAGCACACGGACTCGGAGTAGCCGCCTGCCTGCCAGGTCACTTCACCTGCGGCATACAGGCCGGGCACCACCGTGCCGTCGCTGCTGAGCACCTGTGCCTTTTCATTGCACACAACGCCGCCCTTGGTCATGTGGTTGGCAGGCTCCACCCGCACGCCGTAGTAGGGGCCTTCAGCGTCCAGTGCGCGGCTGGGAACCGCCTCGATCTGTGCGTTCTCGGTGCCTGCGGCAGCGTCCGCATTGTACTGCGCCACGGAGGCCTTCAGACCCTCGGCGTCGATGCCCAGCTTCTCAGCCAGCTCGTCCAGGGTTGCGCCTTCGCTGTAGTAGCCAAGACCCACATGCTTGCGGATGCGGTAGAAGGAATCATAACCGGTCTTGTCGGTGATGTAGTAAGCAGCGCCGTCGGTCTGCTCCTGCACCATGGTGCCCCGATCCTTGCCGGACTTGTTGGGCAGCAGGGTGCCTTCCTTGTTGGCCAGCAGGTTCATGTCAGCGCCGCCGGTCAGGTCACGGTAGGGCACAATGATGTTGGAGAAGAAGCTCATCTTGCCCATCTGATCCATCTGGAAGCCGTACTTCTCAAAGACCTTCACGAAATCACCGGTGGTGCCCATCTGGTTGGAGGTGTCGAACACTTCGTAGCCGGGGGCATACTCGGCAAGCAGCTCCTTGTTGGAGCAGAAGCCGCCGGTGGCGATGATGGTGCTGGCTGCATTGATGGTGTAGGTTTCGCCGTCGTTATTGGTCACGACCACGCCCTTGCACACGCCGTCCTCCATTACCAGATCCGTGCCCTTGGTGCCGGTGCGCACTTCCACGCCCAGGTTGGCGGCCGTTTTCTCCAGGCCGGCCTGAATCACTTCGCCGGAATACTGGTTGTCTTCCGCCATGTGGTTGGTGCCGCCGTAGTTGTAGTTCAGCTCAACGCCCATGGCACGGAGCCAGGCGTCCATGGTGTACTCTTCGTTGGCCCACACCTGAATCCGCTCGGCAGATTCGCCGTTGGTGCTCTTGGTTTCGATAAACTTGGCCAGGCCTTCCTCGCCCACCCATTCGGTGTTGCCGGCGGCCTTCTGTGCCTCGGTGTTGATCAGGTCGAAGAAGTTCATGTCGAACTTGCCGTTGCCGCTGAGGATGTCCAGCTTCTCCACCAGAATCACATGCTTGTCCGCATTGGTCTGCTTGGCGCCGATGGCTGCCGCCAGGCCTGCAGGGCCGCCGCCTACGATCACGATGTCGCAGCTTTCTGCGGCACGCTCGGTAGCGGGCTTTTCCTCATTGGTCATCTTCACCGCAGGGGCTTCCAGACCGGCCTGCTTCATGGCGTCGGCCACGGCAGTCTTCACGGCATAGGAAGAGAAGGTGGCGGCGGATACGCTGTCCACGTCCGCCGTGTTGGCGTTCAGGATCCGCTCCCGAATCACAGGGAAAGCCCGATCGATGACCACGTTGGTTTCATGGTTGTCGCCCAGGGTCACATCGGTGATCACACCGTTTTCAATGGTTACATTCACGGTCATTTCCCCGTGGTAGCCATTGCCGGTGGCCGTGTAGGTCTCGGCCACGGCGGCGCTGCCGACCAGCATGGTGGCGGCGGTCAGCAGACTGAGTACCTTGATCTTATTCATGGTTGTCCTCCTTTTTCCCGGCAGGGGACTTCTTTGTCTTTCCTGCCTGTCCGGAGGCTTATTATACAGACACTCTGCCCTAAAGTCAACAGGAAAAAAAGTACATTTTCAACAAAATGGCAGAGTAAACAACATAATCCGTTATCTTTTTAACGATAGATGCGTGAAAAAAACACCCCCGGAGGGCCTGAGCGTATTGGCTAATGGTTCAATCTTTTTTTCTGTCCCTCTGGTCTTACCCTTGTAACGCTACAGTCAAATTACGAAAAAAGTTAATCACGACTTGTCAAAACGATAATTATGTTGTATGCTGTACACAGCCGCACAGAACGGCAAATACGAAAAGGGGGAAATCGTGATGGAAAGGAGCGCATTTGGCGAAAGGTTACTGGCTCTTCTACACGAGCAGCATCTGAACCAAAAGCAACTGTCCCAGAAAGTTGGGGTCACCGAGGCAGCCATGTCACATTATATCAAAGGGGATCGCGTGCCTCGTTCAACTACCCTTGCAAAAATAGCTGCTGAGCTCGGAACGTCATCCGACTATTTGATGGGAGGAGCGTCCATTCCATCAACAGAAGGATTCTCTGAAGCGCGGAGGCTTATAGCTCGTAGCGTCAAGCAGATGACATTGTCGGAAAAGAAGGAGCTGATCAACATCCTTCTCAGCGATGAAGAATGAGGTGATGCAAGATGAGCAGGTTAGCAGATGATCGGTATGAGTTCATTAAAGAAGAGGTTGTTCACTTGTTTGAACATTACGGTATTAACTGCATACCGATCAACGGATTTGAACTGGCTTACAAACTTGGCATCCGGCTTGTCCCCTATTCAACACTCCCGAAGAAGAAACGAGAAGCGGCTGTGAGGATTAGCCCTGATGAATTTTTTCTTGAAACAGCAGACGAAGAGAGAATCTATTTTAATGACGACAAAATTGAAGAGAACTACGCTCGCGTGAACATGACCGTGCTACACGAGGCCGGACACGATGTGCTCGGCCACACCGGCTTGGAAGAATTCGCTGATATAGAAGAAGCAGAAGCTGGATTCTTTGGTAAGTATGCTGCCGCTCCACCGCCATTGGTTCACCGCCTACCGATCATAAACCCGTATACGATTCAGGAGGCATTTTGCCTGAGTGAGAGCGCTGCATATAATGCTTACAACTACTATCAAAAGTGGCTCCATTATGGGGAAAGCTACTATCTGCCCTATGAGGAAAAGCTGCTTCAGTTGTTTCCAGTAACTGCATGAAAGGAAGTGGTCAAATTGGGAGCATAAAAACAGAGCACCTTTCATAACCGCTGGCGGGCGGCAACGAGAGGTGTTCTGCTGTCGGTATGCTACAAGCAATCCGACGTGGTTGTCCGATGATTGTAGCATACTCCTTTCCGATTAGTCAATCTTTACTTTGGTTGACAAACACAAATCTAGATGATTAGGAGATGCTGATGAATGACGAGCAAGGAAATGCGTGAGGACCCTTTATTCTTACGCAACAGTTTTGACGGTGTCGGCAGATGGGGAATCCCTCTGATTCGACATCAACCGTTAATCAGTGGGGAAATCAAACTGATTGCCGCATCGAATACAAGAATGCACGACAATGAGAAAAACCGGCTGTGCGGTGTCCATTTCGCAGTAGACGACTATCGCTTCAGTGGAATCTATCGCAACCCGGAGAAGAGTTTTGCAAAGTTTTCTCAGTATGCGTTCCTTCTTTCTACAGACGATTCCACCTATGCGGAAATGCAGCCGTGGCGTCAATTGGAAAGTGTCGCACATAAGCATTGGTGTGCAG
>CAVKHY010000169.1:0-6223 GCA_963656345.1 bacterium | reverse complement strand
TCTGGGGCGCAAAGCTGATGACGCTGGAATGTGGAATGCGATTCCTTACCGATTATCTTGAGGGAGACCACTATTTCCGTATTAGCCGCCCTGCACAGAACCTTGACCGAGCACGCACGCAGTTCACCCTTGTTAAAGGGATGGAGGCTGCTTTCGATGATATGATGCGTATTATTCAGAAATATTGATGTTATTCTCCTTCGGAAATCACAGCTCCGAAATAATGCATAAGGCCGGGATCGCTAGTTCGATCCCGGCCTTATGCTATCTTGAAGGAGAAATGTGTGAAAAGCTTACTGTAAACAGAAAAAGATGATTCCAGCGAAAATGATTAAAAGGATAAGAGAAAGCTGATTCTGCGTAATCATTATAGGAGGTGCCTCCTTGCACATATAAAAGAGACAGATGGATGAAGTATGAACAAGAATACACTATAACTTGAAACGTGTCAATATAGGATATGTAAAATCCAAGTAGAATTACTGAAATTTGTTACTATGCACAAGTATTTTACATATATTTTGCCGAATTGATGATTGACACGTTTCAAGTTTTGATGTAGACTATAAGCACAACGAACGTGCAGTGAGGACGCTGCACACAGCAACTTTGTCAGAGATAACAGAAGGAGAGTTCAGTTATGAATAAGATTTCTCGTCGCAATTTCCTCAAGGTCGCCGGTGCCGGCGCAGCTGCAATGGGTCTGGCCGCATGTGGTGGCAGTTCTTCCTCTTCTACCGCAGCTTCCAGCACTGCCGCTTCTTCCACGGCTGCGTCTGCAGCAGCTGATACCCTGTCCGGCACGATTGAATACTGGTCCAGCTGGAGTGAGACGGAGAATCAGGCTTTGGTCCTGAAGCAGGCTGCTGACGCTTTCACTCAGTTGCACCCCAACGTGAAGATCAACTTCACCTTCAATGGCCGCGACAACCGCAACCTCGTTGTTTCTGCAATCGAAGCAGGCACTCAGATCGACCTGATGGATGCAAACATCGACAACATTCAGAAGTTGTGGAGCGAGAACATCAAAGACATCTCTTCTTACATTGATAAGACCTACGACACCACCAACGGCAAGGCATACAAGGATGTCGTCATCCCCAGCATGATCTCGCTGGCTGGCTCTCTGTTCGACGGCAAGACCATGTGCATCCCCTACATTCCGCAGGCGTTCATGATCTTCTGCAACAAGGGCCTGCTGGAAGAGTGCGGCGTCACTGAGTATCCCCAGACTTGGGATGAGCTGATGGACGCTTGCGAGAAGGTCAAGGCCGCAGGCCACATCCCTGTGACGACCGACTCCAACTACTGCACCAGCTGGGTCGGCTACTACATGTCTCGTCGCCTTGGCAACGACCGTGTGATGGAGCTGGCAAAGGACAGCAGCCAGTGGGCAAGCGAGCAGGGCGTCAAGGACACCGCTGAAGCGATCGCGGACATGGCAGCAAAGGGCTATTTTGACCCCAACATCGAGGCAAACGTCTATCCCGCAGCACAGCAGGATATGGTCATCAGTGAGAACGTCGCAATGTACATCAACGGCACTTGGCTGCCGAACGAAGTTTCTGCAACGACTCCCGATGACTTCAAGTGGGGCGCATTCGCCTTCCCCGAAGTTCCGAACGGCGTCGAGGGCACGGAGGCAGGCTGCTACTCCACTTATGCGATTGCAGTCAACAAGGATTGTGACGATGCTGCAACGCAGGCAGCCGTCGAGTTCATCGTCTATCTGACGACCAGCGAGTGGGATCAGGAGTTCACCAATCAGGCAAACGCTATCCCCATGAACATCGATCACACCTGGCCCGAGAATCTGGCCGATGCTCAGGTCGTCATGAACAGCTACACCACCCGTTATCCCTCTCAGACCGCGATCATCACCAACAGCGACAGCAAGCAGATCATTGCAGATGCCTGCCTGAAGCTGATGGGCGGTTCGATCTCCGCAGACGAGTTCGTCAAGATGGCAAGCGCGTTCTAAATTAAAAATTTTTGTATCAAAGGGTAGGAAGCCTATCGCTTTCCTACCCTTTTGTACAATGAAAGGAAAATGACGATGAAACAAACAAAAGCGTCCATCTTATACTTCATGGGCCCAGCCATGCTGCTGTTCTGCCTGATCTTCATTTATCCGGTCACCCGAACCGCCGTCATGAGCTTTTTCAGCGTGAAGAGCGTTACAAGTGCTGTCTCTACTTGGTCTTGGGCCGGACTGGACAACTACATTAAACTGTTCCACACACCGCTGTTCATCACCTCGGTCAAGAACATTGGTAAGATCTGGCTGTTCTGCGGCATCGCCTGCCTCGGCCTTGCGATCGTTCTTGCGATCATCCTGACGAGCGGCCTGCGCGGTCAGAAGTTCTTCCGCGCCATCATCTATATGCCCAACGTCATCGCGGCGGTCGCTGTCGGTTACATGTGGCTGCTGTACGTCTACAACGCAAAGTTCGGTCTGTTCCATACCCTCTTCACGGCTCTTGGCTGGGAATCCATGGCAAACTTCCAGTGGCTCGGCACAGACCACATGTTCCTTTCGATGTGTATCGCCTATGTTTTCAGCAACGTCGGTTACTTCATGCTGATGTACATTGCCGCCATCGAAAAGATCTCTCCCGATTACTATGAAGCCGCCACCATCGAGGGCGCAAATGTCTTTGACAAGTTCTTCCACATCACCCTTCCCCTTATCAAGGGCGTTCTCGGTACGTCTCTGGTTCTGTGGACGACCAAAACGATGGGCTTCTTCGCACTGGCACAGGTTTTCGGCGGCGTCAGCACCTATACTCCGATGATGTACACCTACCAAACCCTGTTCGGCAGTGAGATCAGCGCAGACAGCATGAACACCGGTGTCGCTGCTGCCGCAGCCTGCATCATGACCGTGGTTGTCGTTGCGGTTTCTACGATCTCTCGTAAGAGCATCAAAGACGACGGCTACGAACTGTAAGGAGGGGAACAAACAATGGCTAAAAAAGAAAAAATGGAAGCGCATCCGTTTAAGCTGAAGAAAGAGCTTCCGCTTCTTCCCGGTTATATCATTGTTGTTTTGTGGACAGCCTTTATCTTCTGCATGATCGGCTGGATCATCCTCGCATCTCTGTCCACCACAAAGGAAATTTTCACGGGCAGCCTGCTCTCGAGCGGCCTGCACTTTGAAAACTACACCAAGGCTCTTTTCACGAACAAAGCGGCTCTGAACCTGCTGAACTCCGTGATCTACACCGTTCCTTCGTGTATCCTTATTATTGTGGTCTGCGCACCTGCCGCATACTGCATGTCTCGTTTCAAGTTCCGTGGTGCCGGCCTGATTCAGGCTCTCATCATCATTGGTCTGGCGATTCCCAACATCATGATCGTCATGCCGCTGTTCTCCATCGTCAGTGCCCTGAACCTGTCCGGTACGCACTTCACCCTGATATTCCTGTACACGGCATGTTCTGTTCCGTACACGACCTTCTTCCTGCTGACCTTCTTCAAGGGCATCAGCACCTCGTTTGAGGAAGCTGCGGCCATTGACGGCTGCGGCCCGATCCAGTGCTTCTGGAAGATCATGTTCCCTCTGGCACAGCCTGCGATCGTTACCGTTTCTATCTTCAACTTTATCGGCAAGTGGAACGAATACTTCATGGCTCTGATTTTCGCAAACAAATCCAACCTGCGTCCCATTGGTGTCGGCCTGTATCAGACGGTCACCTCCATGATGAACTCCGGCGACTGGGCTGGCATGTTTGCATCGGTCGTCATCGTCTTTATCCCGACGGTCGTGATCTACGCCTTCCTGTCTGATAAGATTATTTCTGGCGTTACTGCTGGCGGCAACAAGGGCTGATTTATTTCGAGGAGAGGAGATTCCGAACCAATGGTGCTTCAATTTACTGGCACTGGTGCTGCATATTATCCCCGGCTGGGCAGCAATGCGGCGTTCTTTGTAAAAAATGATCATTTGTTTATGATCGACTGCGGCGAAAGTACATTCCGAAAAATGGAAGCGCGTGATGAGATCCGGACTTGCGATAAGATCACGGTTTTCATCACACACCTGCACGCAGACCACATCGGCAGCCTTGGCTCATTTACTTCCTACTGTTTGTCCGTTCTCCAAAAGCGCGTCACGGTCGTCGCGCAGGACGATACTGTGGTCGAGATTTTGAAGCTCATGGGCGTTCCGGCGGATATGTACGATTTTACGACGGATTACACGCAGAACTTCGAGGATGGCCTGCATGTCGAGGCGATTCCCGTCAAACACGCTTCCGATATGAAGTGCTGCGGCCTTCTGATTCGTGACGAAGATGAAACCACCTACTTCAGCGCAGACGCATCGGAACTTCCGGACAACATTCTTCAGGAGTTCAAGCAGGGGAAAATTCAGACGATCTATCACGACTGCACCTTCCTGACGAAGGATAGTCCTTCGCATTGTTCGCTGAAACGACTGTGTGGATACATTCCCCCTGAAATGAGAAGCCGGGTATACTGTATGCACTTCGGTGGCGATTTTGCAGACCAGGTCCAAGAAGCTGGTTTCCAGAGCGTTACAAGCGTTTAATACAGAAATGGATGTGTCCTGCCGGTCATTTGTACGGCAGGACACATTTCTTTTATCACTTTTTCGTAAAGTTTAAGTGAATTATCGTTAAAAGTTAGGTGAAACCTGATGAACCTTCATACAATCCGAGAAATAACCTACGGCACGATTTTCTTCCGTCTTTTTCTGTCCATCGTTATCGGCGGAATTTTAGGACTGGAACGCGGCCGTAAAAGTCGACCCGCTGGACTGCGCACTTATATTCTTGTCTGCTTGGGTTCGACGGTCGTTATGATGACGAACCAATATGTTTCACAGTGCATGAATACGGGCGACCCGGTCCGTATGGGTGCGCAAGTCCTTTCCGGCATCGGTTTTATCGGTGCAGGTTCGATCATGAAAACCGGACGGAATCAGGTTCGCGGCATTACAACGGCCGCCGGTTTATGGGCTGCTGCCTGTATTGGTCTTGCAATCGGCATTGGCTTTTATGAGGTCGCAATTGCCGGCGGAATTCTGATTTTCATTGTCCTGTCCGTCATGCAGAATATGGATTATTTTACCCGGAAGCACACAAGCGTAATTGACATCTATGTGGAACTCGAGAGCCGCGAATATATGGGCGAATTCATCGAGTTTATGCGGGATTCCGGATTGAACATGAGCAACCTGCAGATGGAGCCGGATTATCTGGGTACAAACTCCATCAACAGTGTCGCGTTTGTGGTTACGGTGCGCAGTCTTGAACACCGCCCGCATGACAGCATGATCGACACCCTGCGGCATATCCCCCATTTGAAATTTATCGAAGAACTATAATTTTGTGAGGAGAACTCTTATGACAAAGACGAAAAAGCTTTTGGTTTCAGCCTTTCTGCTGTTGAGCTGTGTGTTTTTTACTGCGTGCAGCCAGAGCAAAGAAGTGGACTTTGTAAAAAAATATAAAGTCGATTTGGATTCCGTTTCCGATATCACGGAAACGCTCCAAAAGGCGATCGATGAACTGCCCGACGGCGGTGTGCTGTTCCTGCAGGACGGGACATATCCGCTTGCAGGCCATATTGTTTTCAAAGAAAATATGACCTTCCGGATGAGCGACAATGCCGTTCTGCTGAATTGCAGTCAGGACAAAAATCCTATGATGGCATACAACCACCCCTATAAACACAACAAGGCCGAGGGCAACAGCAATATCATCATCGAGGGCGGCATCTGGGATATGAACGGCCAGCTGGACGAATCCGGTACGCCGAAAAATCTTCCCAACGCGGAATCCATCAACGCTCTCGGCATTGGTTACGGAAGCAATATCACAATCCGCAATATTATTTTCCGGGACTGCTACAACGGACATGTGATTCAGGTTGCTGGCTCGGACAATGTTCTGATTGAAAACTGCCGCTTTGAAGGTCAGTCCTTCCGTGGAAGCGGCGACAAAACGCGCGAACTTCTTCAAATCGAGCCCGGCACGGTGAAGGGCTATCCCTATACGCTGGTACAGAACAAAGCGCCCTCTACAAACGTCACGATTCGCGGCTGTTATTTTGGCGGCAGTGAAAATACACCGCATTATATGGCGGCCATCGGCACGCACTCTCAGCAGGCAGGCGTGAAATGCTCGGATATCGTGATCGAAGGTAAGTGGTCAATAAGCACCCGTCAAGCCTAAAAAGAGAGCACCTCGAAACCGAG
>CAVKHY010000168.1:2634-6852 GCA_963656345.1 bacterium | reverse complement strand
CAGCATCCCCGTAGAAATCAAGCTGGCATCGCCACTCAGTTACCCTGCTGTGAACTTCAGCACCAGTGGTTCCATCGAACTGGTAACGCACGCGGTTGGTCGAAACCCCATGTGAATAAATAGGGGTCATGATCGCGAAGTCGCCTTTGGGCATCGGGCTTCTGTTCATCTGAGCCTGACGGCACTCAGAAAGCGAGGGTATCAGGTCGAGAAGGAAAGCACGAATAGCTGCACACATTTCATCCATTGACGGATTCACGCTGGCTGTCATGTGTCTGTTTGCTCCTGTATGGCAATTGAACACCAGTCAGGCCACCACTCCAGCACTGTCTTGATAAGCCATGTCCGGTCATCAATAATTAGCAGGTCGCCACCGTTCTGCGTGATGCGGCTCGTTGCGCTAAAGAAGCCATTCACATAGAACTTCTTCTGCACTCCGGTGATGTTCATCCCGTCCAGTTGCTGAAGGTCTTTCCACGACAGGGGCTGCAATTGTCCGCTTATCGCCTCATCAGTATATGACAGCACAGGCTTACCAAAGCGGTCGGTTGTCGACCCAGAATACAGCCTCATCGTCACGTCAATAAACGGGTTCACAGTGCTGATGGCACCAGAAACTATCTGGTGTAGATTCACTCGTCATCTCCCTTGATAATTTCATGGTCAATTGAGCGCTGATAGCTACCGGTATCAACCAGTGTTTGCTCTGGGCTTGCTCGTCCCTTCCTGCGCTTGGCGTCGATAGTCGATTGTGCGTTAGGCGGCGGTACTGAATGCTCAATGGTATCACGAATATCCTGAACCATAAGCTGCCCCATAACATTGAATGCTTTCTCAATGCCTGTGGCATCCTGTGTTTGCCCGCTCACCAACTTGCCCAGCGTTTCACCCCATTCAGAGGATTTATCACCGACTGTATCCCTGAAGGCCGGACGAGCAGGAATGGTTGAAGTGCCATATTCGTTAGCGGCCGCGTATGGGGCTATTGGCTCGCCGGTCTCTTCATTTGTCGATCCAGCCAGGACGCCAACATTCATCTTCAACTGAAGGTTAGAAGATATTCCCTTCAGTGCCGCTTCCAGCTTATCACCGCCGCTTATAGATGCCATAAATCACCCAAATGGATGGTAATATTTTTTCGCGATATAGCGACCACCGATCACGTATTTGCGCGTCGCCTGCCAGTAAAAAGCCCCGCAGGTAGTTTGCTTAAACCAGGATGAGTTAGTCACATCAGGCACAGCAAACGACACGCTCACACTACCTTCTGTAGCACCAGAAATCGGCCCAGCCTGCCCCGTCCCTCTCAGCGCCATCTCGCAAAGGTGGCACGTCAGCGCATAGAGAAGCGTTTTGCGGTCATAGACCCCTTTATCGGGGTCATACGGAACCATTGAACCGTTGGTGTTATCCAGAATCAGACAAGCGCAATCGAACGCATTCGTCAGTTGAGCAGTAGTAAGCACACCGGCGAATCGCGGGTATATTTCCAGAAACTCCGTACTGTCGAACACGACGATTGCCATTACGCTGCCTCGCTAGTCGGGACTTCCTGAGTCTTAACGCTTTTGTCGTTTTTCACGTCTACAGGTTCACGGCCATGTTTCACGCCCTGGTTATCATCAGCATGGTCATCGGCGCTGGCTGCGTCATTTTCATAAATCAGAGTGCCCTTGCGCGTCATATCAGCGATCATTCCCGCGTAAGTTGTCAGAGTCTCTTCCCAGTCAGATGCCTCAACCTGAGTTTTACCAAACCCACATGTCAGGGTGCCCTTCTCCAGGCCGCGAAGATGGAAATCACTGCCTTTAAGAGCCAGTTTACGACCATTGGCCAGGTCAAAGATGATGCCGTGCGGATGTTTTAAGCGAACGTGAACTGTACCGGACATTTTGCTTCCTTCAGAAATAGAAACAGCCTCCTCGGAGGCTGTGATTTTACGCGGGCGAGCCATGATTAAATACCTGTCATCTGAGCGACAGCGGCCGGGACTCGGATGATGCCGCCGTAGGTGGTGCCTGTTACTTTCTGTGCGAAAGAAGACAGTGACGGAACGATACGACCCATGCGAATCTTCTCACCGAAGCCTAACAGACCGGTGCCGTTACCGAGCACTTCAGGCGCGATAATCATCAGAGTTTCAGACGCTGCCGGAGCATATGCTGCACCCAACTGCGGGAGCGTTACAAATTCCGCATTCGGGAAATAGTCTTGCAGCATTTTCATGGTGGTAAGACCAAGGTTGGTTGGTGCTGCCAACAGTGTGCGAGTGGCTGGTGAGGTTGCGATTTTCAGGCGTGACTTCTCATCAACCAGACCGTTCAACTGGGTAACCAGGGAGGTAAACAGCTTGATCACATCGTTGTAACGTGCGATTGCATCTTTGCCTGACCATGCAGTCGCACCGTTGACAGCAATCGGGCTGACTGCGGCTGGCAGGTTCGGGTCGTTCAGCGCACCGTAAATTTCCTTGCCTTCTACACCAAGCAGGTAGAATTTGTTGGCATCGATATCAAGGGTGGTTGCGGCTGCACGTTGTTTTGCGGCTGCCAGGTTAATTTTCGCCTGAGATGCCATATCCTGTTCCAGATCGCCGTATTCGATAATGGTCTGGAAACGATATTGTTCGCGAGTGTGCCATTCGCTGTTAACACCGGACACGCCGAACTGACCGAAGTCAGAATAGGCGGCGGTATTACCAGTCACTTCATCTGCACGCCATTTGAAGTAAGGGGTAGTCCAGTCACCGCGTTTCTCTTCTGGGAACAACTCGCGGGCATTACGCGGCGCGGTCATAATTTCGATGACTGTCGGGTCGATGTAAGCCAGCAACTCAGCCGGGACGGTGGTGTTTGCCTGGGTGATCAGCGCGGCATCCTGGAGAATCTGCGGCATGTTATCCGAGGTAATCCACTGGCGCGCATTTCGGCCAAAATCGAAGCCGTATTTCTTGGCCTGTTCAAAAGTAATATTCATCTTGGTCTCCATCCGCACACGACGTATAACCCCGCGTTATTGCAGTGGCAGTCGTGGCGGATTTATTGATTAGTTATGCAAGCGCAGGGGAATAGTTGGAAATCATCACCAGGCCATCTTCAGAGCGGATCTCTTTCACTACGAAGCCTGTTTCAACGTGGCCATCAACAGTATCTCCGGCATCGCCATAAACGATACTACCATCAGTGGTAGATGCGAATGCTTTCTGACCATATTTTGGAGTTGTGGTCTGGCTGAATGCCGCGTAGAACTCACCTTTCACCGCTACCGTTACCGGGGTTTCATCGGGGATGGTAAGAGTGCCACTGGAAGTGATCACAAAGTTATAGTAGTTGATGATGCGCTGCACGAAGCCTGCCACAACCGTGCCAGATGCCTTAACCTGCGCTTCAGGGTCAGTACCCTGGAACACAAAGCGGCCAACTGTCACTTCACCTTCGGCAAGTGGATTTTTCGGCAGATAGACGACCGGGTTATGAGAGGCTTTATCGCCCTCAACTGCACCGGAGAAGTACAGACCGACACTTTTCTGAAGTCCCATTTATCAGAGCCTCTTATTGGATTTTGATGTTTTTGAGGCCAGCAAACTGACCCTCGAAGGAAGACACGGGAGCATGGTCAAATGCTGGTGCTTGAGCGGCTGGCTTATTCGCCACCATCATATCCACCATGCCTTTGTATGCTGCGGGTTCGTACTGCTTGATGTTCACGCCTTTCTGCTTCAGCGCATGGGCGTAAATGTCATTGGCGGCATCGAACGCCATTGCATCGACCTCGCCAACCAGTTCGCGAACTTTGCGAGCGGCTTCATTTTTAGATTTAAACTCAGCGGTGATTTGCTGGCGGATGGTGTTTGCGTCCATAGCGGCCTTTTTCTCACCTGCTTCTTTTTCTTCTTTGTCTTTAAGCTCTCCCTCTGCTTTTTCTTTAGCGAGACGAACAGCTTTCTCTTCTTCTGTTTCTTCATCCTGGGCAAGATCATCAGAACAGGATGCGATGATTTTAGCAAGAATTTCATCCGGGATTTTGCCTTCAAGCATTGCCTTCAGGCTTTCCTCAACGTTGTCTTCGTCGAAGGAAACTTCTTCCTCTTCTTTTTCTTCTGTTGAGTCAGGCTCGACGACTTCTTCAGCCGCTTCCATCAACTCAGCCAGTTCTTCTGGTTCAATATCCATGTCCTGCGCAATCTTGGAGCCATACTGACGAGCCACGGCTTTTGCC
>CAVKHY010000168.1:0-2620 GCA_963656345.1 bacterium | reverse complement strand
GGGATTGCGGCTTGGTGTATTTGCCAACTAACTTAGCCAGATCAGCCGGGGCGGCATCCATAGCGAGACGTGGTTTCAGATAGGTAGCCAACGTCGCATACGCCGCCACCTGTTTTTTATTTAGTTGCATTGTTTTTTGCACCTTTAGTAGAGTTGACGGCATTCCGTCTGATACACACACATCGCTCCCGGCTCTTCCACTGGAAACTAGTGCTACATGATTCGGCCTGATATCAGTCATTATGAAGTCATAATGCACTCCGTTATGCTCACCGGACTCGAAAACAGGGATGAAGTAGTATCCTGCGCTGATCTCCTTCAACGACCCGTCATTTATTTTATCAATTGCTTCTTGATCAGTAACTGATAGTGAATTTTGAACATACGGAGCTTCCCAGGTTTCACTCGTACCGATAGAGCCGACGCGAACTTCTTTTAATGGGCTTTCTGCGCTATCGAGTTGGTGAATACATAGCAAAGGCATCCCAGAAAAAAGCGGCGCGGCCTTTTCAAGTTCTTCGGCTGGGCGATATCCGTAATAGATCTTTTCAGGGTCAAGTCCATGCTCCTTCCACCCTGGAATTTCTTCTCCAAAGTAAGGGGCAACTTGTTCCCTGGTTAGATTGCAGTTCTGGACGTGAAGATAACCGTTTCCATCAATGCGTCTGTTTGATGAGCGATCAAAGGCAATTGCGGAGTCGCCGGTATAACCATTGGAATACGCTGCCCTTTCAACATTCTCAGCCTTTTTTTTGGTGCTAAATGGGCCACGCCCACCCCACCACCAACTGCCGTTTTTCTTATGTACTGGCATTTATTTCACCTTGTTTCAGGCAATAAACAAGGCCACCTGGGCGACCTTTAGATATTTGTATGTCTTTACTGGCCTTTAGACAGTTCGTACTCTGTACGTGGCGTGTCGAAAGGACTTGCTGCCGTCTGCGAAGGTTATCTGCTGCGGTTAGGCGGCATTATATTTCCCGCGCAATTTCTGCCGCATGGTTGATAACCGCCTGGTGGTAGCATTTCTCTTTCGAATCCAGCGCAGTGGCATTTATGTTTATCCTCCTGGTTTTCCCTCATCCTCCGCGTAGATTCCTCTACTGCAATTGATGTTGGGACAGAAGAACTGCCACTGCCGATGGAGAGGGTCACAATACCAAATACCAGAACGCCAGGCAGGATATTCCACAGGTAGAAAATTACTTCGTCCATCTCAATCACCTGGTAGCTTTATCACCGGTCTGTACTCGCATCGGCAGTTAATCAGAGAACCTGGCATCACCCATTGTTTCTCATGATCATCCCAGCATCCTTTTGACAGTTCAAACTCCGTACCAGCCATCTGTACGTGAGAGTGTCGAAAAGATTTGCTGCCGCCTGCGCGATGCACCCATATCCCATGCGTTATTCCAGCCTGAAGGCTGCGCTCGACCGCGATAGCATTCGATGCCTTTGCATTCTGATCGCGGGCGATAACTTTTGCCCGACGCTCAGTGATTCCGTATCGGTGCCTGAGTTCGTCTTTCAGATAAGACACATCACGGCCAAGCGTAACGCTCTCCTGCACAAGCACACTGACCTGCGTCAGGTAATGCTCAGGAATGGACTTTATGAGGCTTACCTGTGTTTCGTACAGGCTATCCAGGACGTTTTGCACTTCAGGTGTGATCCGCATGTTTACTGTCATGCCCTGCGCCTTGAGCTTATTGCTTACTGACGTGGTGGCATACACATTGGAACGTCTGACGAACCACAGCGCGATTGACTCTGCTTTCTTGTCGAATTTCTCGCGCCAGGTCGCCATCACATCCAGCAACTTCTTGCTCAGTAGCTTAGCAGGAGAAGCATCACCAACAATCTCTGACTCGTTGCGTCGATATTCGGCCGCCAGCCAGTAGTTTACTGATGTAGACATTTCGTCGATCAGCTTATTCAGCTTCTTCCTGTACTCCACTTCCAGCCCCGCGTTGGGGCGTGTAGCTGAAGCCGTCTTCGTTTTCTTCTTGGTCATCGTCGCCTTCCGGTACAGCTTCAGCATCTATGCCGTAGAATCCGCTGTGAGGGTCTTCTGAGAGAGCCTTGCGAACCTCTTCATTCGATACCGTGCCTTCCTGTAGGTATTTCTGACGCGTACTGGCTTTCACATCCTGAGCATCAGCGATGGCTTTCTCATCTTCTTCATTCAGGCCTTTAAACTTGAACGATACTGATCTGTTGTATTTCCCAAGCCTAACGATCTGAATAATGTCCAGCATCTTCTGCACAGGTGTTCGCAGGATTTTTTCCTGCTGG
Source organism: bacterium (assembly GCA_963656345.1). GTDB lineage: Bacteria > Bacillota > Clostridia > Christensenellales > Aristaeellaceae > CAKUFA01. The sequence continues at coordinate 325 of CAVKHY010000168.1, read as the reverse complement.
GAAGAGATGTGGTCGTTGTAGTTCTTGATATCGCTATCGCCAGTGTTGAAACCAGCAGGAGAGATACCCAGAAGTTTCACCGCTGGAGTTCGGTTCACCGCAACAATAAACTCAAGCTGCTGACGCACGATATCAGTAACGCCTGATAATGGGACGCTGACGTTAATGAAGTCTTCCATATCCTTATCAAGTGCCAGAATGCCGTCATTGCTCATGAATGAGGTCATGTAGCCTACTCGTGCATCAATACCACTCGTAGCATTTGGATTGGTAAGCACATCTTGCATGTCTGTCTTGATGATTTTGATAGAGAACTTATCAAGCA
>CAVKHY010000167.1:0-2008 GCA_963656345.1 bacterium | reverse complement strand
TGAAACGCCGAATTCCGTGGTCTCTCCGCTTCGCCTACGGCTGCTTTTCGAGACTTTGAAATTCACATGCCGTATCTTTTCGCTGGGTCCTATCTCTTTACAACGCAGAATTTTTTCATTTGTTTTCTTCAAGACATCTTTTATTCCAATGCGCATCATGCTATAATACCACAGGAAGTAAAACCACTGAGGAGGCTGGGGAAATGCGTCAGGTTGGTTTAATTGGTGCCGGCAACATGGGTAGTGCCATTCTGCACGGCGTTGTGGCAGACGGATCCATTCGGGCGGCACAGTTGATGGTTTATGATACAAATCAGAAGAAGACGTCCGACCTTGCCAATGAACTTCCGGGACTCAGGGTTGCCTTGGATGGCAACGATTTGGCTCGTCAGTGTGATGTCATTGTGTTGGCAGTAAAGCCTCAATTTATGCTGGGCGTCATTGACGGCATTCGCAATAGTTTGAATGGAAAAGCAGTGATTTCCATTGCTGCAGGGTGGACAGTTGCTATGCTGGCTGATGCCTTGGATGGTACGGGTGCTGCTTACCTGCGAGTTATGCCGAACACGCCTGCCATGGTAGGGGAGGGCATGACGGCACTTTGCGATGATTCTACGTTCAGCAAGGAAGATTTTGCCTTCACTAAGAGTCTTTTTGATGCCCTGGGACGGACGGTTGTGCTGCCAGAGCGACTTTTTGATGGTGTTACGGCCATCAGCGGTTCCAGCCCTGCTTATGTGTTTATGATGATTGAGGCCATGGCAGATGCAGGCGTGAAGGAAGGCTTGCCTCGGGCGTGCGCCTATGAAATGGCTGCGCAGGCGGTGCTCGGCTCTGCCTTAATGGTACTTTCTTCCGGAACGCACCCGGCCGCCTTAAAGGATGCCGTGTGTTCGCCTGCCGGCACTACCATTGATGCCGTCGAAGTGCTGGAAAAGAAGGGATTCCGTTCTGCCATTATGGAAGCAATGGCTGCGTGCGCCGAAAAATCCCGTGCAATGTCAAAATAAGGAGCATGTGCCGACATGAGTGAACAGCCCCGTAAGCAAGTCAATATATACACGGATGGCGCATGCTCCGGCAATCCGGGGCCGGGCGGTTGGGGGTGCATTCTGGAATTTGGCCCTCATCGAAAGGAAATGAGCGGCTATGTGGCAGGCACCACCAACAATCGCATGGAACTGTTTGCTGCAATCAGTGCATTAGGCGCGCTGAAAGAGCCTTGCAATGTGAAACTTTACTCGGACAGTAATTATTTGGTGCAGGCTTTCAATGACCATTGGCTGGACAGCTGGGTCAAAAGGGGATGGAAAACTTCCACTGGTGCACCTGTAGAAAATAAGGATCTGTGGCTTATTCTGCTGGCACAGACCAGGAAACATCATGTCACTTTTATCAAAGTCAAGGGGCATGCGGATCATCCCGAAAACAATCGCTGTGATGCTTTAGCCACGGGAGCCATTGAAGAGTATCGACGGATCAATAGCACCGGTGATAAAGAGCAAAAATAAACCATTTTACCCTCTGCACAAGTATCCAAATCGGTGCAGGGGATGATGGTGGTTTGAAGGTTTGAATTCTTATAACTATTCGCTAAACCTTAGTTTCACGAATAGTTAGCATAAAAAGGAAGGTGGATTCAGTAAATGGCCGACTTTTCTTATCGAGATCAGGTCGATGCAGCAAGAATCGTTCAAATTCGTGAAATCTGCCGGGATCTGCCGCCTGCTTGCTATGATTTTATTTCTGCAATTACCGTAACCACCGGCACATTTACTCGACTGGCCTATGCCATGGATCTGCGCACGTTCTTTCATTTCTTGCAATCTGAACGTGTGGCCTTCTCCCACAAGCCATTGTATCTTTTTCAGGATGAAGACCTGGCTACCGTTTCTCAGAGCGATTTAGCTGCTTACGTAGACTATTTAACGCTGTACTATAAAAATGACGGCGATGATAAGTCTCGCCCGTTAAAACCTTTGGTGAATCATGAGCTGGCCATCAAAAG
>CAVKHY010000166.1:0-2043 GCA_963656345.1 bacterium | reverse complement strand
ACGCATCAACCGAAACGAGCGGCTGTAAGCCGCGACGATTGAGGTTGCGGAACGATCGGAAAGCCCTCTGGAATAGACACGAACAAAAAAGAAATTGTAAACCCTAGTAGTAGGGTGCCCCCGAAGGGGTCAAGGGGGCGATCGGAAAGCCCCCTTGAATAAGTGCAAACAACAAGCAACAGATAGCCCCAAAAGAAGGATGCCCGAAGGGTTCCAAGGGGCGACCGGAAAGCCCCTTGGAATAAGCACAAACAGTAAGCATCAGGTAACCCCAAAAGAAGGATGCCCGAAGGGGGCAAGGGGGCAACCGGAAAGCCCCCTTGAAATAAGCACAATCTTATTTCGAGCAAGGAAGGAGAATCCTTGCATCATGAATTTGTGGTGTCGCAGGGGCTTTGCGATCGCCCCCTGCACCCCTTTGCTGCCCCCTTCGGATGAAGATATTGTGTGTTGTTGATTAAGAAAAAATCATTTTCTGAAAAAACTCCCGGAAGCATTTTTCTGCTTCCAGGAGTTTCCTTTATTTTGCTGCATCCAGCAGCTTTCTTGCCCGATCAGGATAATTGGTAATGATCCTGTCCGCACCGGCGGCGATCATCCGCTTCAGCTCCTCCTCGGTGTTCACCGTCCAGGGGTTCACCTCAATGTGCAGGGCGTGGGACTTCTTCACTTCATCCTCAATGTACAGCTCCGTGAAGTGAGGATGCAGGGCGTTCACCCCCAGGGAAGCGGCGTACCGCCAGGGCTCCACCAGGGTGGCGTGGTACAGCAGGCCGCAGGGGGCGTCCGGCGCCAGTTCCTTCACGTGCAGCAGGCTGTAATGGTTGAAGGAGGAATACAGGGTGTCCTTTTCCATGCCGGCGGCAGCGACCTGCTCCAGGCAGATCTCCTCCATGCCGGGATAGAAATTGTCGGAATTCTTCAGCTCAATGTTCACCTTCAGCCCCCGGCGCTTCAGCAGCGCCAGCACGTCCTTCAGCAGGGGAATAGGCTCGCTGACCCCGGGGGTGTGCATGGTCACGGGATGCTTCCGCAGCTCTTCCAGGGTGTAATCCGCCACAAAGCCGGTGCCGTCGGTGACCCGGTCGATGGTTTCGTCATGGATGACCACCAGCTGACGGTCACGGGTCAGCTGCACATCCAGCTCCACGCCGTCGGCATGCATATCCGCCGCCAGGTCAAAGGCGCGGAGGGTGTTTTCCGGCGCATAGCCGGAGGCGCCCCGATGGGCATAAACATATTGCATGGTTCAAAACCTGCCTTTCTCATTTCGGGGAAATGTCCCTTTGTCGGGATAGATTCGCTTTTTTCCCCGGCTTTCCTGCCGGTAGAGAAAGAAAGTTTCCGCCTTATCGCTTCCCCTGTACGAGAAAAAGGCCGTCCCCGCCCAAGCGGAGCAGCCTTTTGAAAAATCACGTCACGAGCCGATCAGTCGATGATCAGCATGACCAGGCTCACCAGCACAAACACGGCTGCGCTGATCTTGGTGCCCAGTGCCAGCTTGGCTTCCACAGTCTTGGCCTTGTTCTTGCCGAAGTAGGTATCAGCCTTGCCGCCCAGTGCGCCCAGGCCGTCGTCCTTGCTGCTCTGCAGCAGTACGGTAACGATCATAAACAGTGCCGCCAGAATCAGCACCACAGAAAGAATCACGTTCAAAACGGTCATGTGTAAAACCTCCTTGAGTATCAGCCTTTACATCATAGCACATTCCATGGAAAAACACAAGGAAAAAAACGCATTTGCGCAAACCGAGAGGTTTTGCGAGAGGGCAGCTTTTGTGCCAAAAGCTCCCTCTCGCGCTCTCCCCGAAAACCATCTTGAAAAGAATCAGTCATTTCAAAGAGTTGTTTGCAGGGGGCTTGACCGTCCCCCCCCTGCACCTCTTCGGCGGTCGCCTTACAAGCAAGGTTATGGGCATTGCAGAAAAAAATTCTTTTCTTGCAACAGAAGTCAACCTTCATACGAAGGAACATCCTTCTCTGAATCCCAGCTGCTTTTCGGGGGTGGGTACGGGAGGGGGGCTTTGGGCACAAAAGCCGCCCC
>CAVKHY010000165.1:0-2119 GCA_963656345.1 bacterium | reverse complement strand
ATGCTGCTGTTCTGCCGCTTAGGAGGTGCGCCTATGTTGACTCTTCGCCCTGCTTCCATCGAATGGATGCCCTTTCGTCAGTCCCTGCTGAATGATCCCAGAACCATGGCTTATAATGCCCATTGGGCGCCGCCGGACGGGTGCATTGCCTTCCCTGAAATGGAGTGGGATGCCTGGTTGGAATTACAGAAGTCCAACTTTCCCGAATGCGGCTGCTTCTATTTAGTCAACGAAGAGGGAACCCCCGTAGGTGAAGCCAGCTGGCATGGCTACGGTGTGGGCATGGGCATCGTGATTCATGCTGATTACCGAGGCAAGGGATACGGCCGTGAAGGGCTGCGTCTGCTGGTGGATGAAGCTTTCCGTCACAAAGAAATCACCGAGCTGCTGAACACCTTTGAAGAAAGCCGCCATGCTGCCCTAACTATCCACAAGCAGGAAGGCTTTGTCGTCCCCCGGCAGGAGAAAGGCATGGTGCATCTGCGCCTCACCCGTGAACGGTACGCCGCCCTCCGCCACCGCGAAATGCTGGCAAAACTGATGGACGCCATGTGCGCCTTTGACGCCGGGGATGCGCTGCGTATCCATCATTTTGTGAAGGTACACAACTTTGCCCGGCAAATCGGCATTGCCGAAGGCCTGGACGATCACACCCTCTTCGTGCTGGAGGCTGCCGCCATTACTCACGACATCGGCATTCATCCCTCCGAAGCCAAGTACGGCGACTGCATCGGCAAGCACCAGGAGGAGCTTGGCCCCATTGAAGCCGAGCCTATGCTCCGCACCCTGGGCTTTGAGGAAAATGTCATTCAGCGGGTATGCTTCCTGATCGGTCATCACCACACCACCGTCAACGTGGAAGGCCTGGACTGGCAGATCCTGCTGGAAGCCGACTTCCTGGTGAACATGGTAGAAGGCAGCATGTCCGCCCATGCGGTAGACACGGCGGAGGAAAAGCTTTTCCGGACAAAGGAAGGGAAAAGGCTGCTGAGGGATATTGTGCCGGCAGCAACTATCGGAAGATAACAGATGGGTATAAGTACAACGATCGATAAAGATAAGGAAACACCGCAAAAATGTTCAGCGTGACGAAAAAGGCAAGAAAGAAAACATCCAGCCTTCAGAACAGCCAGATGCATCTCCAGATTTCCTTGCGAAAATGCTCTGACTTAAGCTGCTAAGTAGGGTCTGTCAGTCAGACTCAACTTTGCTAGTGCGAATATCATATCCATTTTTGCGAGTTGCTCTAGCAAGCCTCGGTATTGCGTTTGTCGGAACCAAAGTTGCAGTTTCACGACCGCAAAGCCATATTCTACTTTTGCACGAACAAATGACTTCTCGCGTTTACGGCGCTTGATTCGGGATTTTGAACGAGCAGAGTTGTTTTTTAGCTTGGACGCCGATTGATTTTGTACTGTATGCGTTTGCCATGGATGTTTTTTATCTTGGCTACCGGACGTTTGTCTGTACCTAAATAGCTGCTGTTACCATAAACCCGTTTCTCTTTTCCAGTGAGCAGATTGAAAGTAACCGTGACATCGTGTTCGTTTACCGATGTTGTCTTTATCGTATGCAGCAAGCCGCTTCTCTTGTCCACGCCGGTATGTGCCCTATGTCCAAAATGCTACACATTAGTCGTGAATTGGAACTTTCAGCATTTCAAAGCTGGTCAGGATGCTCTGCAATATTTTCTGATCACCAGGTTGTAGTTCAGGCAAGAGCTTGCGTAGAAGAGCTTCCTGTTCTTTGTGTAAATATCTGCAGCCATAGTAGTATCCATTTGCAACACGAATGCCGCCTCCGTTTCCCTGTACCGTATAGATTGGTACCGAACAACCAAGGATCTGGATGTCTCGAAGTACAGTGCAACGGCTAACGTTGAATTCTGTCATAAGGTTGGCTACTGTTTCTTTTCTTCGATCAGATAGCAATTCCAGCATAGCCTGTCGTCTTTCAAGTGCACTCTGCACTTTCAATACCTCCTCCTTTGGGAATGATTTCATTCTTTCATCATGTCTTTTCTGTAACCTGTTATTGCAATTTGTGCGTTTCTCGAATAGTCGTCATCTATCTATTGCGAGCATTACCTATCTTTCCCTTTACGTGTCCCGTTATACTC
>CAVKHY010000164.1:0-2130 GCA_963656345.1 bacterium | reverse complement strand
CTTACGCCAAAAATGCGATGAAAATTCTGCGATGGCAGATAGGTTCAGATAGCTTCCGGCAATTTCACATTAATTTAGCCCGCTGATTTCGGTCAGCGGGCTTTTCTTGTTTTCAGCACCTACTACATCCTCGTGATGTGGTAGATGTTTTTTGTTTCTGAGAGGCGGTCAAAAAAAGATTTTTCTTTTAAGTGTCCAACTTCATTTTACAATCAACCGGCCATACAGCCTACAGCAAGTTGACGCGGGGCTTTCGAATCACAAAGATTCTTGTCAGTAATTCTCCTCGTGGATTTCAAAATAGCTTTGGGGATGATTGCAGGTAGGGCACACAGCAGGTGCCTTTTCACCAACTACGATATGACCGCAGTTGCGGCACTCCCACACTTTTACCTGGCTCTTGGCAAAGACCTCCGCTGTTTCAACGTTATGCAGCAGGGCGCGATACCGTTCCTCATGATGCTTCTCTACCGCAGCAACCAAGCGGAAACGCTTGGCCAGTTCCGGGAAGCCTTCTTCCTCAGCCGTCTTCGCAAAGCCTTCGTACATGTCCGTCCACTCGTAGTTCTCACCTTCAGCAGCAGCAGCCAGATTCTCGGCCGTGTCGCCAATGCCCTGCAGCTCCTTGAACCACAGCTTGGCATGTTCCTTCTCGTTCTCTGCCGTCTTCAGGAACAGGGCGGCAATCTGCTCAAACCCCTGCTTCTTCGCTACAGATGCAAAGTAGGTGTACTTGTTCCGTGCTTGGGATTCTCCGGCAAAGGCTTCCCACAAATTCTTCTCCGTCTGGGTCCCGGCGTACTTGGTGCTCTTCTCCATCGTCGTACATCCTTTCATTCATTATCACGTTAATAGGACTAATTCCTAATAAAATCATATCATACATGCTGCCTGATGTCAATCCCAAATGTCATTTTTCCTTTGCAGCAAGGTAGCATTTCTTTGTCAAATGTGCTATCATGATGAGAACGGTTTTTTGAAAGGGGCTCTCCGATGGATAATTCATCCCTGAATTTGCTTATTCATGCTTTGGCCACCCTGCTCTGCCTGATTCTGGCACAGTTGCTGATTCACAAAGAGCCGCGGCGGATGATCAACGGCTTCCTGTTGGAGCTTGCCCTGTATCACGGTGCATTCACCGTGCTGTACATTGGCTTCCTAATCGCTCCGGAAACCGTGGGCATGACCATCGGCATGATCTTCGTGTTTTTCATCCTCTTCAGCCTACTGGCCACCAGCCTACTCCTTATGGTGGACGGCGTTCTGGTGCTGAAGCGCGAGGGTTTTTCCCTGACGCACCTGCAGCCCATCGTGTGGAGCCTGTTCATCCTGGTCGGTGATTATGCCTGGTATATGGACTGCTTCAGCGGTGCCTCAGGCAACTTCATGGAAGTAACGCTGCAAGTGTTTTTGATGAACATTGTGCTGTACGTGCCTTTGGCTCTCGGCGGATTCGTGCTTTACTCCTTCACTTACCGCCGATTGAAAAAACCCACTAACTGTCCTTACGTCGTTGTGCTGGGCTGCGGCATCCGTAAAGATGGAACCGTAACGCCCCTGCTGAAAGGGCGGCTGGATGCGGCAATCCGTTGGTATGAGCAAGGAAATAAGCAGGCACGCTTCATTGTCTCCGGCGGACAGGGAAAGAACGAGGTCATCTCCGAAGCAGCCGCCATGAAGCAATACCTGCTGTCTCAGGGCATTCCGGAGGAAAAGATCATCGAGGAAAATCGCTCCACCAACACCCGTGAAAACCTGCTCTTCTCCAACGCCATCATGGAAAAAGAGGGAAAGGGAACCCAGTGCATCATTGCCACCAGTGATTACCATGTGTTGCGTGCTGTGCTCCTGGCACGAGAATTGAAAATGGATGCACAGGGAATCGGCGGCAAGACCGCCCTCTACTATGTGCCTGCCGCTTCCCTACGGGAATACTTGGCGCTGGTCATGCGGCACAAGCCCATGATCGTTGTTTATCTGGTTTATGTCATTGGTGTGACCATTGCCAGCATGTTCTTATAAGCAAGCATCCCCTGATGAGGCATAGTGCTTCACCAGGGGATGCTGTTTTTTCCGTTAATCGTTATCCAACGCTTCCAGTCCTCTGCGTGCCTCCGGCTTGCTGTCTCC
>CAVKHY010000163.1:0-2176 GCA_963656345.1 bacterium | reverse complement strand
TGCGGCAGACACCAAGCTGCGGCTGAATGCATCGAAAATGCAGGGGTTGGGGTGGATGCCGAAGGTTGGACTGGCGGAAATGTACAGGAAAATGATAAAGGTGTGGGGAGAGTAACATAGGAGATGGATAAAAAGCAAGAAGCAGCAATGGTATGTGATAGACCAGATTATTTACCCGAACTGCAGAAAACAGAATTAGAGATTCTCAATGAAATCGTTCGCATATGCGATGAAAATCAGTTAACCTATATGTTGATAGGCGGAACGCTTTTGGGTGCATATCGGCATCATGGTTTCATCCCATGGGATGACGACATTGATGTGGTCATGCCCAGAAGTTCTTATGCGAAATTTAGTAATCTGTGCACGCATGGTGCTTTGCAGGAGCAATACTATTTCCATGGTCATGAGACGGATCCAACTTACTGGTTGAATTTCCCCAAGGTGCGCAAGAAGAATACTCTTTTTAATGAGCAGAATATTGCACACCTTGATGTGCCTAAAGGAATCTACGTGGACATTTTTCCAATGGATGACGCATTATGTGTTTCCTCAGCTGAAAAACGATTCAGGACCAAGGTGATTCGAGCGCTCAACATCGTGATTTATCAGAAACGAGGATTAAACCTTCCTGTCAACGGAAAGCGCAAAATTTATACTGCCTTGTTTTCGCCCTTTTCTATCAAAACGCTTGCACATTGGCAGGATCGTCTGATGCAGCATGACAATGGTAAAGGCGGTAAATTCTATGTTAGCTTCGGTGGGCAATATGATATGGAAAAAGAAACTATGCCAAAGGAAGTTTTTGAACCAACAAGCCTACTGGAATTTGAGGGGCGGTTATACCGTTGTCCAGCCAATCCTGAATATTATTTGCGCCGTATTTATGGCGATGATTTTATGCAACTGCCACCCGTTGAAAAACGCAGGACTCATCGTCCTGTGTCAATTTCTTTCGATGTAGAAAAAGATGTCCAGAAAAGCAAAATTGACTGAGCACAAAGGAGAGCATCCCATGTCCTCATTTACCAACGCAACCCTCATGATCACCGGCGGCACCGGCTCTTTCGGCTCGACTGTCCTGAAGCACTTTCTTGATTCCGACCTGAAGGAGATTCGCATCTTCTCCCGCGATGAGAAGAAGCAGGACGATATGCGGCATGAGTTGCAGCAAAAACATCCTGAGCATGCCAAGAAGGTCAAGTTCTACATCGGCGACGTGCGGAATCCCCAGTCAATTAAGGATGCCATGCCGGGTGTGGATTATGTCTTTCATGCAGCAGCACTCAAGCAGGTGCCAAGCTGCGAGTTCTTCCCCATGCAGGCTGTGCAGACCAACATCATCGGCACGGACAACGTGCTCCATGCTGCCATTGACGCAGGCGTCAAGCGGGTAGTCTGCTTGTCTACCGACAAGGCCGCCTATCCTATCAACGCCATGGGTATCTCCAAGGCCATGATGGAGCATGTGATCTATGCCAACGCCCGTGTGGCCGCAGAACGTGGCGGCACCACCATCTGCTGCACACGCTACGGCAATGTCATGTGCAGCAGAGGCAGCGTTATTCCGTTGTTCATTGATCAGATTAAGGCCGGCTTGCCCATCACCATCACTGACCCCAACATGACTCGATTCCTCATGAATTTGGATGAAGCAGTGGAACTGGTGATGTTTGCTTTCCAGCATGCGAATCCAGGCGACCTGTTCATCCAAAAAGCGGACGCCTCCACCATTGGGGATCTTGCCAAGGCTGTACAGCGACTTTTTGGTGATACAGGGACAAACATTATCGGCACCCGCCATGGCGAGAAGCTGTATGAAACCCTCATGACCCGTGAAGAACGTCTCCGCAGTGAGGACATGGGGCAGTATTTCCGTGTTGCTGCCGATAACCGGGATCTGAACTATGACAAGTTTGTGGTACAGGGCGAAGTACACACCATGGCAGACGAAAGCTACACCAGTCACAACACAACTCGTCTGGACGTAGACGGCACGGTACAGAAGATCCTGACCACGGATTACGTGCAGGATGCGCTGAAGGGCATCAAGCAGTACTAAGCGAGGTTATTGCCATGAACATCCTCATCACCGGTGCCGCCGGCATGGTCGGTACCGCCCTGGTCAACAATCTGAAAACGCTCCGGGATGGCCGTAATAAGACTCGTCCAGGGT
>CAVKHY010000162.1:0-2327 GCA_963656345.1 bacterium | reverse complement strand
ATACAAGATATTTAGAAGGGGACATTGCCTGCACCCTGCAGCAAATCAATAGAAAACTGCTCTGTCTTTATGCCGCTGAAGTAGAAAAATGAGCTACCTGACTTCTCGATGAAATCAGACAGCTCGCTTTTTTTGATTATTCCCATTCAATACTGGCCGGGGGCTTGGTGGTTACATCCAGCACCACCCGGTTGACATGTTTGACCTCGTTGACAATGCGGGCAGAAATGATGCGAACTACATCGTAAGGAATCCGTGCCCAGTCAGCCGTCATGAAATCGTCAGTGGTTACGGCACGGAGGGCAACGGTGTAATCATAGGTTCGTTCATCCCCCATGACGCCCACGCTGCGGACGCCGGTCAGCACGGTAAAGTACTGATGAATGTCCCCATCCAAGCCGGCACGCTTGATTTCCTCACGAAGAATGGCATCGGATGCACGAACAATGGCCACCTTTTCAGGATCCACGGCACCCATGACGCGAATGGCCAAGCCGGGGCCTGGGAAGGGCTGACGCCACACCAGATCATGCGGCAGACCCAAGGTTTCGCCAAGCGCACGAACCTCATCCTTGAAGAGCATCCGCAGGGGCTCAATCAGCTCGGTAAAGCCCAGCTCCTTGGGAAGACCGCCCACATTGTGGTGGCTCTTAATCACAGCGGCACCGGTAGCCTGACCGCTTTCAATCACGTCAGGATAAATGGTGCCCTGGGCAAAGTAGTCCAGCTTGCCCAGTTTTTCCGCTTCATGCTTAAACACACGAATGAAATCCCGACCGATAATTTTCCGCTTCTGTTCGGGATCGGTCACACCCACCAGGTCGGCAAAGAACTCCTTGGAGGCATCCACGGGAATGAACCGCACTGGGAACAGCTTGCTGAACACTTCCGTGACCTGCTCGCTCTCCCCCTGGCGCATAAAGCCGTGATCCACATACACACAGGTCAGTCGATCGCCGATGGCTTTGTAAATCAGTGCCGCCGCCACAGAGGAATCCACGCCGCCGGAAAGTGCCAGCAGCACGGTGCCCTTTTCACCAACAGTTTCCCGGATGCGGGCAATAGCCGTCTGAGCATAAGCCGCCATGGTCCAGTCGCCGGCGCAGCCGCAAATGTGCAGGAAGTTGCTGATAATCGTCCGTCCCTCGTCGGAGTGGGTCACTTCCGGGTGGAACTGAACACCGTAAATATGCCGCGCATCATCCGCCATGGCGGCAATGGGGCAATTTTCCGTATGGGCAATGGGATGGAAGCCCTCCGGGCACACCTTCACCTGATAGGTGTGACTCATCCAGTTGCTGGACGTATCAGACATGCCCTTCAGGATGGTAGCCTTGTCGTCCATGGTAACGGCGATGCGGCCATACTCCCGCTGTTTGGCAGCTTCCACTTTGCCCCCCAGCAGATGGGCCGTCAGCTGCATGCCGTAGCAAATGCCCAGCACCGGTACACCCAGGGTGTACACCGCCGGGTCGCACTGGGGTGCATCCTCTGCCAGGACACTGGCAGGGCCGCCGCTGAGAATCACGCCCAGAGGATGAATGGCTCGAATCTGCTCTGCCGATGCATGGTAGGGAAGCACCTCGGAATACACCTTGCACTCACGCACCCGCCGCGCAATCAGCTGGGTATACTGGCCGCCAAAGTCCAGAATGACGATCTTCTGCGTCTCCGACATATCGTTTCCTCCTCGGATCTATTGCCCTTCTATTCTGCCATATCTTAGCCTATTTCGCAAGGGGTTACTCCAGAAAGAACATTTGCTCCAGCTTAGGCTGTGCACCGGTAACAGGATCCATTTCCAGCTCCAGCACATCCTGCATGTATTCGTTCCACCGATCCACCACAGGACTTTCCGCCTGGGTCTTTTCCGCAAAGGCAATGCCTTTTTCGCATTCATAGTAGCCGAAAAGCCGATCACCATCCGACCAGATGGTGTAGTTGCGGATACCGGCTGCTTTCAGCACTTCCACCATTTCCGGCCAGATGGCGTCGTGCCGCCGCTTATACTCCTGCTGCATGCCGGGCTTAATGCGTCCCATCCAAGCAAAGCGTTCCATGTCATTTCCCTCCTATACTGAATCAAAAAAGGAGACCGAATCATGACGGTCTCCTTTGGGGTTGTGCTTACTTCACCAAGCTGTTCAGTGCTTCCACGATGGCAGTAGAAGTCAGGGTTGCGCCGCTGAGAGCATCCACGTCTTCACCCAGGGTCAGGGGCAGCTTTTTGCCGATGAACTGGGCAAGGAAGTCCTTATCTTCCATGGTGCGCTGACCGAAGCCCGCAGTTTCGCCGCTGGCGTCAACGGTAATGTCCGTGATGGCAC
>CAVKHY010000161.1:0-2350 GCA_963656345.1 bacterium | reverse complement strand
GATAACGACCGTACCCGTTGTATCAATGCAGCCCCATTTTCCGTTTTTCTCCACAAAAGTGCGTCCGCAGCTGAAATCCCATGCACTATCATACGTGAGTGGAACTGCCAGCTCACCATCCTTGTTCACAAATCCCCATTTTCCCTTGCAGCCCTCAGTGATAGTGCGAATGCCTCCTTCAGATTCAGTGTAAGTACCATTGTACACCCTCAGCATACCACCGGAACAATCGTCCACGATATCATATTCACAAGGAATGATTACATTGCCTTGAATATCAATAGCACCCATTTTCCCGTTGCTGGTGACAGCAACAATGCCCTCATGCACCGACGACGCATAGCCAATAGGCAGACCTACCGCCAGCCTCCACTGTGTGAAAAATCCACTCGAGTTTAAAATGGCAAAGGTATACGATGTGCTTGTCATATGATCATCTTGTATCGAAAAATAGATATCGCCTCCTGCCTTAAAAATTTCCATCATTTCATTACGGTATTCGCTACTTATATGTATTCTTCCAACCTCTTCCGACAGTACACCAGTCATCGTATGTTCAATGCCATTGCCATCCTTTACACGAATGGTGTAAGAAGGATTATCAAAATAATTCGTCATCTCAAACTTATCGTATTCGAGCAGATAGAATTCAGTACCGCTGTAATCCACTATGATTTGAACCGAAAGGTCAGAATTTCTTGTAACAGTGTTTCGAAATACTCCCTTGGTTTCGGTGTAGACAAATTTTTCGCCTGTCTTACTACCGTAGCTATCAACGTAGTTGCCTTGCTTCCACGTTCCCGAGCTGTCAGCAAGCGCACTAACTGCAAAAAGGACAAACACCACCGTGAAAAAAACACTACGGAACCGTTTCATCTTTCATAGTCCTCCTTTATTTCTCCATACGCTCATGCGAATCAATAGCCCGATGTAGCTTCCGTTCCTCCTTCCTGTCTGTTTTTATTGATTCTTGCCATTATTTTACCCCCCATCCATAAAAAGTCACGTGCACAATGTGCAAATCGTGCACATTTGCGTGCACACTCCGTTTTTCGGATCCATATCATGCTATAATTATCTTAAGAGTGCAAGGCTTTTTTACACTAGTAAAATCTGCCACACGCTTTCCGACCCATTGCTGACCATATTTCTTTGTCTGCGCCCTGGTTGCCTGATCCTGCGCCGCCTGGGTGTGGATTTGCCCGGATGCGCCCCAGATATAGCCCCATTTTTCCGCATAGGCTTTGCGGAACAGGGCAATCACATCCTGCACACGAACCGTGGCAGCCATCACACATCACCGCTTGTGTTGCCTTCGTGGGTGGTGTCTTCCCCATCCTTGCATTCCGGCAGACCAGCCAGGGAAGTCAGCAGGGACAGGATGCCCGCCAGCACCGAAGCACTGCCCACCATCACCCAATCCACTTCGTTCATCACTGCCGTGGTGCCAATGGTGGCCACTGCCGTCTGTGCCACCGTCTTCAGGGCACGGATGCCCGCCGCCTTCAGCCAGGTCTTCCAACACGTCCAGCACATCATGATTCTTTCTCCTTTCCTGATTCCTACGTTTGGGTATAAGAAAAGCACTGTCTTCATCTTTTGGCAGTGCTGCGCTTCCGCACATTGTATAAAGGTTGTACTCAACCGATTTCGTAAGCCATTTTTTCAGGGAAAACGCCGTTTCTTAAATCGTCGCGATACTTCATATAGACCTGCATGATGCGATTTTCAAGAATGGGATACCGCTCGGCCTGCTTGCTTAAAACAGGGGCTTTCTCCCCTTTGAAAAAAATGACTTCCCCCGACATGTCACTGATAAGTGAACCGACATGGTAGATTGCTCTGTCCTCTTGCTTTTCTTTCAGCTTACAAAAGATCATCCGATTCACCTTCTTCCCCTAGCATGTTGAATAATTCGGCCGCCCAATCGTATTTTTCCGAAGCAATCGCATGGGCTTCCGCTGCACTTAAATGATACTCTTTTTCAACTTGGCTTTCAAGTAATCATACCGTGCTGCGGCATCCGGAAACTCCGATTTTCCACCCGTTTGCATTGCTTTGGCTGCCTTCAGGTACTTTTCTGTAAAGTCCTTCAGCCCTTCGGTTTTATCCAGCTTGAAGAACGCTGCCCGCTGCTGCATCGTGTCCAGCTCTTCCTGATCCAGTGCCCACTTGGCACGGGTCAGGGCTACACAGCGGCAGTTGCAATCCTCTGCCGCATTGCCGAAGCCACCAGGATACTTGGCTTTCTTCCCGTCAATGGTAAAGTAGCCGTCCACCTCCACAATCGTGCCATCCTTCGCCCCATTTTGGAAAAGCTGTACCCGGTGATTTGCCTCAGCGCATGGGG
>CAVKHY010000160.1:0-2458 GCA_963656345.1 bacterium | reverse complement strand
AATACCACATGCGTGAAACCAGCCTTTGCAATCATTTGTGCTTACATTACCTAAAGCAGATGGACGGATATGTGTCAATGGGCATCCTGACGGGGAAGGCCCCCGGTACCAGTGCAGATTAAAAGCAGGAATAAGACACCAAGGGGGAAGTGCGCCCAAATCTAGGAGGTGAGCAGATTGAAAGAACAGGAACAGAAAATATGGCACGCCGGAGTTCTGGGAATGACGTTTAGCATTGATGAAGGCCGGATTACGATTTTTCGCAGCACACTTGAGACACTCAGTTGGCCGTCACACTATCGTTTTTTATACAATCCCCAAATGAATCAGATTGCAGTGCAGGCGTGCAAAGCCGGGGATGTCGGTGCGCACCGAGTGGGAAAGCTGAATGAGTTCAGCAGCTGTGAAATCAAGTGCGTGGCCTTCGTCCGGATGGTTTACAAAAATGCCCACTGGAACAAGCGTAGATCTTACCGCATGATCGGGAATCCGTTCCCGGAACAGAAGCTGGTCAGCTTTCAAATTCAGGAGGCACTGCCGATAGAAAACGGCAGAGTGCTGGACGGAACGGTAAGCCCCACGTTTGCCCTGTGTCGGGAAGAAAGTTCCCCAACGCAAAACAATCCCACCTCGGAAGAAAAAGCCGACAGTGGGGCAGTGTGAGGGGCGTGTGGCGAAGCAGGGGGGAGAAGCTACTGCTGAAAAAACCTTCAAAATAAAAGCAGCCCACTTGGTCACCTTCCAGCTTGCTGAAAATTAGCAGGCAGGAACGGAAACCAGGTGGGCAAGACTCTAACAATTAAATAAGTGAGCTTTTTGCACCGCTTTTTAGGTCGTCAATCTTTTGATTGGCGGCCTATTTTTTAACTTATAGGAAAGACCGCCTGGAGGCGGTCTCTTGAATAAAAAAAGCCCGCGCAGCGGCGGGCACGACGAATAGACGATTTTTGGATTAGAAAATATAGAAACCTTCTTCACCAAAACCGTCATCCAGTTCGTCATCATTTAAGAAATAATCCATATCCAAAAGAGCTTCCCCGCTCATATGGCGAATGTCCTCGGAAGTCATTCCTTCGGGTGGGTTATTCATATATTTTTTGCGTAGTTCCTCGATGTTTGAATTCATGGTAAGCAGCCTCCTTTAAAAGGAGTATAGCATAAAAAATCATGCAGATGAACGCTTTCCACGAGATTTGGACATTGCTTTCTCGTAAAGTTCTTCGAGGGAAATACGCTGATGATTGTAATAAAGTTCCAGAAATGTCATTTTGTGTTTGCAATCAGGACATTCCAGGGGATCGTAACCAAAGGCAGAAAGTATGGCATTTCGCCATTGATTGAAACTGCGGAAGACATGATGCTTTTCCCTGGAAATAGCACGGTTAAGCTTTTTATCAATTTCACGATGCCGTGCGTATATGCCGCCATATCGGATCATTTTAAAATGTTTTTCGGGTATGTGGCGAATTAAACGCTTGATAAAGTCGATTGCAGGGATGGTTTCCACGACATATTTATCATCCTCATGGCGATTGTAGTGGAATGTAACCATTTCACCATCATATTTATCAATTCGTGAAGTGGCGATAACCGGACGTCCAAGATAGCGGCCAATATATTTAACGACAGTATTAGGGTTACATTTATTGGGCTTTGCGTACACATAAAAACCTTCTGGGTGCTCTTCGTAACATTTTGCTTTGATCTTTTTGAAAGATTTGCCAATTTTTTGTTCCATTTCATTAAGCAGAGCTGTGCGGAAAGCATTCCGCAGATAGGTATAATCAAAATGGTTGACATGGCGCCAGAATCCGTCATCGCTGTATCCACCTTCTGAAATCAGGCAATGGATATGAGGATTCCACTTAAGGTCTCTGCCAAAAGTGTGAAGTACCATAATGAAGCCGGGAGTGAAATTCCTGGATTTATTCATTTTGAAGAACATACGGGAGATTACACTGGTAACAGAATGGAAAAGGCAGTCAAGCAGAGTACGGTCTTCAAGGAAAAAGTCACGAAGGCTTTCATCAATGGTAAAAACGCAATGGCGGTGCTGGACATTAACAAGTTTTAAAGACATGGAAGTAGTACGTTCCATGGAATACTTGTTTCCACAGGTAGGGCAGAAACGGCTGTGACATCGGAATGGGACAAATTTAAGCTTGCCGCAATGAGGACAGCCATACATGGCACCACCAAAGGAAGGATCACCACAGTTGATCATCTTATCGATATTTTCCATCTCAGCATCTCTGGGCTGAAGAGTATATTTAATTTCTTCATAGTAGTCGGTAAAGATTTCTTGCAAAATGTTCATGCTACTATTATACAGGAAATTTGAGAAAAAAGAAACCTCGCCCCTCAAGATTGAGGGGCAGGGGAGCTGAATAGGCGAAGCCTATTTTTTATGCCTACAACTTCCGGGTGACGATCCGGAGCGCAATGACAAAGCGGAAAG
>CAVKHY010000159.1:0-2653 GCA_963656345.1 bacterium | reverse complement strand
GTATATGCCACCGTCATGGCAATGTTGGAAATGTCCAGCACGGCAACTTTGTAGGTTGTTCCCGTTCCTTTGAAAGAAAATTCCAGGTCAAAGTAGCTGGATCCGGCAGCCACCGTTGCGTTCACCGTCTTGGTGCCAACATTGCTTCGCACAGACGATCCTGCTGCTGTAAAATAGGCACCTGCCGCAGGTTCCCCTGCAACAGTGATTTCAATCGTCGCCGAATTCACGATGGCCCCTGCCGGAATCGTCGTTCCAAAGTTGATTCGATGAGTATACGTGGCGGTCGTCCAGTTTGCCCACTGGCTGCTTGTATTTCTGGTGGTTCTCAGGCCGATAGCCACTGCTTCGTTGGTTGATATAACAGGCATACCATGCCCCCCTTTCCCGCTTTTCGGAAGCGTTCCTCACCGCACGCTTCCAATGCGGTAGGAGAAGGATTCCGCAGCCCCTCAAAGGCTGCGGAATCCCTTATTTTTTTATGACATTTTAAGGGCGTTAACCCTCGGCCTTGGTCTTCTTGTTATGACCCAGCTCTTCGCAGCTGGCAGCAATCAGCGTCTTGATAACGGACAGCTGAGCATCCGTCAGAGTGACTCCGGCTGCATTGAACTGTTCCATACAATAAGCTTCCCGTTCCTCTGCCTGAATTTCATCGTTGTACCAGGCATTTTCTGCAGCCTTTACTGCCTTGTCAATCATGGTCATGGCAATGTTCAGGTTCCGCACCAATTCATTTTCTGTGAATCCATCAATCTGATCCATGATCTGGGTCAGTGCCGACATCATTCCGGAGATAAAGGTCATGGTCTTCTTGCTCAGCTTGCCGTTGATACCCAGATAGACGAACAGTCCTGCGATACCAAAGAACCCAACGACTAATAACACAATCCAATACCAATCCATTCAAACTCACTCCTTACCCGTTCTCACTGTCTTCCTCCTCTTCCGTGGAGGATACCGCTTTTTTGTATTTGTTGTAGTTTTCAAACCCTGCCTTGCCGAAATAGCAGGTCAATATAGCCACGCATGCCGGGGTAATGACCCCCATCAGTTCCACCGCATAGCTTGCCGCATCGGTGAATAGCATTAAGATGAGGAAGCATAACCCGATGCTGACCGCATAAAGAGTCAGCGTACAATAGGCCAGCCTTTTGCTGGTTTCCGTCTTAGTCTTCGACGGGGATGTTTGCGAATTGCTCATGCTCAATGGTCACCGCCCCGTTGCCGCCTAAGGCATGGTAGGCACGGTACATCCTTTCGTATCTGCGGAGCTGTTCCCGTGTCACATGCCCGGCCTTCTTGCATAACTCCATCATCTGCCCCATTCGATCGTCCAGCAGACTCAGCATGGCTTCCTTGCTGGCTTTGTCCTCCTCTGCCCGCTTCTTGACTTTTTTACTCAGGTTCCGGTAGGCAGCAGCCAATGCGCCTGAAACAACGCCCAGCGCCACCTCCACCCAATACTTGAGAATCCATTCCTGGATTTGACCCATACGGATCACCTTCTTACTGCATAGGATATTCCTCCATTCCTTCAAAAACCTTAAGCTTCCTTCTTCCATTACACCCACTACAGAACAGGGAGAAAATTTCTCCTTGACAAATCATCTTTTTTGTGGTATGGGCTTTAGCCTTTGCTATTTAGAATGCCTTGCAAATAGTCTACCAACTCCTGCGCCTTTGTAAGTGCTGTCTGTACGTCGCTTGGGTAAATGCTTGCAGAGGACGTTCCTTCTGAAGAGCTTTCCGCCGGGCTTGACCCTAAAAATTCCGTCTTCATGTATCCGGTGATACTGCCATACACCACCTTGGCCCAGCCGTTGCCTAAGTCTTCCGCCTGCACCAAAGTGCCCACCGGAACTTTTGCCAACCGCTCGGAAGCCGTGTCGCACTTCTTCCGCAGATTGACGCTGTCCCCGCTTACTGCCTTTACATATGCTGCTGCCATACTGCTTTCACCTCCTGACGTCGCTTCGCTGCCATAGTCCACATCAATTAAATACCCTACCGCATCCCAGCCTTTGGTGATCTTGCTTCGCTGGAACCCGGTAGTTGTCGATTGTGCGTTTAGCACATAATTCGTGTCCTCATCCACCAGCCCAATGTGATGCCAGTCCGTCTGGTCACTGTCGTTCTTGTAACTGTCCGGCAATGCATACCCGGTTTCCCCGGGCTGGCGGCCTTTGAAAGCCGCCATGCCCGGTTTCGCCTGGGACATCGGCAATAATTTCTTCACATACTTCCGTGCGATCCGGTTACTGCCGTGATAAATACTCTTGCCGTATTTCTTATAGGCATATACAAAGGCGCCGGAGCAGTCCACACACCCTTGCTCAGCCTTTCCCCACACATAGCTCCAGTGTTCCCTGTTCATTTGCTGAAACAGCTCCAGCAATTCCTTTACCGGGATCATGATTCAACACCTGCCACCCGCTTGATGATTTCCTCCAGGCTTTCCCCGTTCACATACAAGGTACCGCTGATCTCTACGGCATTGTTGTGTTCCGGAGCCATGTAGAACCCGGTAGAGTTCTTTGCCCGGTCTACTACTCGCACATAGTTGGCACTGGGAATGGTCACCGTGTATACAGCCGTGGTGTAAATATCCGTCAGACTTAGTTGCAAGGTGTAACTCTGGGTAGTCTTCAAT
>CAVKHY010000158.1:0-2933 GCA_963656345.1 bacterium | reverse complement strand
AAGTTTGAGAATATCGCCAGCTTTATGCAGGTGCTTCAGGAACGGGGTCTGTCCTGCGAATTCAAGAAGGAATTCAAGATGTTCGCAAACAGTCAGACCATCGCCAAGGAGCTGCGCACCATCAACGCCTTTGCCCGCATGAGCAAAGCAGATGCCGCCACCAAGGCTGCCATGTTCTATGATGCGGCCTATCTGCTGGGCTTCAACGGCAGCGATGAGGAATTAACCAAACTCATCACAACCATGCTGGACAAAGACAGCGGCGAGCGACTGCCTAACAGCAAGAAGGACAACGGTTTCCGCAACTTCATCATCAATAACGTGATTGAGTCCCGGCGGTTCCAGTACCTTGTGCGCTATGGCAATCCCAAGAAGCTGGGCAAGCTTGTGCGGAATAAGAAGGTCGTTGACTTCGTGCTCAAGGACATCCCTGATGCGCAGATTGTCCGCTACTACAACAGCTGCAAGGGCGTCAAGATGAAATACGCGCCCAGCATGCGCAAGGAGCTGCGGGAGATGATTGCGCAGGTGGATTTCACGGACTTCGAATTGATCCGCACCAACGCCCGATACGCAACAGCTGCGGATAATATGGAGAAGGAGCGGAAGAAGGCTATCGTCCGCCTGTATCTGACGGTGCTGTATCTGCTGGTGAAGAACCTGGTGTACGTCAACTCCCGGTACTTCCTCGCCTTCCACTGTGTGGAACGGGATGCTGTAACGTATGATTCGGCAACGTTTAAGGATATGGGTGCGAGAGAAGGAAAGAAGTTATTGTCTGAATTTGCAAAAAGACGTGTCCTGGAGGATGGTGTGCTGAACAAGCGTGCCACCGACTATATGCGTCAAAACTTCGCCAATGCCGATCCCGTGTTTATCGTTGAATTCCGCAACGGTGTTGACCACATGAATGCCGTGCGGAATGCGGACAAGTACATCGGCGACATTTCCCACTTCGATTCCTATTTCGAGCTGTATCACTATTTGATGCAGCGGTCGCTCATCGACTCGTATCATTATGGTATTGAACACGACAAGCCTGACATCAAAAACGTGAAGCCCGCATCGCTAAAGTATATGGAGCTTGTGGAGAAGCACCACACCTATTGCAAGGATATGGTGAAAGCGCTGAACGTGCCCTTTGCCTACAACCTGCCCCGGTACAAGAACTTGTCCATCAAGGAGCTTTTCGACCGGAACAATTACCTACCTAAGGAGGCAGGCAAGGATGCCGTGAAGCCAGAATAATCCTTGCTGCTTTGCTCAATATCCCAAGGCCGCTAACCTGCGTGTTGGCGGCTTTTTTCGAAGGAGGTATTTCCATGGCATCAGGCTGGCGAACCGTGGTCATTAACCGGCATGAGGAGCTGGAAATGAGCGACAATCAGTTGATCATCAAGAGCGAGGAACAGGAATGGACTGTCCCTCTGGAGCAGGTGCGCGATGTCATGGTTGCGCACCCTTCCGGCAGCGTCAGTTTTTCGCTGCTGCAGCGGCTGACGGAGGATGGAGTGAATGTGGTGCTATGTGATCGCCGTCATGAGCCGGCGGCGCAGCTGATTCCCATCGGCGGGCACTTGGAAGGTGCCGGACATCTGCTGGATCAGGCGGCATGGACACAGCGGCGGAAAGACGCACTGTGGAAGCAGATCGTCCGGGAGAAAATCACCATGCAGGCAGAACTGCTGCGTCAGGTGGAACACGCCGCAGCCAAGGATGTGGACAGCTATGCCGCCCAGGTGCGCCCAGGCGACAGCACCAACCGTGAAGGTGCTGCAGCGAAAGTCTATTTTCGTGCGCTGTTTGGGGATGATTTTGTCCGCCATGCGGTAGATGATGTGAATGCCGCCCTGAACTACGGCTACACCATTCTGAACACCGCCGTCAGCCGAGCCATTGTCTCCCATGGATACAACACAGCACTGGGCATTCACCATTGCAATCGGCTGAACTATGTGAATCTTTCCTGCGACTTGATGGAGCCCTTCCGTCCGCTGGTGGATGCGATTGTTGCTGCCAACGCAGAGCTTCCATTGGATTGGCCGTACAGGCAGCAGTTGATCGGCGTGCTTCAGTGCACCTGCCGGCTGGATGGGAAGGAATACAAGCTGGGCGATGCGCTGGATCTATTCATCCTGCAGGCCATGGACGTTATGCAGGGAGAGCGCAAAAAGTTGGGAGTGATCAGCTTTGCGTGACCGAAAAAGCGTGCTGATGGTTATTTACGACCTGCCTACACTGACTCCCCAACAACGACGAGATGCGCAGAAGTTCCGCAAAAAGCTGATCGCAAGCGGCTTTCTTCCTTTGCAGGAGTCTGTGTATGTGAAGCTGCTGCGCAACGCCAGTGGAGCCGATGGCGAGGTAGCTGCCGTGCAGAAGCTTGCACCGACGGAAGGCATTGTGCAGGTGATTCCCATGAGCCTGCAGGTATTTCAGAATATGCGGACGCTGACGGGCGATGGTTTCAACATGAAGGTGTTTGCGGACGACCTTATTTTCTTCTAAACAGCCTTCACATCCGTGACATTTTTCGTGATTTACCGGCTGAAATTTCGAAAAAACGTCACGGATGTGTTGACAAGTGAAAGCCCGCAAAGTATAATAAAATCAACCTCTTGAGGTGCCCCATAGCACCCAGAGGGACTACACCCTTACCATGTGGTAGGGGTCTAAAACTTCGGACGTAATAAAAACAGGCTTTCTTTAGGACTACACCCTTACCATGTGGTAGGGGTCTAAAACACCAGCCATTTGTTCGGCACAGCTGAAATGCTGGACTACACCCTTACCATGTGGTAGGGGTCTAAAACACCAAATCCGCCTTTGGCAATACAGCCATTCAGGGACTACACCCTTACCATGTGGTAGGGGTCTAAAACAGGAAACTCCGAAAGTTTCTTTTCACTGATAATTGGACTACACCCTTACCA
>CAVKHY010000157.1:0-3128 GCA_963656345.1 bacterium | reverse complement strand
TAGGTCGTCGCCGGATCCCTTTTCCCTCGAAGATCTTCTTCGAGGGGTTTTCTTTATTGAAACGATTGTCAATCCATTGCCGATGTGGTATCATGTAGCTATAAGGAGTGATTGCTTGTGAAGTGTCCTCATTGTGGCGCCAGCATTTATGATGACATCAATCGCTGCCAATATTGCGGCAGTTATGTGACGCCTGTGCAGCAGCAAGCTCCTGCGCAGCAGGGGCAGCAGCAGCCTGTGATTGTCAACGTGTACCAGCCGGAACCTCAAACCATCCACCATGAAACGCATATTTATCATACGGAGCCCGTTTCAGAGAAAAATCGTCTGGTGGCACTTCTATTGTGCCTGTTTTTTGGCGGTCTGGGCTTTCATAAATTTTACCTCGGCCGTGTCGGTATGGGCATCCTGTACTTGTTTACGCTGGGACTGTGCGGCATTGGCGTTTTTGTGGATCTGCTGGTGCTTCTCTTTGGAACTCCTCGGGATGGCCATGGCGCAAAGCTGAAGTGGTCATAAGCACATGACAGATTTTCAGGCAGCCCTCGTGGCTGCTTTTTCTTTTTTATTGACGCTTTCTTTGACAGTGCCTTATAATAAACAAGACATCTTACGGGAGGTACGATTATGCCATCCAGTCGATATATTTTTGCTTCTTTGCCTTGGTACAGCGTGTTGGTTGTGTCGGGAATCTGCGCCGCCATTTTATGGGCCGTGCATGAGGAAAAGAGAATGGGTCTGCCCAAGGATACTGTGGTGGATTTGGCATTGTGGCTGATTCCCTGCGGCGTCATCGGTGCTCGGCTGTACTATGTGGCTTTTGCATGGGACACTTTTGCAGCTCATCCATGGAGCATCTTTGCCATATGGAACGGAGGACTAGCCATCTATGGCGGGATTATCGGGGGTGCACTGGCAGCTTTTATCTTCAGCCGTAGGCGGCATATTTCCCTCCTTCGCTTACTGGATATGGTGGCTCCAGGTGTGCTGCTGGCACAGGCCATCGGCCGATGGGGAAATTTTTTCAACATGGAGGCCTATGGGCTGGAGGTTACCAATGAAGCGCTTCAATTCTTCCCCTTCGCAGTGCTGATTCCTGAAAACGGCACCTATGTTTGGCACATGGCTACCTTCTTTTATGAGTCCATGTGGAATTTACTGGGCTTCATGGCCATAGCCTGCACACGAAAAAAGATGCGGCGCTCCGGTGATATCCTCTTTTGGTATTTGCTCATTTACGGTGGCGGTCGCCTGATTGTGGAAGGCCTCAGGCTGGATAGCTTGATGACCACTGGAGGCAACGCCAGGGTCAGTCAGCTGCTCAGTGTATGCCTGTGTCTTCTGGTTTGCGGACTGTATGCGTGGCGGGCAATGGAACACAAAAAAAAGCGCCAAGCATTGATTCCGGGCGGACTCGCAGGATTGTGCATCTTAGCGGCCAGCCTGCTGCTGTCTCGTCCCCATGAGGCTTTCCTAGGGTATGAGGTCGTGTGGATGATTATCGCCTTCGGCTCCGCAGCTGTATCCGTCATACTGGCGTTGGACAGCGGTTTATCCGTTAAGAAACGGCTTATTTCCCTGCTACCGATGCTTTCGGTCATCTTCTCCCTACTGGTAAGGCGGGACTTGGCATTATCTGCCGTTGCAGAGTGGAAAAATGACTTGCTGCTATGCATCCTGCTGACTGTCACCCTGTTGACGGACGGATGCTGCTTCTATCCCATTGCCAACAGGAGGTGCCCATGCCAACAGGATTGATGAAAAATGCCGCATACAGGCTTGCACTGCCTTTACTGGCACCAACGCCCAGGGAAAAGATGGAGGAAGCGCATACCGGCGTGCCCCTTACCCATCTGCCGGATTATCAGCGAATCCTGATAAAGCACCATGTGCTGGGCTCTTCTCTGCTGATGCGGCAGGGAAACCAGGAGGCACAGGTTCACGTTTCTGTCGGTGGCGACATTCAACACATGGCGAAGGCGGACACCCTGTACCGGGTGGCTTCCATTACCAAAATGGCTACGTCACTGACCATTCTTCGACTGTGGGAAGCAGATGCTCTTTCGTTGGATGCGCCGGTTTGTCAGTATTTGCCGGACAGTCAAGGCATCGCGGCTCTGCAGGATGTGACCATTCGGCAGCTGCTTTGCCACACCTCGGGATTGCGGGATGTGCCAGCGTATCAATACGCTTTGGATCATGGATTGCCCTATCAGGATGTGCTTCAGGCAGAAGGAGTACGTGGCTCCCTGCCGGGAGAGCAGTTCGCTTATTGCAACCTAGGATTTGGTTTGCTGGGCTGCGTCATGGAGCAAGTGACTGGAAAATCCCTTGCACAGGTGATGCAGGAGATGATTTTCCTACCCCTTGGTATGGATGCAACCATGGACGCATCCACCTTGCCGGAAGGACGTATCATGCCTATTCGTCGGGTGGTTCAGCGTGGCAAAGGCGAGGATGTGCGCATAACATCGCTGGGGAAAAAAGCGCTGACTGCGCCTGACCCCTTGCGTCACTTCGGCCACACGGCAGGCGCTATGTACACCACCTGCGAATCCTTGAGCAAATTGCTTGCCTTCCTGCAGCAGGAGGGTTCAGTGGAAAATCGTCAGCTGATGCGCCCGGAAACGCTGCGGATGATGATGTCGCCCCATGCGTCCTACGGCCAGCTTTCACCCGGCATGGACTACGGCTTGGGAATGATTCGCTTTACCCTGCCGGAACTTCCGGACATGCCTATCATGGGACATCAGGGATTTGCCTATGGGTGTGTGGACGGAGCTTTCTTCACCAAAGAGCATCAGGTGATTTTCCTGAATGGGGGAGCCAGTGAACTGCGCACCGGCCGCCTTGGTTTGGTGAACCGTGACATGCTTCGCTATGCCTTGGTAAAGGAGATGCCTGCATGGATGTGATTACCGAAGTAAAGCGGGAACGTGGGAAATTCCGCGTTACGGTCAATGGCAGTGAAACCATCTTGGTGCCCCTTGCCCTCTTTCGGGAGCGTCCGTTGGATGAAGGCACACCCATTGACCTGGAGGCTTATGACCAGTGGCTCATGGTTCGTCAGTATCGGTTTGCATTGGATCGGGCGGTGGCCGCCCTTGCAGCCAGGCCGTGCAGTCGGC
>CAVKHY010000156.1:0-3200 GCA_963656345.1 bacterium | reverse complement strand
CCCCATGCGCTGAGGCAAATCACCGGGTACAGCTTTTCCAAAATGGGGCGAAGGACAGCTTCTTGGTTCTGCCGCACGGTGTCGTAGTAGTTCCGCAGGTCACTTTCCCCTGTAGCGTTCATGCCGGCGGGGGCACGTCCGAACAGTTTGGTGGCGGGAATCTCCGTTGCCCCGGCAATGTCCATCATGAACTGCTCGTAAATGTCGCTTAGGCCGGAAAAGGAATAGTCGAAGGTCTGGAAGTCGTCGTCCTTGCTGAGGACCTGAAGGGACATGCTGTTCATGAGCATGTTTTGGGCGTGGAGGGTGGCGTACAGGTCTCTTTGGCTCTGCTCGTCCCCCATGGCAAGGAGCTGGCCTAGATCCTCCATCTTGAGGATCCTCAAATGGGCTGAGAAGATGAGCTGGGCAATGTTGGCGCTGACGGTGTTCCGCTTGTTCAGCTCTTCATACACGTGCTCGACCTCGCTCATGCCCCAATAACTTTCGCTGAGCCGCTCCATATAGGGCAGGGCTCTCCCGGTGAACCGCAGCACCCGGCTGTGATGCACCTGCACCCCCTGGGCGGTGGTGGTCTGATCCGCCCCGAAGGTGTAATACATGGGCAGCCCGAAGTCCGGGTCTCGCATATCGGTGACGATCTCCCCGGAGGGATACACCCCGTTCCATCGGTCGGTAATGAGAATACCCCGGAAGCTGTCCGGCACCACCATGTCCAGATCCAGCGGCTGATCCAGCATGTCTTCCTGCCCGTCAATGACGATGACCCCGGCAGCGCCGCCGTAGAGCCGTCCCCACTTCAGACCTTCCAGCACCTGCGCCTTCACGTGAGTCTTCCGCTCCTGACGCTTCAGCTCGTTGTCCTGGTCAGGGTCTGCCTGACAGGTCAGCTTGATCCAGTTCTTTGTCATGTCTTCCGGCACGGTGTTGATGATCTTGTTCACGATCCAGTCGGAGCGGTACAGGCTATCCATGAGGGCGAAGTTCTGGGTCAGGCGGTCGGCGGTATAGCGGTTCTGGCTGAGCAGATTCTCCCCGGGCATCATGCGTGCCGCCTGGTTTAGCAGCATGTCCATAGTCAGCCTGGACGTCAGGGCGGCGCTTTTGGCTGGTGCCTGGGTGATGATTTGGGGTTTGCGATCAGAAGCGGCTATGCGCCGTCTGGCATTCCTGGATCGTTTGCTCATTGGGCAAGCCTCCTTCTGTTAACAGTGGTCTTGATGATGTATCGCAGGGCGTCCATGGCGTGGTCATTCTCCTTCACAGGCCGTTCCGTGCCCTGCTGAGCGGCTTTTTCATCCCACACGTAGGAGTCGAACTCCCGGCGGATGTTGGTGCAGTTCCGCTCAATCTTGATGCGCCGGGAACGGAGCATGGCGGCGGTAAAGCGGATGCCCTCCAGCACCTCGTTGTCCGCATTGATGAGCCGGTAGCCTTTATTCCGCAGCTCCAATTTGAAGGCCTCGGCAGAGGGGTCAACGATGATGCGTGCGGAATGATCCCCTTGGAGGAACTTATCCAGATCCTCGGCGTACTCGGTGGCGGTCTTCTGCCGCTGAAGGGCTCGGCTGTCGTGATAGTACTCCTGCATGATCCAAAAGGTCTGTCCATCGTCCCATGCATCCAAGAACACGGTAGGGTTCGTAGTGCCGTAGTCGATGCCCACGTAGTGCCTTGACCTGCCCGGCAGGAAGGGAAGCGGATCCCCCGGCTGCCAGCTGAAGGAATTGAGCTCATTATCAAAGCAGTCGTAGATAATGCCCTCGGCAGCGCACCACAGGCCTTCGATGTACCGGCGATAAAACACGCCTGTGTACATGGAGCGGTACCGGGCTTTCACATCTTCGGACAGCGACAGGTTGTCCTCCATAGTGAAATGCAGGTACAGGAGCCTTGATTGGCGGTAGCGGTTGATCCACTTGACCTTGAACCAGTGCAGGCGGCCGCCCGGGTTGCAGTTGAACCAGAACTTACTCCCTGCCACAGAGCAGCGGCCTGTGCCCTGGTTGACAAAGCTCTCCGGCATGAGGGCTACCTCGTCGAAGAGGATGCCCGCCAGGGTCATGCCCTGGATCAGGTCTTGAGAGGATTCATCCCGGCCGCCGAAGCAGTAAAAGTAATTCTGTGCGCTGCCTCTGGTGATGACAATCATGCCATCCGTGCGCCGGAAATGCACATCATAGCCCAGAGCAGTGAGCATGGGCAGCAGCCCCCGAATCACGTTGCGGTGGAGACTGCCCACGGTCTTGCCGCAGATCGCAAAATTCTGGCCGTTGAAGGTGGCCATCGCCCAGATGACGAAGGACAGGGACATGGACAATGTTTTGCCGGAACGAATGGATCCGTCCGCAATGATGCCGTTATAGTCCTTATAAGGGCTGTCCGGCGTCCACCATGTCAGCACCTTCAGCTGCCGGTTGGAGAAGGGCTTGAACAGTTCCCCATCATTCCCCGCTGGGCGTATCGTCAAGCCCTGCCGGGACGTCTTCGCCGTCAAGGTCGTCATCGTCAAAGGCGTCACCTGCTTTCTCATTCAAGGCTCGGAGGAAGGACGTATAAGCCGGGGAGGCGTCGTTCTGGTCAGGCTCGGCGGCGGTTTTCATTTCCATCTGTTCCCGGGCGGTCATGCTCCGGCTGTCCTGTCCCAGAATCTCCAGCATCAGGCGCAGTGCTCGAATGTCGCCTGCCATGCACTTGTTGCCCAGAGCAGCCAGGGAAACGGTCAGCACATCATACTTGCGCCCGTTCTTCCCCTTGCCCTTGATGCCCAGCCCTTCCAGCTGGGTCACCAGCTTGTCGTTGAGCTGGGGCTGTGCCTTTAACACCTGCTCCCAAGCCTTCCGCACATCCCTCTGGCGGCGGCGGGTCTCGCCGGATTTCTTGCCGCCCTTGGCTCCCATGTTCTTTGCTTCTTCCTCGCTTCGTTGGCTCATCGGGATGAGATTGGGGGTTCCATCTCTCGGCACGGTTCACCACCTCACTTGTCTTGCCCATGAGGGGCGAAGGATGCTGCCATAATCTTACAGATTCTACCTCGACCCTTGCTTTTTATCATTCCGTCATGTGCGTGACGTTTAGGGAAAAGAAACGCACAAAAACAGGGAAGGCGGCAGATGATGCCACATTCCCTTTGGTTGAGTGATTGATTGTCATTTATATTCTATGTAAGCTACTAGATATATACATACACACATATATAT
>CAVKHY010000155.1:0-3206 GCA_963656345.1 bacterium | reverse complement strand
CCTCGTCACTGATGCTGTAGCTGGTCAAATTCATCTTCTCACGACGATGCCGAAAAAATCCGGCACTGCGGCTGGCACGTTCTTCCGTGTCGCTGATCAGTGTCAGACTCTGACCCATGCGTTTGGCCGCAGCTTCCACAATGTCCCGATCCCAGAATTCCACCCCAAGCATTTGTGACAGACGCTGTGCCACAGTGCGGCCTAAAGCGCCAAACTCTCTAGAAATCGTTACCACGTATTGCTCCATGACAATTCCTCCGATTCCATTGGCAGATTCATGCCGCCGCTTTTACCGTCTTGCGCGTCTTCTTCTGTATGCGACGAACAATGCAGGACAGGGAAAAATTGATCACAAAATAGATCAGCGCCGCAAGGCCAAACAGGACAAACACATCGGACACATTCACGGTGCCCAGTTCGTTGTAACGATAAGCAGTGCTCATCAACTGCTTGGTTCGAGCCATCAACTCAATGGCCGCCACATTAGCCAGATAAGAGGAATCCTTAATGGTCGTAATGACCTGGCTGAGCAAAGTCGGTATCACATTCCGAAAGGCCTGAGGCAGGACAATGTACCACATGATCTGTACCGTGTTAAAGCCCTGAGCATGTCCCGCTTCAAACTGTCCCTCTGCCACGGAATTCAGCCCGCCGCGGATAATTTCCGCAATCACAGAGGATGTAAAAAGCACCAATGCCACTGCTGCCTTGAAGAGCAGTTTCACATCTGCCGCAGAGGTCAGCCCGAACATTTTCCGGCTGAACATTTTCGGCACCGGGCAAAATACCAAGCAGATAAAAATCCAAAGCAGCAAGGGCGTATTGCGAAAAACTTCAATATAGATAATCGCAATGCGCCGAAAAATCCTCGCTTTTCCGTGGGTTCCGTAGTTCCGCAACAATGCCAGCACAGAACCCAGCAAAATACCCAGCACAACGGCTATCAGAGAAATCATCAAGGTAAATACTACGCCCCGCAGCAGATATTGCATCAAGGCAGGGGTAGAAATCATCTGAAAGCTAGCCTGCAATTCCGTCATAAATCTGCCACCGTCCTTCCGCTGCTGGGGCGAACCACTGTCCTTCTGTCACGAAGCTTAAGACGTTGTTCCCAAGTGCTGGCCAACCGTGACAGAGGAAAACAAATGACAAAAAAGAGCACACCGCACACAAGGTATGCAGGGCCATAGGCGCCGCCGGTATTTGCGCCGGTAACAAAGGAGTACGTCAGCGAAATTAAATCCGATCCGCCGATGATGTACAGGCAGGAAGTATTCTTCACCAAATTAACGACCTGATTGACCATCGGAGGCAGAATCACCTTCACGCTTTGAGGCAAAATGATATAAATCATCTGTTCCATGTAGTGAAACCCTTGGGCTTGAGCGGCTTCGAACTGTCCCTTGGGGATCGCTTCGATACCTGCCCGAAAAACTTCCGCCATATAGGCTCCGTGATAAACGCCCAGTGAAATGATGCCTGCCGGCAGGATGCCAATGCTGTGCCCCGAAAAAGCAAGCGCATAGTACAGGAAACAGATTTGCAGCACAACCGGCGTATTTTGAATAAACTCCACATAAACCCGGGCAATGCCCCGCAGCAGCTTCGATCTGCCCGTGGCCATGAGCCCGAAAATCATGCCTAAAACCAAAGCCAACAGAATCCCGGATAGGGCGGTCAGCACAGTCGTCTCCAACCCCAGCAGGAACGTGGTGCGATATGTCCAAACCTTTGCCCATGCTTCCGGTGTGAAGAGTGACATGTGCAAGCCCCCATTTCATCAACTTCATGAACGATTCATCAGGGGAAGCAAGAAACTTTCCCCTGATGAATCGCCTTCTGCATCTGCCTGATTACTCTACGCCGTTAGCCGCCATGAAACCAGCAATGGTGCCGTCTGCAAGCCACTCGGTAATCTTCTCTTCCACGTAAGCAGAGAAACCGGAGCCCTTCTTGGTCGCCACGCCGTATTCCTGAGGCGCAAACTGTGCATCAATGAAGGAACGGCCTTCCGTCTTATAAATGGCCAGAATGGACTTATCCACGGAGAAAGCGTCCACTTCGCCTGCGCTCAGTGCAGTAGAAATGGTAGGATAATCGTCATACTGCTGGAAGGATGCGCCAGTCGTCCAGGTTGCAGGGTCGAAAGTGTCCCGATCGAAATTTGCACCGTCGATCAAACCTGCATCAATCATTGCTTCCACCACAGCCCGTGCAGAAGTAGAGCCGGAGGAAACGCCCACCTTCTTGCCAACCAGATCTGCCAACGTCTTGATGCCGGAAGCATCTTCTACCAGCACGGTAACATAGTCGGTATAATAAGGCGTGGTGAAGTCCCAGTTTTCCTTCCGTGCGGCCGTGATGGTAAAGGTGGCCAGCACACAGTCAATATCACCGGAATCCAGCAGTTCCGTACGGGTTGCAGCGGTCACGGTGGTGAATTCCACATCCACGCCCAGTTCTTCCGCCAGCTTGTTCGCAATGTCAATCTCCATGCCGCTGTATTCACCGGTCAGCATGTCCTGATAGCCGAAACCCACAACAGCGTTCTTCACGCCAACACGCAGCACGCCCCGATCCTTAATCGCCTGCACATCTGCGTCCTCTGCCAGGGCGGCAGTACTAAGCACAAGCAAAACCAGCGTCATCAGCAGGCACCAAACCTTTTTCATGGAAAAGACCTCCTTCAAACTTGTGATTTCTATGTTTCTGCCCCAAAGGGACGGGAAACCTATTTTCGCAGGATCTTGCCAAGGAATTGCTTCACCCGTTCGTTTTCCGGATGCTCGAAGAAGTGTTCCGGTGTGCCTTCCTCAATGATTTGGCCATCTGCCATGAACACTACCCGATCCGCCACCTGCCGGGCAAAGCCCATTTCGTGGGTCACCACCACCATGGTGATTTTCTCCTTGGCCAGCCGAATCATAACGTCCAGCACTTCCTGAATCGTTTCCGGATCCAGTGCCGATGTGGGCTCATCAAAGAGGATGATTTTCGTTTCCTGGCACAGGGCACGGGCAATAGCGATCCGCTGCTGCTGACCGCCGGACAGTGTGGTCGGGTAGACGTGAGCTTTATCTCGCAAGCCCACCACATCCAGGTAATGATAGGCCAATGCCTCCGCTTCCGCCTTTGGCTTATGATGGAGTTTCATGGGCGCCAGCGTCAAGTTCCTCAGCACGGTTAAATGGGGGTAAAGATTAAAC
>CAVKHY010000154.1:0-3256 GCA_963656345.1 bacterium | reverse complement strand
ACCGGGCGGATTCGGGTCTTTCACCCTTTAGAAACGGGCGCCGCCGGGCGCACATAAAAACAGGAGGGTGACGAGAAAGTCATCCTCCTGTTTTTCTATGACTGTTACTGCTGGCTGGCGGCAGCTTTCAGTGCATCCACGTAGTCAAGCCGTTCCCAGGGCAGTTCAACATCCGTGCGACCCATATGACCGTAGGCAGCTGTCTGACGGTAAATCGGCCGACGAAGATCAAAACGCTTGATGATTCCGTCGGGACGCAGATCAAACAGTTCAGCCACAATTGAAGCAAGCTTGTCATCAGCAAGGACACCGGTGCCCTTCGTATCCACCAGCAGGCTCACCGGCTGTGCAACGCCGATGGCATAAGCCAGCTGAATTTCGCATTGACGTGCCAATCCGGCTGCGACAATGTTCTTTGCCACATGGCGAGCGGCATAGGCAGCACTGCGGTCAACCTTGGTTGGATCCTTGCCGGAGAAGGCGCCGCCGCCGTGAGGAGCATATCCGCCGTACGTATCCACGATGATTTTACGGCCGGTAAGTCCGCTGTCACCGGCAGGGCCGCCCAACACAAAGCGCCCGGTAGGGTTAATGAAGTACTTGGTTTCTGCTGTCAGCAATTCAGCGGGAATGACAGCGCGAATCACTTGTTCCTTTACATCCTTGGCAAGCTGCTCTTGACTTACGTCAGGAGCGTGCTGGGTGGAAATAACAACCGTGTCCACGGCCACCGGAAGACCATCTTCATAGACAATAGTAACTTGGCTCTTGCCATCTGGACGAAGGTAGGGGAGCGTGCCATCCTTCCGCAGCTGGGCAAGCCGACGGGTTAGACGATGAGCAAGGGCGATAGGCATGGGCATGTATTCCTGGGTTTCATTACAGGCAAAGCCAAACATCATGCCCTGATCGCCGGCGCCGGTTTCTTCCACGGCGGATCCACGAGTTTCAATGGCATCGTCCACGCCCATGGCAATGTCGGGACTTTGCGTATGAATGGCAGTAAGCACAGCACAGCTGTCAGCATCAAAGCAAAGATCGGCAGAAGTATAGCCGATATCCCGCACAACATTTCGCACTACATCGGGAATGGAAACCTGAGCCGTTGTGGTAATTTCACCCATGACCATGACCATGCCAGTGGTAGCACAGGTTTCGCAGGCTACACGGGCATTGGGATCCTGAGCCAACATGGCATCCAGCACGGCATCGCTGATCTGGTCACACACCTTGTCGGGGTGGCCTTCAGTTACGGATTCAGAGGTAAAGAGTCTTCTCATTTTCTTGCTGCTCCTTTTCAGTCGTTTTGTTGGGATACAGAGCCGCAAAAAACCCGCCTGGTCTGCACACGAACCAGGCGGGAATCAATCTTTCGATCGTCCTTATCTGTCAGCGCTCATAATGGGGTGTGCCGCGCTGTGGGAATTGGCACCAAGCAGCCAAACTGCCGGTTGCCGTGACGTCATCGGGCCCATCCCTCAGCCACTCATGATAAGGTGTTTACTTTTGCGCCAATAAGCTTACCACACAAGCTGCCTTGTGTCAAGCATATGTTTGCATTTCCTGTTATGCCTGAACTTCAGCTTCGTCGGCATCAATGATGGCACGCGCCACATGAACGCCACTGGCAGAGGCATGAGACAGGGAGTGGGTAATGCCACTGCCATCGCCAATGATGTACAGCCCTGGATAGCGTGTTTCCAACTTATCGTTTACCTGCACTTCCATGTTATAGAACTTAACTTCCACACCGTACAGCAGCGTATCTTCATTTGCTGTGCCGGGAGCAACTTTATCCAGCGCATAGATCATTTCGATAATCCCGTCCAGGATACGCTTCGGCAGCACAAGGCTCAGGTCGCCGGGAGTTGCACTGAGTGTAGGCGTGATAAAGGCTTCTTCGATGCGGCTGGCTGTAGAACGGCGTCCGCGAATCAAGTCGCCAAATCGTTGGACAATGACACCGCCGCCCAGCATGTTGCTGAGCCGTGCAATGCTTTCACCATAACCATTAGAATCCTTGAAAGGCTCGGAAAAATGCTTGGCAACCAGCAATGCAAAGTTTGTATTTTCTGTCTGCCGGGAAGGATCTTCATAGCTGTGGCCGTTTACGGTGACGATACCATTGGTGTTTTCGCTCACAACGGCGCCCTTGGGATTCATGCAGAAAGTACGCACCAAGTCACCATACTTTTCTGTGCGATAGACAATCTTACTTTCATACAGCTCGTCCGTCAGGTGGGCAAACACAGCGGCAGGCAATTCAACCCGCACGCCGATATCTACACGGTTGGACTTGGTGGGAATCTCCAGCTCGTGGCAAACCTGTTCCATCCATTTGCTGCCGCTGCGGCCGACGGAAATGATGCATTGCTTGCACTCGAAGTCACCGCTGGCACAATGCACGGTGTAACCTTCATCCGTTACGGCAATGGACTGCACAGGCGTTTCAAAGTAGAAATCCACTTTCTCCTTCAGCTCTGCATAGAGGTTTTCCAGCACCAGGTAGTTGATGTCCGTACCCAAGTGGCGCACGGAAGCATCCAGTAGATGCAGGTCGTTCTGAATGCAAAGGGTCTTGAAACGTGTGCCGGCTGTGGAGTAAAGCTTAGTGCCTTCACCGCCGTAACGCAAATTGATTTCATCCACATACCGCATCAGTTCCAGCGCACGTTTTTTTCCGATATATTCATACAGCGTACCACCGAAGTCATTGGTGATATTGTACTTACCGTCCGAGAAGGCACCTGCGCCGCCAAATCCGCTCATGATGGAGCAACTCTTGCAGCCTACGCAGGACTTCACCTTTACGCCGTCAATCGGACAATGGCGGCGGTTCAGCGGATGACCCGCTTCGAACACGGCAATCTTGAGGGAAGGTTTACGGGCAGCCAGTTCGTAAGCAGAAAAAATCCCGCCCGGGCCTGCACCGATGATGATAACGTCGTAGCGATTCATGATCATTCCTCCTGGATCAACTTTAGCTCCTGAAAAAGCGGAAGTGTATCGATGCCACGGATGCGTTATTCTTGTGACATCATGAAAACACACCCTCTCATAGTCATACTAAAAAAGGGCGTGCAACAACATGCTTTAATGCGCTATTGCAATTAAGTATATCATTTCTTTCCACAAAGGTCAAGGGCTGTTGCGAGACACACACGGAAATCAATGTAGGAGTGTCAAGCATAGGTTACACATAGGGCAGCGGAGAGAAGTCAAGGGAAGGGTGGAGATTTGCGAAGCAAATACGACC
>CAVKHY010000153.1:0-3382 GCA_963656345.1 bacterium | reverse complement strand
GTTTGATCAATGTCTGCGCCCAGGCGCCGGTAGAAGAGGACTCTGTAATCTGGTTCTGATAAGTGATCCCCATGTTTGGGATAACATCCTGCTGATAAAAGCGAATCTCAGCAGCGGTAATTTCATACCGTAAATCGTCAGACGGATTTTCGATATCCTCTGTCAGTTTTTGAATTTGATCCTCCAAGTCTCGCTTCGTAACTTCATCCGTTTCAACCGATAACTGATGTTCCAGCAAGGATCGTCTTTCCACCCAATCTTTCATTTGTTCCTGAAAGTCGTCACGTTCAACAGGTTCATACTGCCCATCATACAGCAGGATATTCTCGGCATCGGACAGGAGCGACATCCTATAGGCGATATATTCTGCCGCCAGTTCGGTATGCTGACTTCCAGAGTAAATCATCCAACCTGAGATATTGCCGTTAAAGCGGGGCGTTTCGTTTTCCCGCAGCGGAAATGTAATGGTATGAATTCCCGGCACCGTACGACCCACCTGCATGAAAAGGCGCGCAGGATTGTAATCCTCCGTCTGCACGAAACTCGCTTGCGCTGCCTCCTGTACTTGATCCAACAAGGTGCGAAACTCCTCCGTGTCAAAAGTCAATTCTTCTCTGGTCTTTTTGTAGCTGGTGATGTAGGCATTCAAGGCATACAGCAGCAATTCACGGTGCGGACTTTCATCAAATAAAATAGGGACAACTTCTGGTCGATCACCATATTCCCGGCTCCAGTCAATCATCATTTCCAATAACGCTGTGAATGTCTGCGGAATGTCTTCAACGGTCAGTCCGGCCTCCGCCAGTGCCGCCTTCCGATACTCCATCACATAGTTCAGCCGAATATTGCAGGGGATCATCACGAGCGAATCATTGACATAAGCGAAACTGCGAATCGGTTCATACATAGCATCCGCCATGGTTTTCAATGATGGAAGCTGCGACAAATCAAGCGCATAGCCTTTATTTAGGAAAGCCTCAGCCGCAGATGTATTGTCAGCATAACAAACATCAATGGTGACCAAGTGACTGATGATCGCTTCGTAAATTGTCATGCCTTCGTACGTATCGCTGCCCACATACCGAATCACTACATTGGGATGTTCTGCCTCGAATTGCTGATCAATAACATTGGCGCCGCTGCCTTCAATGTAAAGGTAGGTTACATCAGTGGGAGATTCTTCTGCAATTCCGAATACGAAAGGAGAAAAAATGAAAACAGCAGCGGCAGCAAGCAAGCGCAAAAAACAAAGCTTCATCGTAGTACTCCTTGAACTGATCCTATAGGTATGTGTATTTCTCAATGTGGGAGATGGAAAACGCTCCATCTCCCACCGAATCACTTAAGGACGGAATATACCGGAACAGCTGAAAGCACCGGAATAGTCAGAATCCTGTCGCATACGCCAAACAACAGTAGCGCTTCCACCAATATCCTTATAGCTTTTTGTGGGACGCCATCCCGTTGCTGAAGGACCGTAGGTGTATAATCCACTTCCCCATGCGTAATCAGACTCTCTAAAGACTCTGCCAACACCGTGATTCGAAATGCTATCGATCCTAATGTCCCACTTATTACCTTCCCTTGTAGTTGACGCTGAGGTTCCCCACGAAGTCGTTGTCGTATTTTTGAAGTTAAAGTTAACGTTCCCCGATGCCAAAGCGGCCGAGAACAGCAAAACCGTCACTAAGAAAAGAACCAAGCAGCCCCTGATTACCTTACGCATGAACATACTCCTTTCACCTTCAGTTAAACTGGTTAAGGTCAATTACTAGCAGCGATTCATCAGCATCTACATACCACGTAACCAATTCGCCTGCATCCGAAACAAACGCTTTTTGGTCTGTCCAGAGAGGCAAACCGCTTCCGAGGAGACGACTTCCTTCCGATGCCGTGAAAACATACAGATCTCCTTCCGCAATGTAATACACATTGCCACTGGCCTTATCGTAGGCAATGCTCGTCGCAGCTGAAGGCAATGTTCCCACACTTGCAGATTTACCAGTGTTCCAGTCAATCATCGACATTTCTTTTTCTCCCGTGCCGATCGTTGTAACAGCAAAGCACTGTTCTCCTGCGCAGGGCTGAAAGGTAAACAGATTCCCGCGAAATTCAAAATTGTTGAACTGCCCATTATTCAAATCGTAGTTGCAAAGAATCCATGAAGATTCACCTTCCTCCAGCAAAAACGTGACCGTGTTGCCCTCACATACATTCAGCAGAAAGGGCACAGCCGACTTGTGCTTCTTGAAAAAATCATCCGGTACAATGGATAGGCTGCCCGATCCATCTAAAGCGGATAGCGTTTTCTTTCCTGCCGTCCACACATAGAACTCGTCATGAAGCACAAACAGCGTGTCCTCTTCCGCTGTCAAATCACTGGCAAGGGGCACTTCTTCCAACCCTTCGCCGGACACATACAGGAAAGCATTGCTGACAGGGTATTGAGTTTGCACTTGCGTGTACATGTTCCCGTCTGAGCAAGATACATACTCTATTCTCCCTGGAAAAGCATAGAGCTGGCACTGCACATCTGCTACACTCAACATCGGCACAGTCATCAGTAACAACAGCAGGAACAAACAAGCAAACCGTCTCATCATTTCGCACCTCCGTACATTTTCAACTACCTACATTCCGGCCTCAATCAGGATTTCTGTAATGCAAGCGCACTATACCCATCTCCTGTCCTTCCGCAAGCCCTATGCTGCTTACGTACGAGCCTTTTCACTTATCATAGGACAGAAAACGTTGTTTTGAGCAGACGAAAATAAAATCTTTTTTTGTTCGCCCCCGGTGTCATCACTCCGCCGCTTGATCCATCAGCACCATTTGTACCCGGTCATTCAAAAAAGGAAGAACTCCCATGTCGTAATCTCGCCTGCTGCCAACTAGGCAGCATATCGGAAGCTAGATCACGTATCAGGGAATTCTTCCTTCAATTGTTCACTGGCAGGGAATGCCTTCTCCCAAGGAGACGCCAATATTTTTACCCATTTGCGGGCTCATCCACCGTAAGTTCCACACACTCCCCTGTATATGCATTTATTGTAATCACAAAGCCCAAGGCGTGTGTCATGACAGCGACATGAATCTGCTCGCCTTCCATCTTAATCTCCGGCTCATAGTCTGCTATGTTTTCCCAGGTTGTATCCGGATTGATCTGCATGCAGTACGTTGCCAGCAGGCGGAACAGAGTCTCCGGTGCAATCATTTTTTCATTACTGCTCAGCATCGTATAAGCGTCCTGATTCTCATCCAGGTCTTGCCACGCGGTAATCACATCGTTCATCGTGGTTCCCTCTTGCGGCAGGGCGATTTCCACATTAGTGCTCTCAGCAGACGGCGTAGGCGTTACTTTCTGCTCCGCAAGGGCAGGCAT
>CAVKHY010000152.1:0-3449 GCA_963656345.1 bacterium | reverse complement strand
GTCAGGTACTGGGTGATGTACTGACTGATCAGCTCGTGTGACACGTCGTGGTCCATGGCCAGATCGGACTGGACATTGGCCACACAGTAAAGCACATAAAAGTTCAGTTTCCCGGTAAGCCCCAGAAACGACATGATGTAGTCGAATTCTGCGGAAGAGGCTACATGACCGGAAAGCAGTTGCCGCAGGTAAGCGGAGCATACTGCCGGCTTTTGCGCATCAATTTCCCGCTGAAGTTCTGCATTGTCCCCCTCGACTTTCAACAGCTGGTTATTGAGCCTCTGATAGGGTTTCATGTTTTGTCGCACCAAATAGATGACGATCACGATGCCGCCGAGCACGGCTAACAGAAAGATGATGGTGAAGGCTAAGTCATAATTTCCTAGTGTTTCTGTGCATAGGCTTTGAGGGAGCAGCAGTGTATAACGCCATCCGTTGCTGCTTTCCTGAAAAAGGACTTTGGTTTGTTGCCAATTGGTTATGCTGCCGGAAGTACTCTGGCGAAGCATCGCTTCGGAAAGACTGTCAGGTAAAATATCATTCAGCTGCACGGGCGAATCATAGGCAGTAAACTGTCCATCAGTGATTTGAAACTGGGCTGTACCGTCTGAGGAGGCAACATAAAGCGATGCCCGCTGATCCCAGCCGGGAAGCAGGGTCTGTATGAGTTTGACAGGCTCAATTTCATACCATATAATGGCCGGAACATGGCGGTTCATCAGCGCATTGATGTCCTGCAAAAAGACAGCACTGCCTGGGAGACCTGTGTAGGCAACAGTGGACATCACCTGCGGCTTGGCTGATGCGGCCTGAATCATGTTTATCCAGTTGTCATAACCGCCAGCAAGGTAGCTTTTATAGGAAGTGTAGTATTGGGATGCCTCTGTAAATTGGCTTCCGGAAATCACATAGCCGGAGTTGCTCATGTAAATGTGACATTCACTGATAGGGGCTTTCAGCAGAAAATAGGATTTGGGCGCCAGTATCTTCATAATCTCATACGCCGTATAGATATAGCCGCTCTCTTCCAAACCATTCATGTTGGCAAAGCGGATAAAGGTAGAGTCTGTCAACAACTGCCGGGTATAGGCATCCATGGTGTCAATCACATCATCCATGTCAGCAACGGCGGCATTCAGCTTGGCAGACTGCTGCTGCCAGAAATTCTCCCTGGCATTCTCCGTGGAGTTCATGTAAAAGAAAAGTACCAACGCAAGGCAAAGCAGCAGAAAAATGCTGTAAGTGATGACCATGGAAAGCTTTGCTGAAGAGGCGTGCGAATCTTCCGCAAGTTTCAGACGGACAAAAGGTTTCTTCATCACTGGATCATCCTTTCAGCGAGGGT
Source organism: bacterium (assembly GCA_963656345.1). Lineage (GTDB taxonomy): Bacteria > Bacillota > Clostridia > Christensenellales > Aristaeellaceae > CAKUFA01. The sequence goes on along the minus strand of CAVKHY010000152.1, from coordinate 2,104 downwards.
GATGCGGAATCGCAGGAAAAACGGCAGACGGCAGGAGCAAAGCGGCATTCTCCTCAGCATTCTCCTCACGAGAAGAACCGCAGAATCGGGAAAAAGGTTGATAAACGCTTCGTGCAATCCTATTTTACCACAATATGACGATTTTTCAAGGGTTTCTGCAATGGAGCGTACAAATCTTGCGCGCTTGAATCCGCCTGAAATCAGCAAAATCCAAAGAAATGAATGCTTCGGGCAAATCTTGTTTCTTGTTTTCGAATTCTGCTCATGGTATGATGCAGCCATAGGACGAGGCGAAACGCCTCAAAAAAACAAAGGGAGGAACCACGTTATGAAGAAATTTCTTTCCCTGATGCTGGCATTGGTGCTGTGCCTGGGTCTCATGCCCACCATGGCCGGTGCTGATGTGGAGAAGCCCAGCAAGATTACCATCTTTGTTGACGGCACGGTCTTCACGGAAGCCAATGCGCAGGACAAATTCAAGGCGCGCTGGGAAGAACTGACCGGCATTGAGCTGGAAATCATCCAGCCTGACCACGATGCTTACTATGATGTGCTCCAGCAGCAGATTGCATCCGGCGACTGGCCTGATGTGATGATCCTTTCTTCCAGTTACTATTCCGCTTATGCCTCCGAGGGTGTTTTGTGGGATATGACGGAAGCGTGGGAAAACAGCGAAACCAAGAACAGCGGCCGTTTCACCGGTGACAGCGTCATCGAAGGCTTGAAGATTGATGGCCATCTGTATGGCTTCGCCGATGCCCGCGGCGGCGGCACGGTGACCTACGTGAAGAAGGCTTGGCTGGACGCTGTTGGCATGGACGCTCCCACCACTTGGGAAGAATATGCCGCTATGTGCGATGCCTTTGTTAACAACGATCCTGACGGCGATGGTGCAAAGGATACCTACGCACTGACGGCTGCTGGCTTCGTCGGCACGGAAGTTCCTTACATCAACTATCTGCCTGAGTTCTATCAGGATGCCTATCCTTCCTTCTATAAGAATGACGAAGGCAAGTGGGTAGACGGCTTCACCGAACCTGCTATGGAAGCTGCTCTGGCTCGCCTGAACGAAGGCTACACCAAGGGCTGGATTGACCCCACCACCCTGACCAACGGCACCAAGGACTGCCGCAACAAGTTCTATGACAACACCACCGGTGTGTTCACCTACTGGTCCGGCACCTGGGCAACCAACCTGAAGAAGAACCTGGAAAACAACGGCGTGGACGGCGAACTGGTAGCCCTGGCTCCTCTGGAAGGCTGCCCCGCTTACATCGACCGTACGCCTCCCGTGTGGGCCATCTCTTCTACCTGTGAAAATCCTGAAGGCGTGTTCAAGTATTTCATTGACACCATTCTGGATGGCGGCGACATGCAGTTCCTGTGGACTTATGGCGTAGAGGATGTGCACTGGAGCACCAAGGCAGGCACCGTTTGCGGCAACACCTATGAAGAAGGTCAGTTCCACATGCTGGAGAGCCTGGAGATTCCCGGCACCCAGTACACCAAGCATCACACTGATCCCGTGAGCTCTCTGGCTACCTTTGCGGATGGCTATTACAATCCCGTCAGCGAGATCGTGCAGCCTGAGAACCTGGAATCCAACCAGCTGTTTGCTGCAAACAGCCGTCCGGCTACCATCGTGCCTTCTACCGAGGAAATGAGCACCTACAACGGCGACCTGACCACCCTGAAGAATGAGCTGATCGCGAAGGTTGCCATGGGCGAAATGACTTATGCAGAGGCCATGACCCGCTTCGCTAACGAAGGCCAGGCCTGGTCCGATAAGATCGTTGACAGCCTGAATGCACTGAACTGATCAGAAACGCACCCTGCCGATGAAAATTGGCTTTGTAAGGGTATCTCGTTGGGGAGGAGCGGTAATTTTATCGCTCCTCCCTCCAACAACGTTTGAACTTCATTCTACACAAAAGGAGGTTGTCGAATGGTAAGCGCTGCACGCAGTGATATTCATAAGAAGCCCATCGGCCCGAGAATCAAGAAATATGCAGGTTTCTATCTGCTGTTTCTGCCGGTGCTGGTATTTCTGATTATCTTCCACTACTTGCCCATGTTCGGCATCTACTTCGCATTCACCAAATAC
>CAVKHY010000151.1:0-3552 GCA_963656345.1 bacterium | reverse complement strand
GGAAAGAAGACCATCCCCAAGGCAAAGGCGGGCTGTTCGTTCAAAAAGGCGGCGGTGCTTCCGCAGAAAGTGCTTCCGGTGAGCAGGAAACCGCAAAGCAATGGCGAACCAGTAACGAGAGCGGCGGCGTAAAAGTCTCCAAGAAGGAATACGCCCAGCTGACCAGCCACATCATGCAATACGCCACGCCGGCGCAGCGGAAAGAGCCAATCATGACCACGGAAATGGGCGGATATCGCTACACCATTGAAAAAACCGAGGATTACGACATTCTCCGCGTTATCGATAAGGTAAAAGTGAATGCCGGACGCAACCGCAGCAAAGGGAGGAAGAAAAAGTGAAAGGATTGACAGGCCACACGGAATACGGCAAGCGTATCGATGAACTGTGCAAAGGCGATCCTTTGGCGCAGAAGCTTGTGGATGCGCTCATGACCGTTTCTAACGATGCGGACTTTGTGTATGGTGCCCTTGATTTGGTTTACGACTACGAAGAAGACATAGAAAATTTGCTGGATTATATTCTTCATATCGACTGGGATAAGGACCATCTGTATTCGGACGTGCTGCTGCATGCCGCTCTCCTGAAACAGGCGCATCACCCGGAAATGTACGACTACCATGGAGTCCTTGTTTATGACGAACTGCCGGACGAATGAAAAGCAATCCCCTTCAAGCCCCATCCCCTGCGGATGCGGGCTTTTCTCATGCCCATGCCGGAGGTGATGCCCCATGACACCAGGGGAAAGAGCTGAGGCAAGCCGCCGCATTACAGAGAACCGCTACCGCCGTGCCCTGTCAAGGGTCATGGGAGACATTCGGCGAGCCGTCCGGGGGCTGACTAACCCGGATGCTATTGTTCGGGCAGTGGAGGCCTACGCCAACACCAAGGCCTTTGATGACCTTGTGTCCCTGTCCGTTGACCGGATGATCACCGCCCAGAAGGTGGCCATGCGTGCTTATTACGGATCCCAGATATCCTGGCATTCATGCATAACTGCGCCGTCACGAAATTCGAAAACGTCATCACACAAGGCGGCAATGTCATTTCCATGATGGCTGGACAAGATCACGCATTTGCCGAGGCTGCGCTGTTCTTTGAGGATTTCGTACAGCTCGTCTGTGCAGTCGCTGTCCAGCGAGTTAAAGGGTTCGTCAAGCATCAGGATTTCCGGATCCTCCATCAGTGCCTGCGCAAGCCCCAAGCGTTGACGCATGCCCAAGGAGTATTTTCCGACACGCTTTCGTTCTGCCGGCTGTAAACCCAAGCGCTCCATGGTGCTTACAATCTGCGCATCGGAGATGAGATGCCTGAGGCTTGCCAGATATTTCAGATTATCATAGCCGCTGAGATTGGGCAGAAAACCGGGCGTTTCAATGATTGCACCGACAGAGGGAAGCATTTCGATGTCCGTTCCGATGGTTTTGCCATCCAATTCAATGCTCCCTTCGCTGAGCGGAACCAGCCCAAGCATGCACTTCATCAGCATGGTTTTGCCGGAACCGTTTTTTCCGGCAAAACCATAGATTTTCCCCGGTTCAAATACCATGGACGCATTTCGAAAAATCCATGTTTTGCCGAACTTCTTGCCTGCATTGACGACATTCAATTTCATCCAATCAGTCCTTTCTTCATCGTACAAATCCATGTATCGATGCCAAACAGGGCAGCACATGAGAGCATCAGCCGGAGAACAAACCTACCAAACGGCGCACCTTCTGCAAGCATCCATGTTGTTCCGCAATACATGCCCCAAGTTGTCGGAACGTACTGCGCCGCTGCCGGTATGTGCTTGCAGACCATGCAGCAGCCTGTAACAAGCATCAGCATCCATACGCCGGCGCTGACCGTGTTCATCAAGAAACAGAAGGATAAATACACAAGCGTCCAGAACATTTCTTCAAGGAACAGCAAGAGGGCAGCACGAAGTACGGCACCATGATCACAGCTTACAAGAAGCGGTGCGGCGAGAAGCAGCACATAAAGAAGAATACAGGCCATGCAGCATCGAAGCCTGTACCGGTATGCTCTGCCTTTCGTTTGCAGCCGCAGGATGATAAACGGCTCCATGCTGTTTAATCCGGAAAGCATGTGTCCAACATAGGCGATCGGGATCAGCACCATGGCAAGCCAACCGGCTATCGCAAGGTCGATATCGGTGCCCGCCAATCCGGCCGGAATGCCAAACTGCATTTGCCGAATCTTTGGATTCATGTTGACCAGCCAGCTTGCAACACAAAACAGACAAAATCCCTTCGGCATCTCAATAGCGGACAGGCTTGCTTTCAGATTTCTTTTCATCATCAGCTTACCTCTCAAGACATCGGTTTGAGATGGAAAGCAAGCGGATGAAGGCCAGTAAAGTTGCCATCACAAAACAATCGATAAGGAACGTGTTCCAAATATTTAATTGGTAAACAGATGTGTATTGCAGAACCGCCATGGAACTTGACAAGAGTGAAAGCTGCTGCGGAAAAACCAACGGCCCGTTAGCGTAAATCACGTAGCCGATCAAGTGCCAGAAAATCGCCGCTGCGACCCCGTATGCTCGATTCCGGATCATGTTGAACGCGAACACCACCAGCCCCAATATGAACAGGTACAGATAGTTCAGTGCAAAAGCAAGCGCGCTCAAGGCATATGGCCGTGTTGCCTGCATGCACTCCTCATAGGGAAAATACAGCCGGAAGGTTGCCACAAAGGTTGATGGATTTTTTACCAGCATCATCATGGACGAGCTCCACGATTGATCCAATGAAATATCGAGTCCGCAGCACAGTGGGATGATCACCGAAGCCGCCAGGGCAGACAGCAGATAGAAGAACGTCACGATGGCAAGGGTTTGCACCTTCGCTGTATACCATGCTTTCTTGCCGCAGCGGATCATTTCGGAAACGGTGCGTTCCGAAAGGAACGGCGCATCTGAAACGATCAGCATCATGCCAATCACTATGCCCGAAAAATACGAAACGGTTGACGAAACGATCACATAGCACTCCAGCAGCTGCATTTTTCCGCCGGTCGCTGAAATATAGCTGATCAATCGATAGATAGGCAGCAGCATCAAAGAAATGCCCACAGCCCATGCCATCCAAAATTTTGTTTGGGACAGCAGCTCGAACAGGCTTGCTCTCAGCAATCTTCTTTTCATGTTGCGACCCTCTTTCTGATGCCGGCAACGGAAAACAGCGAGCAACAAGCAATGAGGATGGTTTGATACATGATGAGGAATCAGAAGGATGGAATAAAATTGCTGTCGCCGCGAAACTGATACACAGGATTCAACGGGCTTTCGCTCAGCATGAACCACAAAAATTGATAGAGCACAAAAGGTGCTGCAAGGGTAACATACTTATTCGGAACAATGACCGACACGCACAGCCCCACAAGCGCCCACAATGCACCGAACAAAAAAGCAACGACCATGCGCAGCACACACATGACACCAACGTTTTCCGGAGAAACAAGTCCTAATTTGTACCATACGGAAGCAGATAATACTAATCTTAATTAAAAATGTTTAGTATCCAACTTCTCAAAGTAATGCTGGAA
>CAVKHY010000150.1:0-3718 GCA_963656345.1 bacterium | reverse complement strand
GCAATGGCCTATGTGCTGGGCATTGTCATCGCCTGTATTCTTGCCGCGCTTTGCCACCTGCGGCAATGGATCGATGACTTGGTTCGCCCTGCGCTGGCGGTGATTCGGGCAACTCCGGTGGCTTCCTTCATTATTCTGGCCTTGGTGTGGCTATCTTCCTCCAATGTACCGATTCTCACAGGAATGCTTATGGTCATCCCGGTGGTCTTCTCCAACGTCAAAGAAGGCATAGATGCCACAGATGCACAATTGCTGGAGATGGGAAGACTTTTTCAATGGAGTCGATGGAAAATCTTCCGGCGAATCATTCTACCTTCCGTAAAGTCTACCTTTCTGGCGGCTTGCGAGGCCTGCGTTGGCCTGTGCTTCAAGGCGAGCATTGCGGCAGAAGTTATCGGCACACCTAAGAACGCCATTGGTACACAGCTCTATAGTGCAAAGATTTATCTGGAAACGGATTCCCTCATGGCGTGGACACTGGTGGTTATTTTGCTGAGCATGGGCATTGAGAAGCTGCTTCGATGCGTGATTCGAGGAGGTGAAAAGCGTGTCCATCATCCTTGAAAACGTGCAGAAATCCTTTGGGGATAAGCAGGTGATTCACAATGCTTCCATGACCATCGAAGTGGGGGAACGGATATGTTTTTTCGGCCCTTCCGGCTGCGGCAAGACGACTTTGCTTCGGCTTATCTGCGGGCTGGAACAACCGGATAAGGGAAGCATTCACGTTCCGACCGGCTTTCGTTGGTCATGTCATTTTCAGGAGGATCGACTGCTTCCATGGTACACGTCGGCGGAAAACGTCGCCCTTGTGACCAAAGACGATCCGGCTGTTTGGCTGGAACGTGTCCAGCTTCGGGAAGCATGCGGCTTGTATCCGGATGAATTGTCCGGCGGCATGCGCAGGCGAGTGTCCCTGGCACGTGCCCTTGCCCATGAAAGCGATGCCCTTGTGCTGGATGAACCTTTGCGGGAACTAGATGCAGCCACGTCAAAGGCGATGCTTCAACTGATTGATACCTCCGCAAACGGTCGGACATTGCTGCTGGTTACCCATGATTCAGCACAGGCAGAAGCGCTTCACTGCCGGGTGATCGCAATGCCCTTGTAAGCTGCTGAAAACCTTAGGAGCATAAGCTGATGAAAAGAAAACCATGGTTTCCTGTTTTGCTGATACTGGTACTGTTAACCAATTTCGTTCCTGCAAATAGCTTTGCGGAAGGAACCTTCTATCAACCGCTGGATCATGCGGATATGAATTATCACGATGCATCTTCACAATGGTCTTTTGCACGGAGCGTGGAAACTGAACACTATTACATTTTCTGGGAGAAGGCATTTGGCGATGATCCAAATGGCGAAAATGTGCCGGAAGCTTTCCGTGTAGATGTACGGGATCTGGCGGAAAAGCTGGAAACCTTCTATGCGACTGAGACAGAAAAGCTGGATTTTGATGATATTCAAAACATCAACGGCTATAAGCTGCAGGTGTACCTGCTGTATACCGCGGATTGGGTGGCAACAGGTTCCGGGTACGATAATCAAATCGGTGCTCTATGGGTATCGCCATCCACGTGCCAGCCAGTGGGATCAGTCATTGCCCACGAGGTGGGGCACTGCTTTCAGTACCTGGTGTATTGTAGGCAGCTTGCAGACGGACAGGGAGATGATAACACAAGCGGCTTTCGTTACAGCTATCAGAATGGCTTGGGGAATGCGTTCTGGGAGCTTAGCGCACAGTGGCAGTCGTGGCAGAACTATCCTGAAGAGCAGTTTACGGATTATGAAATGGAGACCTGGTTCAAAAACTATTTCCGCTCCTTTGAAAACGAATGGACACGGTATCAGAATTACTGGCTGATTACCTACTTCGCACAGACCTATGGCTCAAATTGGCTCAGTACCATTTGGAAAGCAAGCAGGGCGGATGAAGATGCCCTTGCCTGTCACTTGCGTGTCAACCTACATAGAGACTTGGAACAACTATACCGGGAACTTTATGACTATGCAGCCCATGCTGTTACCTTCGATTTTTCCGTTGCGCAGCCTTATGCGGATGACTGGCAGGGGCGGTATGATGCTGCTTTATGTGAAACGGAGGATGGTTGGCAGCAAATCACCTATGCTAACACGCCGGAAGCGAACGGCTTCTCAGCGGTGAAACTGGCGATACCTGAGCATGGCGTGCTGCAAATCGACTTTGAAGGCATCCAGCCTGGTTCTGCTTTGGCAGAGGATGATCCGGGGCTTTGCATCACGGATGATTCCGGCAATACGGAGACGATCCGTGCCTACAATGCATGGAACGGAACGGCAGGGTGGCGGTATGGCGTTGTTGCCCTCCTTTCGGACGGCAGCCGTGACTATTCTCCCATGTACAGCGATGCAAAGGGGAGTGTGACCTACACCGTTCCGGAAAACACAGAACTGCTGTACTTTGTGGTGCTTGGCGCACCGGAGACCTATGTGCCTCATATTTGGGATGAAACAGAAAAGACGGATGTGCAAATGCCTTATCGCCTTCGCATTGTGCAGTGAAGCGGTATTGCTGAATGAAAAAAACGTGGAGGAAGCATCACTGTTTCCTCCACGTTTTTTAAAGGGTTCGCCTTTTGCGACAATTACTTGCGGTTGACGATTTCGTCCTTCACCTTGGCGGCAAAATCATCCAGCGACATGACCGTCGTCTGGTCAGTATCACGATCACGGACGGAAACCGTTCTGTCGGCGATTTCCTTTTCGCCGATGATCAGCATGTAAGGTACACGATCCACCTGGCGGGCATAGCGAATCTTGTAGCCAATCTTCTCGTTCCGGTCATCCAAAGCAACCCGTACCTTCTGGCCACGGAGTGCTTCATAAACTTCCTTGGCATAGTCCATGCTCTTGTCGGACACAGGCAGAACCTTCACCTGTACAGGCGCCAGCCAAGTGGGGAACTTGCCTGCAAAGTGCTCGGTCAGGATGCCGATAAACCGTTCGATGGAGCCGAAGCATACGCGGTGAATCATGATCGGACGCTTACGGGTGCCGTCCTCAGCCACATACTCTAGTCCGAAATTCAGCGGCATCTGGAAGTCCAACTGAATGGTACCGCACTGCCAGGTACGTCCCAGGCTGTCACGAAGATGGAAGTCAATTTTGGGACCGTAGAAAGCACCGTCGCCCTCATTGACGATGTAGTCCATGCCTAGCCGCTCCAAGGCGGTCTTCAGACCGTTGGTTGCATCCTCCCAATCCTCATCGGAACCCATGGAGTTTTCAGGCCGGGTGGACAGCTCCACAAAGTAATCAAAGCCAAACTTGCTGTATACCTGATTGATCAGGTGCACAACGCCGGCAATTTCCTCCGGGATCTGCTCACGGGTCATGAAGATGTGGGCATCATCCTGGGTGAAGCAACGCACACGGAACAGACCGTGGAGGGCGCCCTTCAGCTCGTGACGGTGCACAATGCCCAGCTCACCTACACGCATGGGGAGCTCACGATAGCTGTGGGGCTGGCTGCGGTAAACCATTACGCCGCCGGGGCAGTTCATGGGCTTGATGCAGTAATCTTCCCCGTCGATCTTGGTGGCATACATGTTGTCCTTGTAGTGATCCCAGTGGCCGCTAGTTTCCCACAGGTGACGGTTCATGATCAGAGGGGTGGAAACCTCCACATACCCGGCCTTGGTGTGAATGTCACGCCAATAGTCGATCAGGGCGTTCTTCAGCG
>CAVKHY010000149.1:0-3749 GCA_963656345.1 bacterium | reverse complement strand
ATCCTATCAACAATATGTATCCAGCTGGTTTTCGGGGGTGGGTTCGGGAGGGGAGCTTTTAGCATAAAAGCTGCCCCTCCCGAAAAATCTAGCCATTTTTAATTCCCGTACAATTTTTTCAGTGTTTCCGTGCCGGCGGTGCCGTCTACGCTCAGGCCGTTGTTGCTCTGGAAGCTGCGCACGGCAATGACCGTAGCGTCGTCATATTCGCCGGTAACGGTGGAAAGGTAGCCTTTCTGCACCAGCACGTCCTGCATCTGCACCACGTCGTCCCCCTTGTCCCCCTTGCGGAGGGTGGTGTAGGTGGTGGTGGCTGCCGTGGCGGACTTGGCGGAGGAGGAGTACAGCTTCTTCAGCGTGGCGCTGCCTGCCACTCCGTCCACCGGGGACAGGTTGTTCTGAATCTGGAAGGCACGCACCGCATCCATGGTGGTGGCGCCGTAAATGCCGTCCACAGAGCCGTCGTAGTAGCCCAGGGATTTCAGGGTGGACTGCAGGGTCTTGACCGCCGTGCCTTCGTCATATTCCCGCAAGGTGGAGTAGGACGTGGCGCTCTTGGCGTTGCCGCTGTAGAGCAGACTCTGGGTGGTGGCCCCGGCCTTCCCGTCCACTGTCAGGTTATTGGCACGCTGGAAATCCCGCACGGCGTCGGTGGTGCCGCTGCCGAACTTGCCGTCTACCGACCCGGTATAGTAGCCCAGGGACTTCAGCTTCTGCTGCAGGGTCTTCACGGCGGAGGATTCATCCCCCTCCTGCAGGGTGGTGTAGCCGGAGGATGAGCCGGAGCCAGAAGAAGAGCCCGAAGCGGCAGTCACGGCGTAAATGGCGTTCAGGGTCTTGGTGCCGGCCTTGCCGTCCACGTTCAGCCCGTTGGCCTGCTGGAAGGCGGTCACGGCATTGATGGTGCCGGTGCCGTAATCTCCGTCAATGGAGCCGGTGTAGTAGCCCAGCTCCTTCAGCCGCTTCTGCAGGGCCCGGACGGCGCTGCCGTTGGAGCCGGACTGCAGGGTTTCCCCAATGGAGGACACGGGGGAGGAAGACTTGGATGCGCTGCTGGCGTACAGGGCCGCCTGGGTATCCGGCCCGGCGATGCCGTCGCTCCACAGCCCCGCCTTCTTCTGGAAGGCCTTCACGGCTGCCTGAGTGGCGCCGCCGTATTCCCCGTCGGCCTTGCCGTCCATCCAGCCCAGGTCAATCAGCCGCTGCTGCAGCTGGGTCACCTTCTTGCCGCTGGAACCCAGCGTTAGGTAGGAAGGCTTGCTCAGGTCGGGGGTAGCGGTGGGCTTGGGAGTGGGGGTGGCCGTCTTCTTGGGGGTAGGGGTAGCGGTCTTCTTCGGGGTGGCAGTTGCTTTGCTGGTGGTGCCGGAGGAAGATGAGCCGGAAGAAGACCCGCTGGCCTTCACCGCACTGGTGGAGTACAGCTTTTCCAGGGTCTTGGTGCCCGCCTTGCCGTCCACGGTCAGCCCATTGGCCTGCTGGAAGGCCTTCACGGCTTCCTCCGTAGCGGTGCCGAAGTCACCATCCACACTGCCGGTCAGGTAGCCCAGCTCCTTCAGCCGCTGCTGCATGGTGCGCACATCCGTGCCGGTGGAGCCCTTCTTCAGGGTGGTGGTGGCCGGCGTGGCGGTAGCGGAAGAGGAACCGGAGGATGTGGTGGTCTTGGGAGTAGCGGTGGTCACGGTAATAATGGTACTGGTGGTGGTGCTGCTGCCGCTTCCGGGGGTTGCGGTGCTGCCGGTGCCCCAACTGTCGTTCCAGTTAATGGTAGGCTGGGTGCCGCCGCTGCCGGTATCGCCCCCCTGATTCCCTGCGTTGGGGGTGGGGGTAGCCGTGGGCACGGTGGTGGCCGTGGACGGCGCCAGGGTCTGGAAGGGCAGGTTGTTGGAGCCTACCGTCATATTATCCGTGTTGCCGGATATTTCATCCGGCGGAACATAACAGCCGGAAAGCAGCAGGCACAGCGCAAGGATGCCGATGAGCGCCAGTACCTTTCCGGCAGATTGCTTTTTCATAAGGGATACTCCTCTCTGTTTCGTTCAATCGGCTGTGCCGATTGAACGAGGCTTGCACTCAGTCGTTGGTCGCTTCGCTCCCGGCCACTCCTTCGTGTAAGGAAGCAATCCTTCGGATTGCTGCGGCTTTCACCGCACATGTCGCTGAAAGCCGATTTTCAGTCAGAGGGTCTACGAACCCTCCGACACCACCCAATGGTGGGGCTTCGCCCCGTTTAACGCCCCGGAGGGGCTCGCCGAAAGCCGATTTTCAGTTGGAGGGTTTGCGAACCCTCCAACGCCTCCCGATGGTGGGGGCTTCGCCCCAAAACGCCACGAAGTGGCTGCGAACCCGACCACACCACCCAATGGTGGGGCTTCGCCCCAATAACGACCCGAAGGGTCTGTCACGAAGCGGCTGAGGTACACCGCCTCCATTCTATTGTACACGTTCGGGGACGGTGTTGCAAGGATTGTTTTTAGGCAAAGCCGCCCCTTTGGGCAGGAAATTCCGTACACTGATTCAACGATTTTGCGCCGTCTCTTCATCCCGATGGCCAGCTTTTGCAGGAAAAAGTACTTTTCCGTCGAACCTATGGGGGAAAACCGGATTTCCCCTGCCGGGGATGTCCATTGCTTTGAGGTGAATCACATGTCAGAATGCAACCACGACTGCTCATCCTGCGCCAGCAAGTGCGCTTCCGCCACGCCGGAAAGCCTGCTGGCTCCCCAGAATGCCCACAGCCGGGTGAAAAAGGTGATCGGCGTTGTCAGCGGCAAGGGCGGCGTGGGCAAGAGCCTGGTGACCGGCCTGATGGCCACCCTGATGCAGCGGCGGGGTCACAAGACCGCCGTGCTGGATGCGGATATTACCGGCCCTTCCGTGCCCCGGATGTTCGGCATCCACGACCGTGCCATGGGCAGCGATGAAGGCATCTTCCCCGTGGAAACCAAGACGGGCATTAAGCTGATGAGCATCAATCTCCTGCTGGAGCATGATACGGATCCCGTGATCTGGCGGGGCAGCCTGATTGCCGGCACGGTGAAGCAGTTCTGGTCCGACGTATGCTGGGGGGATGTGGACTATATGTTTGTGGACATGCCTCCGGGAACGGGGGATGTGCCCCTGACCGTGTTCCAGAGCCTGCCGGTAAGCGGCATCATCATCGTCACCAGCCCTCAGGAGCTGGTGGGTATGATCGTGGAAAAGGCCGTGAACATGGCGAACATGATGAACATCCCTGTCTTGGGTCTGGTGGAAAACATGAGCTATATCGCCTGCCCGGACTGCGGACGGAAGCTGTACCCCTTCGGCGAGGGGAAGACCCTGGCCGTGGCACAGGCTCACTCCCTGCCCGTGCTGGGGCAGATCCCCATGGATCCCACCCTGGCCAAGAGCTGCGACGACGGCCTTATTGAGCTGTACAATGGGAATGCACTGGATGGGGCGGTTACGGTGGTGGAGCACGTCTGATGTTTCGCCAAAGCGGGTGACCCGCTTTGGCGAGGTTGCACTCGCTCACTGGTCGAAGGGCTTTGCCCTTCTCCCGGCCGTTCACTCGTGTAAGGAAGCTTCTCTTCGAGAAGCTGCGGGAATTGCCGTACATGCCGCCAATTCCCGATTGGTATGCAGGGGGCTTTCCGATCGTTCCGCAACCTCAATCGTCGCGGCTTACAGCCGCTTGTTTCGGTTGATGCGTTCGCGGCTGCTATACACGCCACTGGCGTGTAGCCGCTCACTTACCCCTGCACCCCTTC
>CAVKHY010000148.1:0-3891 GCA_963656345.1 bacterium | reverse complement strand
GTATTAGTAGTGGCTCTGCATTTTACGTGAAGCTTTCAAAAACAGAGTATAGCGGTTATAAGTTTACTGGTAAGATTACTATTTCAGATTGATACTGCTGGATGAATGCTGATATAAATTTCTTTCTACCAATTTTGTTGCAAAAGGGGTTGAAATCAAATGATGAGCTTTACGAGAAAGTCCTGTTATTTTCTTCTAATTTCTGCGCTTCTTCTTTCTGTCTTTTCTGTTTCCTTTGCAGAAACAGAAGCAGTCGACTCTGTCTCCGGAGCGGTGATTGACGACTCTTTGGAAGAAGTGTACAAGGAGCATTTTGATGCGATCTGCGCTCAGTATGCAGATGAGCTTACGGCGCAGGAAAAGAATGCAGCTATTGGCGTTTATGACGCCATTGGTCAGATTAACTTTGAGTCTGAAGACAGTCTGGCAGTTCGTCAGCGGGTTTATCAGATTTCCTCTGCTGAAGAGCTGAAGGCAATCCTCACCGGCTACTTTGATGCCCATGATGCTTCCTATAGCTCCGACGCTGCGTTGGATGCAAAGATTCAGGAGATTTTTGCGTCCTGTGGTTTGAACTTGGATGACTACTATATGACCGTGACCCGGAACGTAGGCGGCGCACCGGATCCTGTTACGGCCACCAACTGGTACTGCAGCTTCGTGAAGAAGGAAAGCAGCGAGGACGAGGATGCTTCCGCTGCCATGACGATCGTGCTGTACGATGAAGACATGAAGGTCGGCATTTTCTCCATGAATGCAGATCTGTGGTAATCATTGCTGCACCGGCTGCCCAGGGCTGTGAAAGAGCAAGGCTGTTCTTTCACAGCCTTTTTGATACCGGTTGTTAAATGCTACTTATAACAAATGCACACAATGAAATATGTGCAAGATGCTAAAATACAAAACACTTTGCACATTTTCTTGCGTTTTCCTTCCACTTCATCAAAAAGTGTGTTATACTAACAGGCAGACAACGCCGGGCTTTCCGGCAGCAGGGGAGGAATTCTCTTTGTATACGGATAAACTCATCATTGGTGCAGGTGTCACAGGCTGTGCCCTTGCAAGAGTGCTCAGCCGCTACGAGGGCAGTCTGACCGTGATCGATCGAGGCAGTGACGTGGCCGAAGGTGCCAGCAAAGCCAACAGCGGCATCGTCCATGCCGGGTTTGATGCCCACCCCGGGACACTGAAGGCTAAGCTGAATGTGGAAGGCGCACGCATGTATCCTGCCCTTTCCGAAGAACTGGGGGTTTCCTACGGTCGTCCCGGTGCTTTGGTGCTGGGCTTTACGGAGGAAGACCGTCACACGTTGGAAACGCTGCTGGAGCAGGGCAAGGCAAACGGCGTGCCGGATTTGTGCATTCTTGAGCGGGATCAGGTGCTGGCCATGGAGCCCAACACCAACCCGGAGGTGCTTTGTGCCCTGTATGCCCCTACCAGCGGTCTGACCAGCCCCTATGAAATGACCTTTGCTCTGGCGGATCACGCCGCCCTGAATGGCGCCGAATTCCGCCTGAATACAGAAGTTACCGGCATCAAGCGGGAAGACGATGGTTTGTGGCATGTAGCAACCACGCAGGGAGAATTTACTTGCAAGGTGCTGGTGAACTGCGCCGGTGTAGGCTCTGCCAAAATTCATAACATGATGAGCGAGGATAAGCTGACCATCATTGATCGCCGCGGGCAGTATTATTTGATGGATCGGATGTCCCCCTTGCCATTCCACATGACCATGTTCCAGTGCCCCACCAAGATGGGCAAAGGCGTGCTTGTTTCCCCGACTGTGCACGGCAATCTTTTGCTGGGTCCTTCAGCGGAAGATATTCCGGATGAACTGGATACCCGAACCACGGCAGAGGGGTTGGCTTTTGTGTTGCAAAAGAGCCGCCTGACCTGGCCCGGCGCTTCCACAAGAGGAACCATTACCAACTTCTCCGGCATTCGCGCCCATGAAGCAAAGGGCGACTTTGTTATCGGTGCCGTGAAGGGCGCTGCCAATGCTTATGAAACCGTGGGCATTGAAAGCCCCGGTCTGTCCGCTGCACCTGCCATTGCGGAAATGCTGGGTGCAGAGATTGCCGAGGAGCAGCACTTGATCAAGAAGGCGGATTACAAGCCTGCGCATAAGCTGCCCCGTCCTTTCTATGCCATGACCACGGAGGAGCGTGCGGAAGCTGTGAAGCAGGATCCGCTGTACGGACGTATGGTGTGCCGGTGCGAGGTGGTTACCGAGGCGGAAATCCGTGCCGCAATTCGCCGCCCTGTGGGTGCTACTACCATTGACGGCGTGAAACGCCGCACCCGTGCAGGCATGGGGCGCTGTCAGGGCGGTTTCTGTTCACCTCGTGTGGCGGAAATCCTCTCCGAGGAGCTTCATGTGCCCATGACTTCCATCACCAAGTGCGGCGGCTGCAGTTATCTGCTTACCGGCACCATCCATGATGCAATCAAGGAGGACGACTGACATGACAGCGACTGAAAACGGCATGCTGCAAGTGGATGTGCTGATTATCGGCGGAGGCCCTGCAGGACTGGCGGCTGCCATTGCTGCCCGGGAGGACGGCATTGAAAATCTGCTCGTGCTGGAGCGTGAACATACTCCCGGCGGCATTCTGCGGCAATGCATTCATAACGGCTTCGGTCTCCACCGCTTTAAGGAAGAACTGACCGGCCCGGAATATGCGCAGCGGGATGTAGACCGAGCACATGAGCTGAACATTCACATTCAGTGTGATACTACGGTGCTTTCCGTGGAGGCAAACCATGTTGTGACCTGCGTCAGCGCAGAGCATGGGGTGCAGCTGATTCATGCCAAGTCCATTGTACTGGCCATGGGCTGCCGTGAACGTCCCCGGGGCGCATTGGGCACCCCCGGCACCCGGTGCGCAGGCATTTACAGCGCTGGTACCGCACAGAAATTCGTTAACTTGGAAGGCTACATGCCCGGCAAGCGGGTGGTGATTCTGGGCAGCGGCGATATCGGCCTGATCATGGCTCGCCGCATGACCCTTCAAGGCGCCAAGGTGCTGGCCTGTGTGGAATTGATGCCCTATTCTTCCGGCTTGAACCGCAACATTGTTCAGTGCCTGAATGACTTTGATATCCCCCTGTACCTGAGCCATACGGTGATTGACATTGAAGGCCGTGAGCGCCTCAGCGGCGTGACCGTCGCCAAGGTGGATGAAAAGCGGCAGCCTATTCCCGGAACGGAAATTCATTTCGACTGTGACACCCTGCTGCTTTCCGTGGGCCTGATTCCCGAGAATGAACTGAGCCAGGGCGCAGGGGTGAAGCTTTCACCCTTGACCAGCGGCGCTGAGGTGGACGATTGCCTGCAAACCAGTATTCCGGGCATTTTCGCCTGCGGCAACGTGCTCCATGTGCATGATCTGGTGGATCATGTATCCAATGAAAGCTTCAAAGCCGGCCATGCGGCTGCTGCCTACGCTCGCGGAGAAATCACGCCCGGGGATACGGTGGCTGTCAAGGATGGGGACGGCGTGCGGGGCGTAGTGCCCCAGCGAATTCACTTGGGCGGCAACCAGGCAGTTGACTTGATGTTCCGCCCCAGCGGCGTGTTCCGGGGTGCCAGCGTGGTGGTGAAGAACGGAGATCGAGAGATCGCCAGAAAGAAGGCTCCTATTTTCACCCCCGGCGAAATGGCTGTGGTGACCTTGAAACCGGAAGTCGTTGCATCCCTTGATCCCCAGGACATTACCGTAACCATGGAAAGGGGCTGAGCATATGGAACAGACGATTACCTGCATCAACTGCCCCGTGGGCTGCCGTATGACCGTAACCATTGAAAATGGTCAGGTGACCAGCGTGGTGGGCAATACCTGCAAGCGGGGCGAAAAGTACGCCCATCAGGAGTGCATTGCGCCGGAGCGC
>CAVKHY010000147.1:0-3914 GCA_963656345.1 bacterium | reverse complement strand
ACGGTACGCACGGTGCGGTGAGAGGTCGGGAGTTAGTCACTCCCTCCTACTCGATTTTTGCCGGAATTGACGCTGCATGTCCGGCTTGGTATAATAAACCGGATAACCTACATCGTATGATGCAGGCAAAGGATTGGCATGTTGGAGGTCAAGATGGTTGGATTGATTGGCGCCATGGCAGTGGAAGTGGAAAATCTGCTGGGGCAGATGACGGATAAACAGGAAACAAAAATCGGCATGGATGTGTTCACCAAGGGCAAGCTTTTCGGACAGGAAGCCGTGCTGGCCGTATGCGGCCCCGGCAAGGTGAATGCGGCACTCTGCGCACAGAATATGATCACGGCTTTTCACCCTGCATGGGTGCTGAATCTGGGGGTTGCCGGCGCAGGGGATGAAACCGTATCCATCGGGGACATGGTCATCGCTTCCTGCGCCGTGCAGCATGACATGGATACATCTCCCCTGGGGGATCCGGTGGGCTATGTCAGCAAGGTGGGCTTGGTGGAGTTCCCGTGTGATGAAACCCTGCGGCAAAGATTGCTGGCAGCCGCACGGCAGGTGCCGGATATGCAGGTGCAGGAGGGCGTGATTGCCACCGGGGATCAGTTCATCTGTGATGGGGAAACCCGGAAGCGGATTCATGACCGTTTCCATGCCAAGGCTGTGGAAATGGAGGGGGCGGCTGTGGCGCATGCCTGCTACATGAACGGCGTGCCCTGCGGTGTGCTGCGCTCTATTTCGGATCAGGCCAACGGACAATCCACCATGGATTACCCCACCTTTACCAAGCTGGCGGCAAGCCATTCCGAGCGGGTGGTGGAGCTGCTGCTGACCCATATGGAGACTGTGAAATGAGCAAAACAGTATGGGTAACGGGAGCTTCTTCCGGGCTGGGACTGCATACGGCGCAGGCACTGCGGGACGCAGGCTGGACGGTGATTGCCGGAGCACGCTCCTTTCATGGCGAAGTGGAGCAGGGCATGCACTGCCTGCCGCTGGATGTAACGGAAGATGCGTCGGTGGCGGCATTTGTGTCGGAGGCACAGCGCATTGCGCCCGAGGTGGATGCATTGGTGCAGTGCGCTGGGATCCTGGTGCTGGGCTCCTGCGAGGAAACCTCCCTGGAGGAATACAAGCGAGTCATGAACACCAACTTTCTGGGCATGGTGCGGATGAATCATGCCGTGCTGCCTATGATGCGCAAACAGGGCAACGGCAGGATCGTCATGTTCTCCTCCATTAACGGACTGCTGGGCGTACCCTTTCAGAGCGCTTACACCGCTGCCAAGCATGCGGTGGAGGGCTATGCCGAGTGCTTGATGATGGAAACCCATGGCATGGGCATTCAGGTGTGTCTGGTCGAGCCGGGGGATCATCGCTCCGGCAGCAGTGCCTACCGTGCCCATGCCAAGGGGGCGCAAGCAGCATCTCCCTACGGGGATCGCTACGCATCTACCTGCTATGTGATTCACCGGGACGAAACCGGCGGGTCTGACCCGGATGTGCTGGGCAGAAAGGTGGCCAAGGCGCTGGCAAGGAAGCATATGCCCTTCCGGCTGCGCATCGCCAAGGGAGATCAGCATTTGGCGGTATGGCTTCATGATCTGCTGTTGCCGGGGCTGAACGGCAGCATCCTCCGCAGCTATTATTACGGCAAACAGGACAAAGCGGCCAAGGATGGGGATTGACAGAACGTCTCTGACGGATACAATAGGAAATAGAAGAATAACGCATCAAGGAGGATGTTCCTATGGCGATCACCTCAAGAGAATTCGGTAAGAATGAACAGGGCGCACCGGTTACTCAGTACATCATGACCAACCAAAGTGGTGCCGTGGTGAAGATGATTGACTACGGCGCAACCATCACCGCCATCTGTGTGCCGGATAAGGACGGCGTCATGAATGACGTGGTGCTGGGCTTCGACGACATGACCGGCTACCTGAAGAGCCACGGTCATATGGGGGAAACCATTGGCCGGTACGGCAACCGGATTGCCCACGGTCAGTTCACCCTGGATGGGGTCACCTACCAACTGGCCAAGAACAACGGGGAAAATCATCTCCACGGCGGCAACGTGGGCTTCGGCGTAAGAATGTGGGAAACCTCTACCTTAGAGGATCAGGATCAGGACACCCTGATTTTCCACCTGATCAGCCCGGACGGGGAGGAAAACTACCCCGGCACCCTGGACGTTACCGTGACCTATACCTGGACGGATAACTGCGACCTGATCATCCGCTACCGGGCTACCACGGACAAGGCAACCCTGTGCAACCTGACCAACCACGCCTACTTCAATCTGGCCGGTCACGACCATGGCACTGTGCGGGATCAGGTGGTGTACATTGACGCCGACGTGATCACCCCTGTGGATGCAGGACTGATTCCTACCGGCGGCTATCTGCCTGTAGCCAAGACCCCCTTTGACCTGCGGGAGGGTGAATTGGTGGGCGATGGGCTGGATCTGGCGCCTCAGGTGCATCAGATGGTGCTGGCAGACATGGGCTATGATCAGAATTTCGTGCTGCGGAAGGGTTCTGCCATGGGCATGGCGGCCTGCCTGCACGATGAACCTTCCGGACGTACTATGGAGGTCATTACCGATCAGCCCGGCGTGCAGCTGTATACGGGCAATTCCGTGGATTATGACGGCGGCAAGGGCGGCATTCACTATGGCAAGTTCTCCGGCCTGTGCCTGGAAACCCAGCACTTCCCGGATTCTCCCAATGAACCTCAATGGCCCACCACCGTGCTTCGCCCCGGTGAAGTGTACGATACCACCACCATTTACGCATTCCGCGTGGATGCATAACAGGACATAAGAACAGAAGGGAGCGGAGGACGCTTGGCATGGCGGCTTCCACTCCCTTTTTCATGAAGGTGAAACCATGCATGAGGAACTGATGATCCGCCTGGCGGCCTTCCTGAATGATCATCCCCGGGCGATTGACCTGGAAGAAGCCAAAGACATTGCCTGTACCTGCGGCATTGGGGAAGAGGAAGCGGTCGCACTGATGCTTGCGGCCTTTTGCGGCCTGGATCTGGATCGCCCGAAGGATAAGGAAACCTATCATCGCTGTTTTCCATCCATGCTGCATAAGCTGTCTCCTGCCCTTGTGATGGAAGATCCTTACGTGCAGGCACTGAAAACAAAAACATACCGCCGGGGAACGGTGACCCTGGAAGAAGAAACATACGCTCCGGCGGAGATTTTTGTGGCAGATGACTTCCGGCAGGTGAACGGCATGGTGCTGCCTCAGCTTGGCTGGTTTGACACCCCTGTGCCTTACCCTGCCCTGAAGGAGCAGGGGCGTATCTGGATGACCGTTACCCCCAACGAGATCAACACCATTCGCCCTTGTGCGGAAGCATCTGCGGGCAAGGTGCTCTGCTACGGGTTAGGCATGGGGTATTATGTGTTTCATGCCTTGCGGAATGAGGCAGTGACTTCCGTGACCGTGGTGGAGCAGTCCCGGAATGTGATCGACCTGTTTCGGGAGGCATTACTGCCTATGTTCCCGAGGAGGGACGATGTGCAAATCGTGCAGGGGGACGCTTTCGCCTACGCAAGGGAAGAAGCACCCCGACAAACCTTTGATACCGTGTTTACGGATCTGTGGCATGATGTGTCGGACGGTCTGCCCATGTATTGGCGGATGAAGCAGCTGGAGGTGCAGGGACCCCAATACCTGTACTGGATTGAGCCCACCATGCGGTATTATCTTTGATATCATTGACGAAATATTGACGAAACATTTCTTGATTGTACAGCAGGAAAATGGTACAATGAGCGTGGAATGTTTGCCACAGGGAAGGAACGAAAAGACCATGCACAGCATGATTGTGAAGGCGTATTTATTTGCCATGTACGCCCACGGTGAGCAAAAACGCAAGGACGGGCTGCCCTATAT
>CAVKHY010000146.1:0-3968 GCA_963656345.1 bacterium | reverse complement strand
GAGCGGCTGTAAGCCGCGACGATTGAGGTTGCGGAACGACGGTCAAGCCCCTTGGGAAACCTAACAGAAAAAGATTGGTGCTTGTAAGGGGACTGCGAAGGGGTGCAGGGGTAAGTGAGCGGACTTGCGCCAGTGGCGCGAATTGCGTCCGCGAACGCATCAACCGAAACGAGCGAGCGTAGCTTGCGACGATTGAGGTTGCGGAACGACCGCAAAGCCCCCTGCGATCTTTATTTACTGTTTCTCGCTGGAGAAACAGCCACGCCCTTCTGACACAGAGGGCACTCATCACTGTGATAGAACCGGATATCTGCCTTTGCCAGGGAAACAAAGGGCACCCCGAAATCCACCTTGCCCCGGGTGCGATCCACCAGCGAAGCCACCTTCACCGGGGTCGCCCCGAAGGCCCGGATGATCTCCATTACTTCCCGAACGCTGCCGCCGGTGGTCACCACGTCTTCCACAATGAGCACCTTGGCATGTTGGGGAATCTGAAAGCCCCGGCGCAGGGTCATGACCCCGTCCTTCCGCTCGCAGTACATGAAGTGCTTGCCCAGGATCCGGGCAGTTTCGTAGCCGAAGATGATGCCGCCCAGGGCAGGGGCAATGACCAGATCCGCATCGCAGTCCCGGCACTGTTCTGCCAGGGCGGCGCAAAGCTCCCCGGTGATGTCCGCATGCTCGATTAAGTGGGCGCATTGCAGGAAGATGTTGGTGTGCCGTCCGCTCTTCATGGCGAAGTGGCCTTCTTCGTAAGCGCCGGCCTGATGCATCAGGTGCAAGGCTTGTTCTTCTGTCATGGTGGCTGCTCCCTTCGGGTGAATTTGTTAAGGACAGTATAGCATAGAATGAACGGGAAGGAAAGGATGAAGGGGGGTGAAACAATGTGTTTCGATTTTCCTTTCAGAAAAGTTCAGGTGCAACCCTTCGGATGAAGATGAGATTTAACGAAGGCTTTTCCAGAGGGCTTTCCGATCGCCCTCTGGACTCCTTCGGGTTCCCTTCGGAAGGAGTTGAACTTTTCCGGAAAAAGAGACAAGCTGTTTTCATCTTGAAGGGAATCTAAAAGTTGGGTGCCGAAGGGTTCCAAGGGGCGACCGGAAAGCCCCTTGGGAATCAACAGAACCTTATTTTTTGCAAGGAATCCGAATCCTTGCATCAACTCTGAAAGAGGCTCAGCAGGGGGCTTTGCGGAACGACGGTCAAGCCCCTTGGAATAAACATCATCGAGAACAAAGATGTCCCCCAAAAGATGGACTCCTTCGGATGCAGATGATTTCAAATGCAAGTTTCGGCGAAGATTACTTCGCCGTTTTTTCATACGCAAGCCTTGCCGAGCCGTCGGCAATGTGAATCACCCCGCAGTAGCGGAAACCTTGCTTCAGGATGCAGTGCTGCATGGGCAGGTTGTCCCGATGGGTATCGATCCGCAAATGAGGACACTTCCCTTCCGCAAAGGCCACCACCCGCTGAAACACCCCGTGGCAGCCCTTGGCCGCAGCCACCCGGTGGAGGGTCGCGTAAGGAGAGGCGTCCAGCCAGGCGCCCCCTTCAATTACCTGATAAGTGGGGTCTTCCCCCAGGATGCAGGCAAAAACCCCCTCGATTCGACCGTTTTCCTCCAGCACGTACAGATCCCCGTGGGCAATGTCCCCTTCCAGGGTTTCCCGGGTGGGGGAATGCTTCCACTGGGTGGGGTTCCCGTTGGCGGCCATGAAGGCACGGGCGTCGGCATACAGGAGCATCAGGGTATCCAAATCAGCGGCAATGGCAGGGCGAATCATGGGCAATTCCTTCTTCCTGACAGGATGGGGCAATGATAGCATCGGGGAAAAACTTCGTCAAGGGAGGGGATTGTTCTTTTGGAGGTTTTCCGCTGTGATTATTCCAAGGGGGCTTTCCGATCGCCCCCTTGACCCCTTCGGGCAAGCATCTTTGTGGGTTTCCTGCATCTTATCCTTTGTGATTATACCAAGGGGCTTTCCGGTCGCCCCTTGGAACCCTTCGGTCGCCATCCTATAAAGGTTGTGGGTATTGAAAAAGGAAAAACCTTTTCTTTCTTTTGAACTCAACCTGCATCCGAAGGGGCTGCGAAGGGGTGCAGGGGGCGACCGCAAAGCCCCCTGCGTATAAAAAGTGCCCGGGAAGCTGGCACTTCCCGGGCGGGGTGTAAGGAAAGGGAGGGGAAAGGAGAATGAAAAGGGAGGAAAGGAGGTTGCTTGCTGTCTGTTTGCTTCCGTGTCAGATGCCGGCGTCAAAGGTCACGTCCTGAATGCTCAGGATGGAGCACTCGCCTTCCAGGTTCTTGTAGAGGTACATCAGCACGAAGCTTTCGGGAGCATCGGGGGTCACCACCGTGCAGCGGCACAGCAGGCAGTAGTTGGTGCCGGAAACCACTTGGGTGGCCAGAAGGGCAATGGGCTCATAGGTGCAGCCTACCAGGCCTTCCAGCGCCTTGTCGAAGCATTCCTTTGCGTCCTCAGGGATGGTGGTGGGGTCTTCACTGTACACCGTCCAGCCGCCCAGGGTGTTGCCGCCCAGGGATGCGGTTTCTTCTTCTGCCAATACGGGGAGCGCCAGGGTCAACATCATCATAGCTGCCATCAGGATAGCCATCAGTTTCTTCATAAGGGATACTTCCTTTCTTTCATCGGGTTGCTCAAGGGACTTCTTTGTCCCTTGCACTTGGTTAGACGGGGAAAAGGAGAAAAGGTTCCATGGTTTCGGAATTTCTTTTCGGATTAAAAGGATGGGCTCCGAAGGGTTCCAAGGGGCGATCGGAAAGCCCCTTGGAATAAGCACCATCGAAAAGAAATGGTTTACACTAAGAGCATGGTGCCGAAGGGATTCGATTACTCGCCCAGGCTGGGCAGTGCGTTGTATTCCATATCCTGAATGCTCAGCACTGCGTCCACGCCGTCCGCATCATGGGTCAGGTACACAATGACGAAGGTTTCGGGGGATTCCAGGGAGATGACCGTGCAGCGGCACAGCAGGCAATAATTGGTGCCGGATACCACCTGATAGGCCAGCAGCGCCACAGGCTCATAAGTGCAGCCCACGAAGTTTTCAAAGGCGCTGTTGAAGCAGGAGATCACTTCCTCGGGAATGGTGGTGGGGTTGCCGGTGTAGGTGGTCCAGCCCCCCAGAGACTTGCCGCCCAGGGCGCCGGTCTCCTCTTCCGCCAATACGGGGAGGGTGAGGGTCAGCAGCATCATCGCAGCCATCAGGATCGCCAGAAACTTCTTCATCAGGGATACTTCCTTTCTTATCAGGGGAATAAAGCCCGTGTTTACTCTTCAGCGGTTTCAGCGGCGTCAAAGACGATGACTTGGATGTTCATCAGTTCGCTTTCGCCGTCCAAGCCCTGATGGAGGTACATCATCACGTAGCTCTGCACGGGGTCTTCGCCTACCAAGGTGCAGCGGCACAGCAGGCAGTAGTTGGTGCCGGAAACGATCTGGCTGGAAAGGAGGGCAACAGGTTCGTAGGTGCAGCCCAGCAGGCCTTCCGTGGCCTTGTCGAAGCAAGCCTTCACTTCATCGGGAATCGCGGTGGTGTCTTCCTTGTTCACGGTCCAGCCGCCCAGGGTGTCGCCGCCCAGGGATGCAGCGCCTTCGGCCAGTACGGGGAGGGATAGGGTCAACATCATCATAGCGGCTAACAGGATCGCCATCAATTTCTTCATCATCGTTACTTCCTTTCTTGCAGGGGCTTCATCGCCCTTGCACTTATTAAGACGAAAGACAGGAGGAAAGGTTCCATCATGCAGGAGATTTTTTTCGACTTTTTTTCAGGACTTTTTGCAGACCGTCCCCATGGGGGAAAACGTAGCCAAACAGAATGTAACGACAGAAAGCAGACCAGACACAAACCAAGGGTGGCGTTGGAGGGTTCGCAAGCCCTTCAACTTTCAATCGAAAATCGGCGAGCCCCTTCGGGGCGTTCAAACGGGGCGAAGCCCCTGT
>CAVKHY010000145.1:0-3971 GCA_963656345.1 bacterium | reverse complement strand
GACCTACACTGCTGCATTCTCCGGGGACGGAACGGCAGAAAACCGTACCAGCCTGAGCATGAAGGTGCAGGAATCTGCCTCCTTTGATGGCAAGGATGCCATGGGCAACAAGACGGTCACCTTCTACATGAATGACAGCAAGACGCCTATGCTGACCATCACCGTGGATAAGGCCACTGACAAGGCCGCAGATGACATTGATGCCCAGAGCGCCGTTCATCTCGGCAAAATGACGGAGGAAGAACTGTCCGCCTACTTTGAAGAAGCATTGACCTCTGTCCAAACCAACTTCCTGCTGGTGCTGCAGAATCTGCCCACCAGCATCCTGCAGGCACTGACCAGCAGCGAGAACTGATTAACCGAAAACGATGCAAGGGGCGGGATGACGGCAAAATCATCCTGCCCCTTGTTTTTGGCAATAATTATGCTATACTTATCCTGGAGAGGCATAAGGTGCTTCTCTGCAGGTGCATGAATAGCTGTGCCCTGTGATGATTCATCGATTTGTAAGGAGTGATTTTTTTGTCATCCGACCCGTTGGGCGGTCCTCTACTGCTGCAGCTTCTTTTCATTCTCCTCAGCGGCTTTCTTTCGGCCATGCAGGCGGCCGTAACCTCCCTGAATGATGGGAAGCTGCGTCATGAAGTGGAAGACGGTGACGATTCCGCCGCAAACCTGCTGAAGCTGGCGGAAGAGCCGGAGAAATACTTGGCTACCGTGCAGGTATGCCTGACCTTGACTGCCTTGTTCAGCGGCGCTTTTGCGGCACTGCACTTTGCACCCGGATTGGCAGAGCTTTTCCGCCAATGGGGCATGACTATGGAGGCAAGCTCGCTGGAAACCCTTTGCGTGATTCTCCTGACCTTGGTGCTTGCCTTCGTTACACTGGTGCTTGGCGGCTATGTGCCGCGGAAGATTGCTCTTCAGCATCCGGAAAATGCGGCAAAGCTTACAGGCGGGGTTTTAGCCGTACTGGAAAAGGTTTTTCATCCGCTGGTGTGGCTCATTCACAAGACCACCAACGGTGTATTGCGGCTGATGGGCATTGATCCTAACGCCAAGCCGGAGGAAGTCACGGAAGAAGAAATCCGCATGCTGGTGGATATGGGCGGCGAAAGCGGCACCATTGAAGAGGCGGAAAAGGAAATGATCGAGAACATATTCGAGTTCAACAATCATTCCGCTGAAGACGTGATGACCCACCGGACGGACGTTACCAGCATCTGGGTGGAGGAAACCCCGGAGAACGTGATCAAAACCATTGTGGCGTCCGGCCTGAGCCGCTTTCCTGTATATGATGAGGACATGGATGACATCATCGGCGTGCTGAGCACACGGAACTATCTGCTGGAGCAGCGGAAGCCTTCCCCGAGACCCTTGCGGGAAATCATTCGCCCCGCCTATTTTGTGCCGGAAACGGTGCAGGCAGATGTTCTCTTCCGCGATATGCAGAAGAAAAAAGTTCACATGGCCGTGGTGGTAGATGAGTACGGCGGCATGAGCGGCGTTGTGACCATGGAAGACCTGCTGGAAGAGATTGTGGGCAACATTTATGATGAGTTTGATCCTCAGGTGATGGCAGATATTACCCGTCTGGGTGAAAACCTTTGGCGCATTACCGGCACGGCCGGTCTTGAGGATGTGGCGGAAGCCCTGGACATCGAATTGCCCCAGAATGAGGACTATGATACCTTGGGCGGACTGGTGTTCAGTCAGTTTACCACCATTCCCATGGATGGCAGCCAGCCGGAAGTGGACGTGGATGGCCTTCACATCAAGGTGGAAAAGATGGAAGAGCACCGGGTGGAAACGGCACTAGTCAGCAAAATCGTAAAGCCGGAGCCTGATGAAGCTCCATCGGAAACAGAGGCATAATCAAAGGGTCGGAAGAATGGTGAAACGTTCTTCCGACCCTTTATGACTCTTTGAACTAGATCAATTACAAAACGCAGTGCTTTTTTGCAAGTTTGCTCCTGACATAGGCGATGGACAGGGAAAGGGAGCAGACAATCCACCCCATGGGATAGCCTAACGCCACACCCACAAACCCAAGACCGGCCTGCTGGGCAAGGTAAAGGTAGATCTGCCGGAAAACCACGAAAGAGCCCAGCATGATGATCATGGGTGCCGTTGCACTGCCAATGCCACGAAGTGCTCCGGCAAATATTTGGTAAAAGCTGATGACAAAGTAGAAGGGCGTCATAATGGTTATGAACCGCACGCCATAGCTGATCACATCTTCGTCTGGGCTGAAGAAGCGGAGCAGGGGACGGGCCAGCAGCAGCATGCCCAGGGTCAGTACAATGGTGGAAGCGAGACTCATGCCCAGTGCCTGCCACATGCCTTTCCGTGCTCGTTCGGGCTTGCCTGCGCCCCAGTTCTGCCCCACAAAGGTGGTGGAGGCCATGGAAATGGCCTGAGCAGGGATGAGGATGAAAGCGTCCAGCTTGTTGTAGCTGCTGTAGCCGGCCATGCAGGCTGCTCCGAAGGCATTGATGTAGGACTGAACAAACACATTGGAGAAGGAAGTCAGACCCTGCTGCACGCCGGAGGGAAGACCGATGCTGAGAATTTCTTTCAGCATATCTTTGCGGATGCGGAGACTCTTCCACTGGATGCCGTAGGGCACACTGTCCTGAGACAAGGTATACAGCACCAGAATGGCCGAGCAGAACTGAGCAATGATGGTTGCCCATGCTACGCCGGCTACGCCCATTTTGAATACCACCACAAACAGCAAATCCATGACCGTGTTCATCAGCGCAGAAAATACCAGAAAGTACAGGGGGTGACGGGAATCGCCTACGGCACGGAGAATGCCGGAACCCATGTTGTAAATCAGCAACCCTGCAATGCCGCTGAAATAAATGGTCAGGTAAGTTTCAGCCTCATCAAACACTTCTTCCGGGGTGGACATCATATGCAGCATGGGCTGCACAATGGCGATGCCGATGGCCGTGAAGATGGCACACAGGATCAGCGTGACGGCAATGGTGGTCTGCACTGCATCGTGAAGTCCATTGGTATCATGAGCCCCATAACGCTGACTGATGACCACGCTGGCGCCGGTGGAAAGTCCGGCACTTAAGCCTACCAGCATGTTCACAATGCTGGTAGTGCTGCCTACGGCTGCCAAGGCTTCCGTACCAACGAACTGCCCGACCACCAGAGTATCCACCGTGTTATAAAGCTGTTGAAACAGCAAACCCAATATCATGGGCAGGGTAAACCGGACAAAATGCTTCCAGATAACGCCTTGCGTCATATCGGCGTCATTTTGTTTCGATCGCATTGGTTGCCTCCGAATAGGTTGTGACTTGTTCATACCACAGGCCTATTATATAGAAGAAATTCACACGATGCAAGCGTAGCACAAACCATTCAGAAAGGAAATGTTAATGTTTATTTAGAAAACATCATCAGAATTTACAATTTATTTACAAGTTTTTAAGGTTCACATAAGGTTCGTGTGTTATAATGACGGCGGTAGAAAGGAATTCATGATGCATTTGTTGTGCTATGAGTACCTTGACTGACTGATATTTGGACAAATTTGTCCAGAAAGGAAACGAAGATGAAGAAGTTTTTTCTTGGTCTGGTGCTTTGCCTGATGGTTATGATGGGATGCATTGCTTTCGCAAATGCCGATACCGCCGTCATGTTTGATGATCAGATGATCAACTTGTGTGCTGATCCGAACAGCAATGTTGATAATCCGTTTGATTTGAGCAGTTCCGACTATACCAGCACATTCAACTTTGCAAACTATACCACTACAAAGGCCATCAAGGTGCCTTCAAATGGGACCGCTACTGTGACGTTGACCGATGCGTATATGAACTTTAGCAGTTCCAGCAAGCCTACGGTGTATGTCAAAGCGTACTACTGGAATGGGTCAACTTGGAAGACTGCAAAGGTGACTCCTTCCTCTGTCAAGGTTTCCAAGACGAAGACGAGCTATACATTTACTG
>CAVKHY010000144.1:0-4165 GCA_963656345.1 bacterium | reverse complement strand
TCTCCGTGCCCAAGTAAACAAGATTATTCGCCGCATGGAGGAGCAGAAGTCTATCCGCATCACTGTGCCGGCGGAGGCTTACGAGCAGCTGCGGCAGGCTGCACTGGCGGATTTGTCCAATGGCGGCCGGGGCGTGGGCAATCAAGTAGAGAGCCTGCTAATCAATCCTCTGTCCCGGTGGCTGTTTGATCACGGCGTGTTGGAAAATGCTCAGGTAACCATTGACCGCTTTGATACAGCGGCGAATCCCCCGTGCATTCACTGCCATTTGGAGGAGGATGAAGACCATGCCTGATTCCGTAAAAAGTGTACGGCTGGGGAAGTCTGCCGCACAAGGCCAACGGCGCCTGGCACAAGTGGCCGAAGATTTGTGGGGCACGCCTGCCGCTGCCGCTTCTTCTCAGGGAGTCGAAAACACCGAGTTCCCCAAGGCGATGCAGGCACCTGCCTTCCCTTCCTTTGATCAGCTATGGAAAACCGCTGATGAAACAGTGGACTGGACAGATGCACTGGTAAACGTTCAGTGCCCGGACGGCATGACGCCTCCCCAACTATGGGCATTCTTCCACGAACATGCCCAGGCTGTGCTGGCCGGAGACACGGAGGCGTATCTTCAGGTAATGGATCGTGCTGACCCTTTGGGCGATTTGCAGCCCTTTGCCCGGAGCATTGATGCCACAGCCGACAGCAGCGACCTTTTGTCCGCTTCGTTTCAGGTGCTGCCTTCCTACCTGGAAGGCACGGAAGAGAGCAAGCAGCGGTATTTGTGCGGCATGTCCCTGCGCATTGCCCGGGATTTACTGGCCTTGCTGCCTGTCTCTGCCGTGCAGGTACAAGCCCTGCAGGAGAAAAACTTGCTGCTTTCCGTCACCTTCCCCCGGATTGAATTGCAGCGAGTGCGTTTCAGCTTCATTGATCCTGTTGCTTTCGTCCACGGACTTCAGCACACGGAGGCATAACTTTTTTCGAGGCTTACGAAAAAACCAGCGACCGCAGATGACAACATCCGTGATCGCTGGTTTCCTTTTTTTAGAATCGTACAGAGGTATAGGCGAGGCCACGCTCTTCCAAGAGTTTCAGCAGCTTCAGCCGCTCATTAAACCGCTCTGCACCCAAGGCGATTTCGCAAGCCGTGGGGTGGTTGGCCATCACTTCCCATCGGGCTTCACTTTCGGGAGAAGCGCTATGAGGGCCGGAAGCGCCTGCCGCACGGAAACGCTGAATCATTTCCTGGGACATGCAGCCGTTGCACACATAGCCGCCCAGAAGCACGTTTTTCTCCTTCATCAACTCAGCACCATTCACAATGGTCTGATGCCCATGGGTGGAGTCTGCCCAGTAAGCCAGGGTGCTGAACAGTCCCACTTTTTTGCCTTCCACCTTTTCCATGAAAGCCTTCATGGCCGCATTGGGACCGCCCTTATCCACCCAGTAGCCAAAGAGCACCACGTCGCCGTCCAGCACGGGTTCGCCATCGGCAAGGTCATGGATGGATTTTTCTTCCACGTTCAAGGCATGATAGATACCCTCCGCCAGGCGGCGGGTGCAGCCGGAAAGGCTGGAATAAACAACCTGTACTTTCATCATTAAGCTCTCCTTCTCAGCGCAGTGTGTTCAAATAGTCTTCCACTGTTTCCAGGATATAGTCTGCCCCACGGGGTCCCATCAGGGGCATGTGGGTGGCAATTTGCGCACCGTCCACCAAGGGCATGCTGACCCGCAGGTACGTGTTGTCCTCTGCCAGCAAACGCTTGCTGACATCATCTGCCAGCACCAAGGTGTGATGCAGTGACTTCATAATGTCGATTCGATCCTTTTCATCCGGCAGATACTTCAGATCTTCTGCCGGTGCTTCATACAAGCGCAGGCTGTGGCGGCTGATCTTCTGCTTGACCGGGAAGCCAATCTCCCCCATGAAGCTGTTCAAGCCCTCCACCACAGGAGCATCGCTGAAAATCGCCACTTGAGGCTTGTATTCCTTCAGCATCATGCCATACATCCGATACTGGGATACTTCCATGGTTCGCTTCTTCAGCTCCATTTTCAGCGGCATAGCGACAGCCCTGCCCAGCTTTGCCCCAACGGCTTCCAGCCAACTCAGTGTACCTGCATAGCCGTAAGGTACACCCTGCAAATAGGGCGTGCCGCACTTGCTTTCCATGATTTTTGCAGCAGGCGCAGCCTCTTCCCGGAGCACCAGATTCAGCACCGCATCCCCTGCGTTGGCAATTTTCTCCACGCTGGTATCCATGCAAAGGCAGGCATTCATTTCCATGCCGAAAGCTTCACGTATGAGACGGCGAATTTCGTTCACATCGCTCTTCATGCGGAAGCATCCTGCCGATGCACCCAGAATATTGTAGGTGCTGCCGCTTGCCTGCGTCTTCTCCTCCACCACATCCTGCACCAGCAGCCGATAGGCCTCCTGAATGCCTACACTGTAATCTCCTCGGAACCCGCCCTGTTCGAAGGCAATCAACCGGGCCTTCACTTTTTCCTGCATGTAGGCGCATACGCCCTTCAAGTCCGTGCCGATCACGGCGGAGATGGAAGACGCCACCACAAAGATCACCTGAGGATGATAGGCTTCATCAACCTCCACCAGTGCCTTTTCCAGGCGGCTCACATCCCCCATGACCACGTCATCCTCGCTCATGTGGGTGGTGAAGAGGCGATTCTGCTGGTCAACCCCCAGTTCTCCGTACAGGCTCATGCTAAAGTGAGTAGTGCCTGCAGGGCCATACTCCAAAATCACGCTGCCATCCACCGTCAGCAGACTCCACAGAATGCCCATCCGATCCGAAGGCGTGGGCAGATAACGTACCAGACCCATTACATCTTGCCTCCCTTTCTGATTTCACGACATTCCCGTGCCGCTGTTAAAAGTGCCTTCACAACAAAGCCGGTCACTTCGAAGCCCAGCAGGCTGTTGGCACCGTCCGTGCGCACCATGGCAATGCCCTTTTGCCGCAGCCGGTTAGCATACTCATGCCCCAGGTACAGCATGGGATGAAGCTCATCATACACGTACTGCAGAGGCGCAATGTTGGCGGTTTTGGTGATATAGGGATCGCACCTTTCCAGAATGGCTGCCTTGTCCTCAGCGTCTGCTGCCGTAATGGCAGATGTCTGGATAATCTGCGGTACCATGCCCAGACTGACCATGAACCGATTCAGCTCGAAAGTGCGGAAAGGCGTATTGCCGTAGATGTAGGTAACGCCAGCCAACTCCTTGGCTGCTTTCTGCTTTGCCTCCACGGCCTTGATTTCCAATGCCCGAAGTTCCTCCGGCAATGGCATTTCCAGTGCGGTGAACAGCTTCTGATAACATGCCGCAATCTTTTCCGGGTCGGCAAAGCGGTCAAAAAATACATAAGGGATGCCGAACGTTTCTTCCATTTTCTTGGCCAAGGGTAAAGCAATCTCATTCACCACAATGTTGGCCTTGGCGGCAGCGCCTTCCCGAATGTCGTCCACCGTGCAGCCGCAAGGCAGCTGCAGGCCAATCTTCACCCCGGCATTTTGCAGCACATGGCTCAGCTCTGTCTCCGCAAAGCTGCCCATCCGCTGCCCCAGCAAGTTCACTCTGCCATCGCAGGGGCGCTTCTCCATGAGGGAGAAACAGGCCGTGATGGTACGTTCCAAGCCCGGCAGGTGATTTTCACACTTGAAGTGTTCCGTATGCACCGCCATCACGGGAATGTGGTACTTCTGCGTCAGGGCATCGGCAGCCGCATCCATATCGTCGCCGATGATTTCCACCACACAGGTGGTCACCAGGAAGACAGCCTGGGGCTTATATTCTTCCATCACCTCGGCGAAGGCGGCTTCCACCTTTTTGACACAGCCGAAGGTCACATCGTGACCGTCCAGCACCACAGACACGCACCGTCCGCCAAGGCCGCCGAAGTCTTCGGAATGAATGGTCATGTGCTTGGTATAATATGCGCATTCATCTGTGCCGATGATCATGATCAGGCTGTTCTTGATTCCCCGAACCGCCATGGCCGCACCCATCAAGGGGCAGTGGGTTCCGGGGAACATGGCATTCGTCAGGGGTGCAACCTGCTTCATGCTTTCCACTTGACTGATGGGAACCATTCGCTCGATCAGTTCTTTTCCGTTCATGTTGGCATGTGTTCCTTTCACGCTGTTTGGCAGGATG
>CAVKHY010000143.1:2653-4186 GCA_963656345.1 bacterium | reverse complement strand
GGTAGGGGAGAACTGTAAGGAGCTGCAAAAGCCTTTGCGCATTGCGGCCTACCTGGCGGCCAAACACTTGGTGCTGCTGCCGGAAAAATCCTGTGCCTACGGGGATTCGAAGAGTGATGTTCCCATGTTGAGCCTCGTTTCCTCTCCGGTTTTGGTCAATCCCAAGGCGGAACTGAAGGCCATGCTGCCCAATGCCAAGGTTGTTGCTTGGCACTAAACGATCGATTTTTGTGGAAAGTTTACAAAAAAGTCGCATTTTCAGCCGGTTTTCTCTTTCCATGAACCCATAGGCTGTGCTATAATGGCATTAGCCTATTTTTTTACTGAGGCTGACGAAAGGAGCGATCTTTTTGGTAGATAAGCAGCTGATGGATCAAATGGAAAAAGTACTGGGACGGTTAAGCATCCCGGTAGCCATTTTAGATAAGGATGCGGAAAATGGTATTCCCGGTGAAGCACCGCTGCCCCTGCACGATCTGACGGATGGGGTGTGCCAGTCCCTTGGCGGACGGCTGTATCTGCCGGTGAAGCAGCCCGGGGTTGTGCTGGCCTGCCATGAAGGAATCCCCGGAGCAAGGGACGTGCTGACCCTGGCAGAAGCTTTGCTGACGAGCCTGGGCAGCAATGAAACCCATACGGAAAGCGGCTTTGACGTTTATCGCCGGATGTTGCGTGGGGAAGTGGCAGGAGCCGAACTGGAAGCAGCGGCTCATGAGCATCAACTGCCGGAAAACCTGAAGCGCTGTGTTATGGTGTTCCACATTGTGCAGACGGAAAAGGAACGTGCCTTTGAGCTCCTCCACGACCTGACGCCTTTGCAGGAAAAGGATGTGCTGATTGATATGGATCGGCACACAGCGGCATTGATCAAAGATGTGACGGACGTGGAAACCTCTGATGAGCTGATGCAGTTTGCCGAAGCCTTGCAGGAAACCTTGATGGGGGAAACAGCGCACCAAATGACGGTGGGCATCGGCGGCACTCGCGCCACCTTGGATGAAATCCGCAACAGTTACATGGAAGCCAAGCGTGCCATTGAAGTGGGACGCATCTTCCAGCCGGAAAGCAGCATCTATGTGTACAGCCGCCTGATTTTCGAACGCTTCCTGATGGAGCTTCCCCAGGACATCAGTGCCTATTATCACAATCTGCTCTTCAATCGGAAGACGGCACGCCTTTTTAATGAAGAAATGCTCTACACCATTGAGATGTTCTTCAAGAAGGATCTGAATCTCTCCGATACGGCACGGCAGCTGTATATTCACCGGAATACACTGGTATATCGTTTGGATAAGGTACAGCGGCAAACGGGGCTTGATCTGCGGCATTTCGAGGATGCAGTCACATTTAAGCTGCTGATGGAATTGAAAAAGTGCGGTGGAGATCGTCTCCTGACCAAATAAGACGAGGAGGAGTCCAAGCCATGAAGAAAAAAATGCTGCTCGTTCTTTCACTGCTGCTGGCACTGTGCATCATGAGTTCCTGCGCTTATTTGCCGCTGCTGGGGATTGATACGGGAGATGCTGATACTGC
>CAVKHY010000143.1:1600-2643 GCA_963656345.1 bacterium | reverse complement strand
GGGGATCCTTACACCTTCTACTACACGCCGGAGGACTATGCATCCCTTTGGGAGGACGATGAAGGCGAGTATGCCGGTGTGGGTATTCAAATTTCCGCCTCCTATGTGACGGGCATATGCACCATCAGCCGCGTGTTCGACAACGGCCCTGCCAGGGAAGCAGGCGTTCATAAGGGAGACATTCTGTATAAGGTAGAGGATCTGTACGTCACGGCAACGAATCTGCAGGATGCTGTGGACATTATGCGTGGCACGCCCGGCACCACAGTGGATGTGGTTTTCCTCCGCGGTGACGAGGAGTTGACCTTCACCTTGGAGCGGCGCACCATCAATGTGAACCGCATTGATTCCATGATGCTGACGGATGATATTGGCTATATCTACCTGTATGAATTTGCAGGGGACTGCGCCGAGAAATTCTCTGCCGCACTGACCAATCTGCAGGAGCAGGGGGCGAAGGGACTCATCATCGACCTTCGTGATAATCCTGGCGGATGGGTAAACGACGCCCAGTCTATCGGTGATCTGTTCCTGGACAGCGGCATCCTGTGCTACCTGGAATACAAGGACGGCACCCGGGAGTATTACCGCACCAAGGATGGCAAGGTGGATATGCCGCTGGTGATTCTGGTGAATGAGAACAGTGCCAGCTCCTCGGAAATCCTGACCGGCGCATTGAAAGACCGTGCGGATGCAACGGTGGTGGGTGTTACCAGCTATGGCAAGGGCATTGTGCAAAGCGTGATTCCCCTGA
This sequence comes from bacterium, assembly GCA_963656345.1. GTDB lineage: Bacteria > Bacillota > Clostridia > Christensenellales > Aristaeellaceae > CAKUFA01. The sequence continues at coordinate 1,889 of CAVKHY010000143.1, read as the reverse complement.
GTGACGGCGCAGGCATGCAGATGACCATTGCCCAGTATTTCACCCCCAACGGCAACGCCGTGCATAAGCTGGGCATTACCCCGGATGTTGAAGTGGAGCTTGCTGAGGGCGATAACGGCATGCACGAGCTGGGAGATTTGACGGACGCTCAACTGGCAAAGGCATTGGAAGTTATGCAGGAAAAGCTTGCAAAATAAATAAGCTCATATCATGAAAAGTGTGCAGATGATATAAATGTTATCTGCACACTTTTCACTTGTGAAAAAATCGTTTATAATAAGGCTGTCGG
>CAVKHY010000143.1:926-1590 GCA_963656345.1 bacterium | reverse complement strand
TGACACAGATGCTTCCTGATTGACGGCTGAGGGTGACCAAGGCCAAAGATGGGAAAGGAGGATGAACGATGCATCATGGGTTTGACGGATAGCAGGACTTTGCTTTGCTATCTTTTTTATGAGGAGGCTTTGCTGATGAGCGAGGTTCGGCTGGGATTCGTAGGTATCGTGATGGAGCAGAGAAGCCAGGCAGAGAAGGTCAATCATATCCTGTCCCAATATGGATCACTGATACGTGGGCGTATCGGGGTGCCGGATCAGCAAAGCGGCATGGGCGTCATTGGCCTCATTGTGGAAGGCAGCAATGACCAGCTGGGTGCCATGACGGGCAAGCTGGGAAACATCCAGGGCGTTACCGTCAAGAGCGCACTGACAGGAAAAACAACCGTGAAGACAGCAGATGAAGGAGAGAAAAGAACATGATGAAGAAGCTTGTAAGTCTGGCATTGGCCATGCTGATGCTGGCGTCAATGACCGTTTCTGCCATGGCAGAGGATGCTGTTCGCATTGTGACCCTGAAGGGACCGACGGGTATCGGCATGGTGAAAATGATGAACGACAATGACGGCACCTATGCCTTTACCTTGGCAGGCGCACCGGATGAAGCAACCGCAGCCATCATCAGCGGATCGGCGGATATTGCGGCTGTTCCGACTAATCTGGC
>CAVKHY010000143.1:0-890 GCA_963656345.1 bacterium | reverse complement strand
TCTGGCGGCGACTCTCTACCAGAAAACCAACGGCAATGTGCAGTTGCTGGCACTGAACACGCTGGGTGTGCTGTCCATCATGGAACTGGGAGATACCATTCATACTGTAGAGGATCTTGCAGGGAAGACTATCTACGCTTCCGGCCAGGGCGCAACGCCTGAGTATGTGCTGAATTACATTTTGGATGCCTATGGCTTAACGGATCAGGTGACGGTGGAGTATAAGGCTGAGCATGCGGAATTGGCTACCTTGGCCGCAGCCGGCGAGGTCACCATCGCCATGCTGCCGGAGCCTAACGTAACCAGTGTACTGATGCAGAACAGCGATTACCGCATTGCACTGGATGTGACCGAACTGTTTGCCGAAGCGGCGGAGAAAAAAGGCGAATCCGCAACTATGTCCATGGGCTGCGTTATTGTGCGCAGGGAATTTGCGGAGCAGCATCCTGACAAGGTTGCCGCCTTCATGGAAGCCTATGATGCAAGTGTTACCTTCGTCACCGAAAATGTGGAGGAAGCTAGCCAAATGGTGGAGGCGCAGGGCATCATGCCAAAGGCAGCTGCGGCGACAAAAGCCATTCCAAATTGTCACATTGTCTTCATCACAGGGGAAGAAATGAAGCGTGCCATTGAGCCTTTCTTCCAAATCCTTTACAATGCAAATCCTAAATCGGTAGGCGGCGCATTACCGGCCGATGATTTCTACTATATGCCTTGATCTATGAAGATTCAAAAATTTCTGCGAAAACTGTTTCCGCTGCTTTTCTGGCTGGGGGTCTGGGTGGCTGCCTATTTGTCCACCGGTCAGGAATTGCTGATTGCATCTCCCGTCTCCGTCATGAAGCGGTTTGCCTTTGTGACGGAGGCAGCTTTCTGGCGCTGTGTCTGTA
>CAVKHY010000142.1:0-4231 GCA_963656345.1 bacterium | reverse complement strand
GCCTTCTATCGCAGAGCCATCTTGCTCAGACGTCAGCACGCAGCCCTGCGCCGAGGAACTTACCGTGCAATCGACGCACAGCCAAATGGCGGACTTTATCACTACAAGCGAGAAACCGAAGATGAAGCCATCGGCGTCATCCTCAACCGTTCCGAAACATTATCACAACACGTTGATGTTCCCGGAGAAATTCTGTGGCAAGAGCAGCTGAAATGTGATATACTGGGCGCATACGGATTCATTGTTTATCGTCAATAACGAAGTGACGGCAGGAGGGTTGTTTATGCCAGCCACGATTCGCGATGTTGCGCTCAGAGCAGGCGTCTCTCCGTCCACAGTGTCGAAAGCCATGAATGATTCAGGTGCTATTGCGGAAGAAACACGGCAGAAAATCTTGCAGGCAGCCCATGCATTGGACTACCGCCCGAATGCCAGGGCACGTAACTTTGCTACCCGTGCTACCTATCAGGTTGCCTTTCTTGCCGAGTTCCCCTACGATGCAGCATTCGTGAATCCTCACTTGTTTGAGATCATGCGCGGCGTACAGCACACGCTGGACAAAAAAGGATATGCCATGGTCATGAAGCATCATGGCAGTAAAGATGCCGTTGCCTATGTGGAGCAGGCTTGGTCACAGCACATGGTGGATGGTTTCGTGCTGCACATGTCGGTGGTGACGAAAAAGCTGTCCGCCTATCTCAGCCGTGAAAACATTCCCCACATTGTCATCGGCAAGCCGAATTTCGATAATCGTCTGTGCTGGATTGATACAGATAATTGCCTCTCCGGCGAATTAGCGGCACGTCACCTTGCGGAGCTGGGGTATACGGAGCTATGCTTTGTGGGTGGTCGTGCAGATGATATGATTTCCTGGCGCAGGCTGCAGGGCGTGCGGCAAGCCTTGCAGGAGCTTGGACTCGCCCTTCCTCACGAGCGTGTATTGCAAAGCCAATCGACCCTGGCGGACGGTGCACGGGCAATGAAGAAGCTTCTTCGCATGAAGCCAAGGCCAAGGGCTGTGATCTGTGCCAATAATCCGATAGCCCTTGGTCTGATGCAGGCTTTGCAGGCAAAAGCCATCCGCATCCCGGAAGACATGGCACTGATTACCTTTGACTCCTATCCGTTTTCCATGTTTACCGATCCGCCTATGACGGTTGTCGACATCAACATGTATGAAATGGGTCAGGAAGCAGGCCGCCTGGTGCTGCAAAAAATGAAGCACCCGTCAACGCAAATTCAGACGTATATCACAAGCCCTACCCTCGTGCGCCGCGGAACAACATGACCAAAGCACATGTTTTTCCGCACAATCTGAATCAAAGATAAACAGTACGCCACCGCACCCCAGGCAGATGTTCCTGCCCAAGATGCGGTGGCGTGTTTCTATGTTGCTGCTTTTAACCGGCACTGTTTTCTTCCAGATATTTCTCCAGTTTTCTTTTCACCCGTTGCAGCGCATTATCGATGGATTTCACATGCCGTCCCAAATTTTCCGCAATTTCCTGGTAGCTTTTTCCATCTAGATAAGCATTCAGTACTTCCTGCTCCAGCGGGGAAAGTACCTCACCAATTTTGTGGTGAATGTTCTTCAAATCTTCCTGGCTGATGATTAGGTCTTCCGGGTTGGTTGCACGGCCTTCGATGATAACATCCAGCAAGGTGCGGTCGGACTCCTCATCATACAGGGGCTTGTTCAGGGATACGTAGCTGTTCAGCGGAATATGCTTCTGCCGAGTTGCCGTTTTGATGGCTGTAATGATTTGCCTTGTAATGCAGAGCTCTGCAAAGGCGCGGAAAGAACTCAGCTTGTCCAGCCGGTAGTCACGAATGGCCTTGTACAGGCCAATCATGCCTTCCTGCACAATGTCTTCATGATCAGCTCCGATGAGGAAATAGCTGCGAGCTTTTGAACGGACAAAATTTTTGTACCTGCTCAGCAAATACTCCGTTGCCACAGAATCTCCGCCCTGGCAAAGCGCCACAATTTCCTCATCTGTTTTATCCATCAGATGGGCAGGGCAAGTGCCGTCATCCTGCTCTCTTAATTCCGGGAGCATCATGGCCGCCTCTTTCTCATCATGGGCGCTGCGGGCTTTTTCTATGGCATTCATAGCTTCCAGTTCTTCTTCTGTAAAGCTCATGTCATGGTCTTCCATCGTTTCAGTTCCTGCCTTGCAAGCAATTTATCCTCTTCGCATTCTTTCAAGGGCTTCCAGTGTTTTATCCCCTACACGGCTGGCAATGGAACTTTTCCGCCGTGCAGATTGCTGCTGATGCGCTTTCATGCCGCTCAGATGGGCTTGCTGCATTTCCAGCAGCAGCTCACGTGACGTAAGCCGAGTGGCTCCCGTGGACAGAACCTGAGACTGTTCCAATCCGTCGCTGGTAGCGACGCGCACCTGACGGTACCGGGGAACCTGTGCCACAAGCCGCTCGATGTAGCTGTCTGCTGTTTCCCCCTGCTTGGTAAACACAAGCTTCAGCACACCGTAAGCTTCCTCTGTGGCAGTCTTTCGGTCAGAACGGTATCCATCAAAGACAAGAACGATCTCCTCGCCTGAATAGCCGCTGTATTCCTCCAGACGCCGCTGCAGCTGATCCCGGCTTTCATCCAGGGTCCAGTTGTGCTTCTCCGCTTCCCGCCATGCGCCGATGACATTGTAGCCATCAACAATCAGCAGCGGTTTCATGCCTTGCGGGAGGCCAGTACGCGATACATCATAACGCCGGCGGCCACGGATGCATTCAGGCTGTCAATGCTGCCTTCCAGCGGCAGAGAAACACGATAGTCGCAGTTTTCCAGCGTTAGGCGTGAAATACCGTCGCCTTCTGCGCCGATCACGAGGGCAACGCCGCCATGGAAGTCTACCTTCTGATAATCTTCGCCGTCCATGGTGACAGCATACGTCCAGATGCCCTGCTTCTTCAGGTCATCGATGGTGCGGTTCAGATTGGTCACACGGGCAACCTTCATATGCTCTACCGCACCGGCAGAGGCTTTCACGGCTGCCGGCGTCAGGCCAACGCTGCGGCGCTCCGGTACAATCACGCCATGAGCACCTACGCATTCAGCTGTACGAATGACAGCGCCCAAGTTGTGAGGATCCGTCACCCCGTCCAGCAAAATCAGGAAGGGTTCTTCCCCACGCTGCCGTGCTGTATCCAGCATGGATTCAACCGTAGCATACTGATAAGCGGAAGCAAAGGCCAGCATGCCCTGATGATGAGGTGTGATTTCATCCAGGCGGCTCTTCTCCACCTCCTGCACGATGATGTGATGCTCCCGTGCCATCTGCACAATTTCACGGGCGGAACCGGACAGTTCCCCACGCTGCACCAGCAGCTTTTCAATGTCCCGTCCGCTGCGAATTGCTTCACGGATAGGATTCCGTCCGCTCAGCAGATTTTCCGGAACAGCGGGAACAACAGCCACCGGCACTGCCTTCACGGGAGCAGGCTTCACTGGCGCAGGAGCCATGCGGTGCGTTTCCTGGGTGTGGTGTTCGAAATCACGATAGGTTCTTGGGGCATCCTGTGGCTGGCGTGCAGGACGGTATCCGCCCTTTGTCGGACGATCCCCATTGCGGTTGTCCTTTGCGCCATACGGGCTGCGGCGATCATGGCTGCCACTGAATTCAGCACGTCCGTCCCGATAGTGATTGGCTTTGTAACCGCTGCGGTACTGATCACTGCTCTGTCCCCGTCTGTCCTGATCGGGGCCGAAGCGGCGGCTGCCGCTGTTATCACGATAGTGAGTTCCCTCATCATCCCAGGATCCCTGTGCTGCATAGTTGGTCTTGCGAGGATGATGATTGGGTGCATCTTTATAAAAAGCCATGTTTCTTCTCCTTACCCTTCTTTACTGCTGAATTTCTTTCAGCCGCTCTATCATTTCTGCCCGAGCCTGGCGGATTTCTTTCTGATGACCGCAGCATTTTTCTCCTTCGGAGCATGCGCCTTTCAGGCAGCTGGGGCCTGCATCTGCAAACAATGCCGGTGCTACTTCCATGCACAGTCGGTGCATTTCCGTCGCCAAAGTGCGAATCTCCCATTGTGCCCGGTTGCACATCCGAAGGCTGAAGAAATGCCGCAATTCCCGAACGTTCATGGTCACCATGAGCCGTGTTTCACATGCTCCAGGAAGCACAAACCGTGCATCTTCATTGGCGCCCTCGCCACAGGCACCAAGCTTCTCCTGCCAGGCAACGTACCATTCGTGCATCTGCGC
>CAVKHY010000141.1:0-4403 GCA_963656345.1 bacterium | reverse complement strand
ATCCTGGAAAAAAGTTTTTGTTTTTTCGCCTGTCCACTTGACAGGGAGCGGTTCACTCACTGAACGCCTGATCTCCAATGGACGTGACAGAGTCAGGAATGACTACAGCTCCACCCATTCCATGATACTTTACCAATACGCCGTTCTTGATTTTAAAATCAGCCATTTCCTTTTCCCTCATACTTTTTTGTTTTCTCGATATCGTCTATCGCCATGGGGTAAAACGCCTTATATTGTTGAGCACATTCTTTTCTGTCTTTCGACAGTGTCATGCCTAAATCGCGAATTTCAACACCCATTACCTTCAGCAATTCAATTTTTGCATCAAACGGTGTGTCCTTGCGCGGTTCGTAGAAATAAACTTTTCCGTGCGCGGCTTTTTCATTTCGCTTTCTGTTCAGCAGCCACCAGAGATCCATTTCCGAAGGATCAAATCCGAAACCAAGCACGTATACATTACCCAATATGAACTGATCCACCCAGCTGAGCCCGTCCAGCGGTTGTTCCGCCAGATACTGATAGGCGTTGCGGCGTGCGTCGCTGTGCGCTTTCATTCTGGAGAGCAGTCCGGCATACTCATAATGCCCGATGATCATGCTCTTCGGCTTGCGTGCTTCACCATGAATATGCCAGAGACGGTTTTCGCCCGCTCGATTGAACGTATGCAGCAGATAATTCGTTTCGGCATGTTCCGTGGTTTTATCCATCATGCCCCGAATGTGTTTGAGAGCTTGGACGGTATCCATTTCCTTCGGAAAGGTTGAGCACTCCAGCTCGTAGCTGTAATTGGTGGTCAGGATGTCATCAAAGCCCATTCCCATCAGCTGACGCAGCCACGCTAGGAATGCGCCCTGCGGTTGAAGACCGGCCAGCTCTTCTTGCCATTTGCACAGAACCTGTGCGTACTCGCCGCAGGTTGCCAGCTGGATTTGCATCGGATACGGCAGGTCAATCTTCTCCGGCAAATTGGTTTGCCGTGCCATTTTATGAATCAGCGCATTCCATTCCGTTCCGTGAAATGCTTGATTCAGCCCGTTACCGAGCAGCAGTACCTCAGGTATTCTCATTCGTGCATTGCCTCGATTTCCTCCTTCGTTAATACCAGCTTCATGGCCCATACGGGAACTTCCGGAATTTCATATCCATCCTCCACAAAAATGAACGCCGTTTTGTATGCAGGCATTTGCTCAGGGAATATGCCGTAGCCGTCAGTAAAATAGATCAGCCCGCATAGGTGGATAAATTCCCTCTCGGTGATCATTTGATTTACGAGCTGAAACACTGGGCGAAAGTCCGTTCCACCGAGCCCTTTGATCTTCATCCCCTTCAGATAACGGTCAAATTCCTCTCTGGACGTAATCTTGACGTCTTTCTGAATCTCTGCGTCGCACTGAAGGATATGAACGTTTATGCGGCTGAAGAAGCTTTCTGTGCTCTGCAAAATGTTGTATGTCTTTTGCAAAAACATCTGCACCTGTTCGCCTGCAACCGATCCGGAAGTGTCAATGGCAATCACGAACTCGCGAATGCGTTTTGTCTCCCTATATTCCAGCGGCTCAATCAGCGGCATTCGCTTTTCAGGAAATAGCTTCATGCCGTAGGTGTAGTATACGTAGTCAAATTCGTCATCACTGATGCGCATCGCCTCGCCGGGTACGGCAAATTTCCTGAGGAAGGCCGTATAGTCGTATTTTTCCCGATTAACGGCTCGAAGATTCTGCATTAGGCTTCCTGCTGCATCACCCCGCTGCTTATGAAAGGTCTCCAAATCGGTCTGGATGCGTTCCGCAACGCTCTGCCAAGCTTCATGAACCGCATTCAGCGCCGCAATATCTCCGCTTTTTTCCTGCTGGCTCCCTGCACCATCAGGCTGCTCGCCAGCACCGGGTTCGTTCTCCGCGGAAACATTCACAAGGGTTACTCGCAATGCATGTGCGTACCAGACACTGTGATCATCCGGCGAAAACAATTCCGTCAATTGCCTCAGTTCCGATTCCTTGGGAGGATGCTGGCGCAGGAAGGCATAGATCTTCTCTGCTGTCAGCAGGTTGCCGACTGCAGGTGCAAGACGTGCAAGCTTGTCTTGCTGCAATATGCTTGTTGCATTCGTAAGCGACGGCAAATCCAGGCTGTTGATAACGCCCTCCACTGCCATGTCACATGCCAGATTCCACAAAGGGCGCAAAATGCTCGCATCAACATCGAAATGTCGAAACACACCATGCAGCAACAAGTGCAGATACGCACGGGGACCGTTGTTCTTGTCATTGGCGTACAGCCTGCACAGCTTGAGCGGATCATAGAGAATGGCTGTACCTTCCGTCGCCAGCGGCACATCCGCCAAAACCAGCGCCAGATCCGGATCCTCCAGGATAAGTTCGGGAATGGAAATCCACATTAGGCGGCTGATGGCCACATCCATAAACCGCAGATGGATCGTTAGCGTGTTGCGGCTGACCTTTAGCACAGACTTCGCCAGTTCAGAAAAATCCTGTTTCATAGCCATCCTAATTCCTGAGCCATGGCGATCAACTCTTCCGCCGATGCCTGCTCTGCTCGGATGACCTCCATACGTGCTGCCGGATAGGGTGCTGTGCCGTAATAATGAATCAGTGCCTGCCGCAGGGCTTCTACGTCAATCTCCATGTATGCACCTCCTACGTTTGTTTTCCTGCTCCTATTTTACAGTAGGTCTGTGCAAAAAGTCACGTGCAAATCGTGCACATTTCCCGTGCACAATGTGCAAATCATGCACATTTGGACGCACATCAACTAATCATTAGTGCACATGGATGATAATGGTATGAAACTGGCAAAAAAGATGTTGCAATGTTGACTGTTGAAAACCTCTTTCAGCATGCGATCATGTTCTCAATGGTATGACAGGTGAACACATTCTTACATTCATTTTACCAACATTTTATGTGGCGCAAACCGCCCGTTTTATGATATGATAGAGGCAGACAGCCAGTGAAAAACAAGGAGGACGTTCCATGAAACTGAATTACCGACGTACGCTGTTTGTGGGGTTTGCCTTTTTCCTGATTTGCGCTTTTTGGCAGGCGTATGACAGCATCATTCCCAAAATATTGACGGATAAGTTTGGCATGTCCCAGGCAAACAGCGGCATTGTCATGGCGCTGGACAATGTGTTGGCACTGTTTATGCTGCCCCTCTTTGGTACCCTGTCGGATAAGTGCCGCAGCAAAATGGGCCGGCGCACACCCTTTATCCTCTTTGGTACGCTGGCGGCTGCTGTACTGCTGGTGGTGCTTACCTTTGCGGATGGTATGCAGCTGGAGAACATTGCTGCTGTGCGTGACATGGACACGCCGGAAACCTTGAATGTCCTCTATGAGGATAATCAGGGACAGATTTTGATGACGCCGGAAGGCGATCAATATGTGCTTTCCGATGAAGCCCAGGACGGTGTAACCACCATTTCCCGTGAAGCCTTCTTCACCATGACACTGGATACAGAGGACTATGCCCGGTATGTGGCTCCTGCTCGTCAGGCTTATGCTCATCGGCGGACAACGCAGAATCCTACACCCCTGATTCTGTTCATTGCCGTATTGCTGCTGCTGCTGATTGCCATGGCGACTTTCCGCTCACCAGCCGTGGCCCTGATGCCGGATGTTACCATGAAGCCTCTTCGCAGTAAGGCCAATGCCATTATTAACCTGATGGGCAGTGCGGGCGGCATTATCATTCTGGCCATGGGCACGGTGTTTGCTACCGGAGCGGCGAAAAATGCCCTGATGCCCTACGGTACGTTCTTCGGCATTGTGTCTGCCCTGATGCTGGTATCTCTGCTCATCTTCATGCTGACGGTGCGGGAACCCAAGTTTGTGGAGGAAATGCATGAGCAGAGCCGCAAGTACGGCATCGAGGAGAAGGACGAGGAGCAGGCATCCGGTGATCGGAAGCTGAGCAGTGAGGAACGTCGATCCCTGATTTTCATCCTGCTGTCCATTGTACTGTGGTTCATGGGTTACAACGCGGTAACCAGCAAGTACAGCGTTTATGCGGATAAGGTGCTGGGACGGGATTACAATATGACCCTCATCATTGCCCAAGCGGCGGCCATTATCAGCTATTTGCCGGTGGGCATCATTGCCTCCAAGGTGGGGCGGAAGAAGACCATTCTTGCCGGGGTTGTGATGCTGACTGTTGCCTTCGGTACGGCTTCCTTCCTGCGGGCGGACGATAGTGCCTTGCTGATGAATTGCATGTTTGCACTGGCCGGTATCGCTTGGGCAACCATTAACGTTAATTCCTTCCCCATGGTGGTGGAAATGTGCCGCGGCGGAGACGTGGGCAAGTATACCGGCTTCTATTACACGGCCAGCATGGCGGCACAGACTGTAACGCCCTACCTGAGCGGACGGCTGATGGATAAG
>CAVKHY010000140.1:0-4412 GCA_963656345.1 bacterium | reverse complement strand
GTCAGCTGCCCCGTCCAGCCGAAGTGATTGCTTTCATCCTGGGTGATGGTGATGTCCTGCAAAAGCATGTTGTTGTAGGTGGCAAAGTAGGTAATGACCTGCACCTTCCGCCGGGCTTTCTTCAGCTCCAGCATGGTGGCCAGGGCGCCCTTGGCACGGTCGTCATTGCTCTGGGTGATGTCGCTCTGGGTGGAGTACACGTTGGACATGACCACTTCCATGGTGATCTCGTCCGGCTCGTTCTGGGCGTTGTTGACGATATCCTTGCCCTTCTTGCTGCTGGTGTCTTCCTCGATCTTCAGGCTCAGATCGTGCTGAATCTTGGTGACCCCATAGAAGGCGTAAGTCTTGCCCTTGTCCGTGTCGTAGATGTAGGCCGGTTGATTGCCGTTGGTGACCATATCAGGCAAGCACCCCCTTCAGGGAACGGATGAGCTGACGTTCCGCCGCAGAATAGGCCGCCGTGCCGATGGCCTTGGCATCCGACCCGGAAGCGGTGACCTGAATGGTGACCGGGGCAGAGATATTGTAGCTGTTGGAGATGTTCGAACCTCCCGCCATGGCGGAAATGGAGGCGGCAGAACTGCCTACGGTACCTTCCACCCCCAGCCCCAGATCCTTCATGAGCTGATTGGTGGCCACGCCCCCCATTTCGCTGAACATTTGCTTGATGAGGGACATGGCTCTGGCCGGCTTGTTCAAGGGGATGATGTACTCGGTGCCCCCGTCCTCGGCTACCTCGGTGGTAATGGGGTGATTGTACCGACCGCCCCAGGCATTGCCGAAGGTTGCGCCCACGCTGCCCCCGTGCTTGGAGCCTACGGACACTTCCACCTTCTCGCCGCTGCTGTCCACTTGCTTCTGTACTTCCTTGATGACAGTGGAGCCTGCGTCAGAGGGCACGGTAGGTTCTCCGGTTTCCCAGGTCAATTCGCTGGTGCCGGAAAGAGCGTCCTGCACGGATTGCTGGAAGCCGGAAGTGTTCAGGTTTTGCTTTCTGGTGTTCAGCAGGTCTTCCATCGTCTGTGCGTTGGCATTCTGGCGGTTTGCAATGGTATCATTTCGGCGCATCAGGGTTTTTCCTGCGCCGTCCTCGCTGAAAAGGTTATCATAGTTATTTGCTACACCGCCAAGATTCAATAAGCCCGTATTATTGATGGTATTGCCGAATTCCACCATGGCCTTGGCGTACTCCATGGCATATTCGGGATGGGCATACAGCTGCCCGCCGAAATTGCTCCATGTGGTCGCCATGCCGATCTGACTGCTCGGATCCCATGTAGAACCCTGGGCATAGGTGATTTTTCCGTTCTCGTCCAAGGTAATGCCTGCGTTCTTACCGTTTTGCAGCAGATAGTCATGGGCTTGGCGGCTGGGGTCATTCTCCCCTCGGGCTTGGGCGGCATTGATTTCTTCCGTGGTCATGCCCTTCAGTTTCATTTCCTTGTAAGACAGCACCTGACCGGTTTCCGCATCCACGCCGGATTGCTGCGTGCGGTAATAGTCATCCTCCGAATAGCCCAGCTTGCCAAGCAAGCTCTTGATTTCCGGGGACAGCCCCTCGTAAAGGGCAGACCACGCATTGCGGAAGAGGGTAGCAAGATAGTCGCCCAAGGGGGCAAGGGCTTCCTTGATGGCTTCCATCAGGCCGGAAAGAGCACTGAGGAACTCGCTGTCTTCAGCCACGCCGGAGAAGGCTTCGGCAATCCACTGCACAAAGTTGACCGTTCCCTTAATGGCGGCGGTCACATAGCCAACGGCCTTTTTGGCGGCAGCCACAATGCCTTCCTGGTTGTTTTCCACCCAGGACGTAAAGTCCACCGTCATTTGTGTGATGCCATTGCCGATGGCCGTGCCGATCTTATCCACAATCTTGGACATTTTATCGGGATCGTCGCTGTCCAGCAGTTCCCAGATCCCCCCAAAAGCCACGTCCACCTTTTCCCCTTCCGGGGCGGTCTTGTTCCACTGGAAGTTCTCGTAGTCGTCGATCAAGCCGCCTACGGCGGTAATCACCGCCAGCAGCTGCCCCAGAGGACCCGACTTCAGCAGGGCGAAAATGCCCGTAATGGCCACGCCTGCCGCCTTAATGCCGCTGGGCAGCTTGTGCACCCACTCCACAATCTTCTCGCCAAGCTCCACAATGCCCAGCAAGCCCTTGGTGAAGGCGGTCATGTAGGCGGCGATCTTGGAGGAAAAGCCGTTAATGTCCTGGCGGATAAAGTCGCTGATCTTCTTCAGGTAGTCGGTAATGCGCTGGATGGGCTCCTGCAGGTTGGCCAGAAGGTGATAGTTGATCCACTGGGTGGCGTAGGAAATGACGCTCTTCAGCTGGTAGAACGCCCCTTGGAGCTGGCTGATCATGGCCATGGCGCCCTTCATATCCGGCAGAGCAAGGGACTTGTTCACCTTCACAATGTCGTTGTAGATGGTCTTCAGCGCCGGATCCTTCGATACCTCGGATATGGTTTTGCCCATGGCCTTCAGGGCGTTCTGCTCCGCCCGGACGGTCTCCAGGGACTTGTTCTGCGTCCGTGCCAGAGAAGCAAAGCTCTGCTCCGCCTGTACGTTGGTCTTGATGAAGTTGTACATGGCTTTGCCGGCATTGACCAAGCCCTTGCCAAGGGCGGCGGTCTTCATGGAACTGGAGTTGAGATAGCTCAGTACCTTGTTCATGTCCGACCAGTCCGCCTTGACGCCAAGGCTGATAACAAGCTCCTGCAGCAGCATGCCGCCTCCGCTCGCCATACGCGTCACCTCCTAGAAATGGGTACAAAAAAGGAACGGGGTGTGCCCGTTCCGGGGGAAAACGATCAACTATTTTCTTGACGTACCCTATTGAATAGGGTATACTATGGTTGGGTGATGAAGATGTCCGGTGAAGAAGTGTCCCGCCTGTTCGTAGAGCTGCCATCTTTTCGTGCACGTTGGAAGGCTCTGGGCATGAACGATGAGGACTTGAGGCGGCTGGAACTTATGCTTTTGGATGACCCGAAAATCGGTGCCGTGCTTCAGGGCACAGGCGGTATCCGGAAGGTTCGCTTCGCCTACGAAAACAGAGGGAAAAGCGGCAGCATTCGTGTGATCTACATCGACTTTGAAGTCTATGAGAAGATCTTTCTGCTGACCGCCTTTGCAAAAGCAGAGCAGGCGAACCTGACTGCCAAGGAACGGAACGATCTGCACGGATTGGTGGAGATTCTGGAGCTTGACCTTGAACGAAAGGAAGGTTGGAAGCATGTCTGAATGGTTTAACGATATTGCCCAGGGCTTGAAGGAAGCCATTGCCTATGAAGAAGGCACGCTGCCTGCCAAGACAGCGCACCTAACCAAGAAGATTCCTGCGCCGCCGGCATGGTCTGCTCAGGAGATCAAAGCCCTGCGGCTGAACCTGCCCATGAGCCAGCGGAGCTTTGCCGCCTTCATGGGGGTCTCCGTGAAAACGGTGGAAGCCTGGGAAAGTGGCCGCAACCGCCCCAACGGCAGTGCGGCAAGGCTCATGGAGCTGGTCGCTAAAGATCGGAATATGGCAGTGCTGTGAAAAGCACTGCTTTTTTGGTTGCTCCTTGGTTTTCACCGTGAAACGATTTTTTCGATGTCTGCCAGCTCAATCCAGTCTGTTTCCGTGCCGTCTTTCCGGTCGATGTCGGCAATGATTGCCTTGCCGCCGCCAAAGATTTCAACCACGGTCGCAAAATCTCCGTCCTTCAGGAGAACCCTGTCATATTGCTCAAGAATCATTGTCTCGCCTTCTTTTTTGTGACATAAATGCTTGTCATCCGCATTTTGTCTTCTTCCTTAATCCAAGCAGTTAGAACATTTGCTTGTTTACCATTCGCCCCTGTTAGTTTTGTTATGCATTCGTACATTTCGCCATATCCCTTATTGCCTTTCTCAACAAAGCTCTTGCTATCAATATGCTTCGCCAAGTTCTCAATGAGGGCATGTACGTTTTCCTTTGTGTATCCCAAAGCTGTTTCAAATGCCTTCGCTTTGTCAGAAGCTTTTGCGGGATCCAGTGCGTAGTCGGTAAGTTTCTTCGTAGGCACTATCAAATTCCCTACTTCAATTATATCACTTTTTTCTGACTTTTTCAGCAGTTCAGCAATCTTTTCGCTTCCGCTTTCTCCTTCGGAAAAATTGCCGCTTCCTGCCGCTGTAAACTTCCCGTCCTTGTCCCGTTTGTGTTCCGACTCTTCCCACACGTCCATGGTTATCTTGGGATACAGCCGATAGAGCAGGCGAAGGACAACCTCCAGCAGCATCCTCAACTGCCTGTCTGTCAATTTCATGCACCCACCCCCGGCATTACTTTTTCATCATGGCATCCCGTGCCCGCTTCTCGTTTTCCGCACGAACGGAGAGCATTTCCAGCACGTCCCACAGGTCATCAAGGCAGTAAGTGCCGTCCC
>CAVKHY010000139.1:0-4692 GCA_963656345.1 bacterium | reverse complement strand
TGTATGGGTGGGGCTGAAGAACTTCGAACGGCTTTTCTCCATGCCGAATTGCTGGAACGCTTTTTACAATACACTGGAATTGAGCGTTGTGAAGCTGCTTCTGACCACGGCTTTCTCCGTCATTCTGTCCCTGCTGCTGAACGAGATGATCAACATCCATGCCAAGAAGACGGCACAGACCATCATCTATCTGCCCCACTTCATGTCTTGGGTGGTAACGGCATCTGTTTTCCAGCTGATTCTTTCTCCCTCCACCGCCGGTTTGGTGAACCAGGTGCTGATGAATCTGGGCGTCACTGATCAGGGCATTTACTTCCTGGGAAGCTCGCAGTGGTGGAAATTCTCCTACTATATCATCAATATTTGGCATGATACCGGGTGGGGAACCATCATTTTCATGGCCACGCTGACGGGCATTGATCCCGGCATTTACGAGGCTGCTTCCATCGACGGCGCAGGCCGCTGGAAGAAAATGTGGTATGTAACCCTGCCTGCCTTGGCCAACACCATTATCACCGTGCTGATTTTGAACCTGGCCAAGATCATGAACCTTTTCGAAAGCGTATTCGTGCTGCAAAACGACGCCGTCATGGACGTGTCCCAGGTGTTGCAGACCTATGTATACTATCAGACCTTTAACAGCGGCGGTATCCCGGACTATGGCTACACCACAGCCATCGGCCTGTTCCGCTCCCTGGTGGGCATGGTGCTGATGCTTGTGTGCAACTATGCCAGCAAGAAAGTCCGCGGCCGGGGCATTGTGTAAGGAAGGAGGAGCGAAAGATGCAAACTGCTAAGTCTACAACCCACGTTAAGAAGAGCCATAAACATGTGGGCGTTTTCCCGGTGATTAACGGCATCCTGTTTGTCATCGTGTGCCTCATCATCCTTGTTCCTCTGTGGAAGGTGCTGGTGGACTCCTTGGATTTGACCACCGGCTACGGCATGAAGCTGTTCCCGGAAAAATTCGGCTTTGAGGGCTATATCACTGTACTGACCAACCCGACCTTGGTGACCCCCTTGTGGAACAGCGTCATCACCACTGTCAGCGGTACGCTGCTGGGTCTGCTTCTGTCCACCTTGGGCGCTTATGTGCTGATTCAGTTTGACATGCCCGGTCGCGGTCTTTTCGCAGGCTTGCTGCTGTTCACCATGATTTTCTCCGGCGGCATGATTCCCAGCTACATCGTGATGCGGACTCTGGGTCTGACCAACACCTTGTGGGTGGTCATTCTGCTGCCGGCCATCAACGTGTACAATCTGGTGCTCATGCGGAACTTCTTTGAAGGCATTCCCAACAGCTTGTTTGAAAGCGCAACACTGGACGGCTGCACGCCTATGCAAACCTTCTACAAAATTGCGCTTCCTCTGTCCAAGGCAGCATTGGCGTCCATCGGCCTGATGTTTGCCGTGTCCTACTGGAATGATTACACCAACTACAAGCTGTACATCACCAAAGCGAACCTTTACAACTTCCAGATGAAGCTTCGCTCCATGATGATGGGCTCCAACCTGCCGACGGCTGTTGGCAGTGCAACAGAAAACACGGTGCAGAATGCTGCGGTGATCGTGGCTATCCTGCCTTTCATGATCCTGTATCCTTTCCTGCAGAAGTACTTCGTCAAGGGCATCAACATTGGTGCTGTGAAAGAGTAATCGCCGGCAGGAATGAGCAGAGCCTGCGTCGAAAAAGCACGCAGGCTCTATTCTTATGGATCTGTTTGAACTGATAGCAGAAGGAGACGTTTGCAAATGAAAACGATTTTCTGGGCAGGAGACTCAACCGTCAAGCAAAACAGCATCCTGACTTTTCCGCAGACAGGCATTGGTCAGGTGTTTGATCGGTATACCAAGCGGTATGAAGTGGTGATTGCAAACATGGCGGAAAACGGTCGCTCCACCAAGCAGTTCATCGACGAGGGTCGCCTTGCGCCGATTTACGACCAGATCAAGAAGGATGATTTTCTGTTCATTCAGTTTGGCCACAATGATGAAAAAATTGCAGATCCTGCCCGGTATGCGGATCCGGACACAGATTTCTGCGTGAATCTGGAGAAATTCGTAAACGTCGCCCGAAACAAGGGCGCACATCCTGTATTCATTACACCTGTAACCCGCAGAAAAAGAGAAACGGCTGCCTTTTCCCATGATCGGTGGGCGGAGGCTATGCGCCGCACCGGAAAGCGGCTTGATGTTCCAGTCATTGACCTGACGAAAATGAGTGAGGAGATTGTAGATCATTTGCCGGAAGAAGAAAGCGCCAAGCTGTACATGATTTTCCCGGCAGGGATGTACCGATACTATCCGGAAGGCAAGGAAGACAACACCCATCTTCAGCCAGAAGGGGCCATCATCTATGCAGGGATGATTGCCAAGGAGCTGAAGAAGCTGGGAGGCATCTATGCAGAGCTTCTTTGCGATGAGTATGATGCGTGGATGGAGGGACAGCAATGACGGATAAGCTCTGGTGCGCAGACTGCGGTAACGGCACGTATCGCAATCCAGTTTTGATGTGTGACTATTCCGACCCGGACGTAATCCGTGTAGGGGATACTTATTACCTGACGGCCTCTACCTTCAACTATGTGCCCGGCCTGCCGATTCTTACCTCCAAAGATTTGGTGAATTGGACGCTGGTGAACTATGCCCTGTCCAATATTCCTGATCCTCGGTATGCCGTGCCTCGCCATGCGCAGGGGGTGTGGGCGCCTGCTATCCGCCACCATGATGGTCGGTTCTACATCTACTACGGTATGCCGGATGAAGGCATCTTCATGGTTTCTGCAGAAGACCCGCTGGGACAATGGGAATCGCCGGTATGCGTGCTGTCGGGGAAAGGATTGATTGATCCCTGCCCCTTCTGGGATGATGACGGTTCTGCGTGGGTAGTGCACGGCTATGCAAAGAGCCGCATTGGCTTCAAGTCCATCCTTGGCCTTTTCCCCATGAGCCGGGACGGCAAGCATGCCATTGGCGATGATCATCTGATCTTTGACGGTCAGCGTACACAGCCCACCATTGAAGGCCCTAAAATGTACAAGCGAAACGGCCTGTATTACATTTTTGCACCGGCCGGCGGCGTGGCGACCGGCTGGCAAACGGTGCTTCGCAGCAGCAGTATTCGCGGACCTTATGAGGAGAAGATTGTCCTGAAGCAGGGCAGTACGGTGGTTAACGGACCTCATCAGGGTGGGTGGGTGACAGCATCAAACGGTGAAGATTGGTTCCTCCACTTCCAAAGCCGTGGATTGTACGGCCGCATTACCCATTTGCAGCCCATGCGCTGGGAAGAAGACGGATGGCCGTACATCGGCGTGAAGGACGAACACCCGGTGGATCCTGCCAAAGTGAAGGCGGGGGAAGATGCAGGGGAAGCGGCGATTGCTGCTGCTGGCACGGAATGCGGTGTTCCGGTGATGCGCCACAGGAAGCCAGCGGCGCCTGAACAGCCGATAACCTCTGAACAGGCATCCGATGACTTTGCCGATACGAAGCTGGGACTACAGTGGCAATTCATGGGGAACTGGCGGCAGGACTTCTTTGCTGTAGGAGACGGCAAGCTGAAACTTTATGCCCGGAAGCTGCCAACAGCGGGCAATACTTTGTGGGACGCTCCCCAAGTTCTGACGCAAAAGATTGCATGCCCGGCCTTTACAGTGGATACAGGAGTGGACGTTACGCAGCTTCATGCCGGCGGACAGGCGGGGATTGCACTCATCGGAGGACAGTATGGAGGATTGGCTGTCCGGGTAGAAGAAGGTGGTCTGCGAATAGACTACATTCTTTCCGACGGTGTCAATCGAGCGGAAACGGTTTGTGTCTCACTTCCGTTACCTGAGGATGTGCACCATGTAGCATTGCGAATGACCCTGACCCCTACCGGCTACGATCAGGCAGAGGCTGTGTTCAGCTTCAGTCTGGATGGGCAAAACTACCAAACGATGGGAAAGCCATTCAGCCCTGAACGGGGAACCTGGGTGGGCGCACGGCCTTCACTGTTTGCCATGCCTATGCACGGCGGAGAAGACGCGGGCTATGCGGTGTTTGATGCGTTCTGCGTTGTGCCGGCGGCTTCGTTCCCTTTTGATGAGTAAAAAACGGGGGCGAGCTCAGCCGCTCGCTCCCGTTAAAAACTTTATTATTTATCAAGCTTCACTCTGTTCTTCCGCCATATGCCGGTTAGGTAGAAAATGAAGAGAATCAAAGCACTGATGCCGTTGGAAATGACCACGGAGTACCAAACACTACGGACGCCCATGTGCAGCACCTGATCCAGCAGGTACAGGGATGCAAAGCGGAAGATCCACAGGCGGGCTGCCTCGATAGACATGGTAATTTCTGTGTGACCGGAGCCCTGAAAGAGTCCTGCCGTTGCGTTGTAAACGCCGTTGGAGAAGCACCATAGGGCAAGAATGCTCAGAAAATCCGCCGCCATGGCAATCACGTCTGCATCCGTAGCGAAGACGCTGACCACAGCAGTGGATATGACTGGACGAGACAGTACAAAGCCGCCCACCAGCAGGAAGGCCACGGCGGCGATCATGGAAACGTGATAACCTTTTTCTGCACGGTCCGGCTGATCAGCTCCCATGTTTTGGCCGGTAATGGTGGCAACGGCAGAACCGATGGCGTTGGATGGCAAGGAAATCAAGCCATTCACCTTGTTGCCGATACCGTATGCCGCCATGGCGT
>CAVKHY010000138.1:4309-4693 GCA_963656345.1 bacterium | reverse complement strand
CAGGAAGTCGTCAGCATTATCGGACCTTCCGGCGGTGGCAAGAGTACCTTCCTCCGGTGCCTGAACCTGCTGGAAATCCCTACAGCAGGTGAAATCTTCTTCGACGGCGTTGACATTTGCAGCAAAAAAGTGGATGTAGACCTGCACCGGCAGAAAATGGGCATGGTGTTTCAGCAGTTCAACCTGTTTGAAAACATGAATGTGATGAAGAACCTGACCATCGCCCCCATGAAGATTCTGAAGATGAGCAAGGAAGAAGCAGAAAGCCGCGCCCATGCGCTGATCAAGCGTGTTGGTTTGGCAGACAAACTGACGTCCTTCCCCAGCCAGCTTTCCGGCGGTCAGAAGCAGCGGATTGCCATTGTCCGTGCCCTGATGATGAAC
>CAVKHY010000138.1:0-4299 GCA_963656345.1 bacterium | reverse complement strand
CATGCTCTTCGACGAGCCCACCAGTGCCCTCGACCCGGAAATGGTCGGCGAAGTGTTGGGGGTTATGCGTGACCTGGCAGAAACCGGCATGACCATGATCGTGGTAACCCACGAAATGCGTTTTGCCCGGGAAGTCAGCACCCGTACCCTGTTCCTGGACGGAGGCACAATCGGCGAGGACAAGCCCTCGAAGGAGCTGTTTGCCCACCCGGAAAATCCCCGGTTGGTCAGCTTCCTGGAAAAAGTGTTGTAATCTTTCCTGAAAAGAAACTCCTGTGGTTCATGCCGCAGGAGTCAATTTTGTTTTGGATTTACCTTGCCGGGAAGTACATACTCTGCTGAATCAGTATATCGCTGTCTGCCTGCACCTTTGCCAAAATGCGCAGTGCATCTTCCCCATCCGCCAATTTGGGGCGGAAATCATTGTAGGGCACACTGCTGCTGGTAAGCACAGGCAGCAGGTTCAGGGTTGCCCCCAGGTAGGTATCGCCGCTGAAGCGCAGGCGCACCTGTGCCAGCATAGCATCAAAGGTGGTCATATCATGGGTACCGCCAAACATCAGGTTACCAAGGCTGTAGATGATCAGCGTACCATTGCGGTATTCAACGCCCTGCACCACATGAGGATGGGTGCCCACCACAATATCCACTCCGGCATCTACCGCATCCTGCGCCATGAGCTGCTGCAATTCACTGCTGTGGGTGGGACTGTACTCCGTCCCCCAGTGGCAGCTGTAAATCACCACGTCACAGCCCAGAGAACGCAGCTGATCCACCTCTGTTTTGATGATGGTGCGATCCTGCCGCCAAATGGTTTCACGGCATCCGGCAAAACCGATTTTGTGTCCGTCCTTTTCCCAGATATACAGCTGTCCATAGCCGCTGTAAGGCATGTTGGCGTCCCGCAGTGCCTGGACAGTGGACGTACGTCCCTCCTGGCCGTAGTCAATATGATGATTGTTGGCAATGTTCACCTGATCCACCCCGGAGCGCCACAGCACAGCCGTGTAGGCAGGCAGGCCGCGGAATCGGTACAGCTTATCCTTATCCTCGCCTCTGCCGTCCGATTTCAGCACACACTCCAGGTTCAGGAAGGTCATGTCATCCGCCTTGAAAATTTCCGTCAGGTTCTTGAAGGGATAATCGTATCCTTCCCGTTCCAGCACGGCAGGGAAAGCATCCTCCGCCTTCTGCCACTTTTCCCGGGTGCCCAGCACCACATCTCCCCCGAGCGTCAGCACCAGTTCCGATTCTCCATCCTGCAGATCCGTAGCCGTCGCCGTTGCTTCCAGCATGCGGTTGTTGGACACCCCTGCCTCGGCGTTGGCAACCTGCTGCACACGTTCCTCCGGGTCATCGGTCAGGATGATTCTCGTGCCCGCAGGAATGTGGGTATAAATCCAATAAGCATTGATCTCCCCATCCCCTGTGTTGTTTTCCATGCGGACGCAACCATGGGAGGCCTTCTGCCCCAGATACGGCAGCTGCGAAGAGAAATCCAGCTTGCCGTTTTGCTTCTTCCAGCCAAGTTGATGGATCAGGTTGCCCCCATCATAACGGATAGGATAGCTGTACGTGTATCCATCATCGCTGAAGCTTTCCATGTGTTCCCCGGTGATAAAGGAGCCTGCCGCCGTTTCCCGAATCAGTCTATCCTCTGCTGCCAGCCCCGTAGAGATGGGCATGGTCCAGATGGGCTTTCCGTCTTCATAAACGGTCATGGTCTGCTGCCGCTTATTCACCAGCAAGCCGTATTTACTTTGCGGCTGCACCACCATCAGCCGATCCGTAGGCACATAGCCTTCCGTATAAGAGCCGTCCTCATGGTTCCATGCGCCGATGAGGCACCAGCCGTCCTCACGGACTTCCTTCACTTCAACCGCCTGGGTGCCGCAGTGCAGGGTGCCCAGCACCTTGGATTCCTTGGATGCCAGTGCATACACGTTTTGATGGGTGTGCTTGGCTGCGCTGGTAGGACGAACCACAGTCGCCGGTGCAGTCATCAGCTGCCAAATGGCTGCGTCATCGTCATCGTCCTCCGGCATAATCCTCCCCGTTACGCCCACCTGATACACAGGCGATGGTTCATCGGTCGTTGTTAAGGGTATTTCCACCGCATAGGCAGGATTATCTGTAGCATAGAGCCGCAGTACATAGTCTCCTGCCTCCGCTGCCTTTCCGTTCAATTTGCCATCCCAATGATAGGTAGTCGGCTTCGTACCGACCTGCCGTCTTTTGGTTGCCAGCAGCGTCTGCATGTCATCTGCCTTGTAAAACTCCACCATGAGCTGCCCTTCTCGAACCAGAGCATACTCCACGTACCAGTCCCCATCCCGGTAATAGGTATCTCCGCTGGGCAGGGCGAAGAGCAGCGCCTGATTGCACCTTTTCAGGTCGAAGGCAACGGTGGTTGTTTGGGTCTGTCCATCACTGCCAAGCCATTCCACGAAAAAGCTGTAGCTGCCTTCCGGCATCTTCTCCTGATGATCCCCAAGGCCGTCCCACATTAAGGTATTGCTGCCGGCCGTCACGTTCATTTCCAGCCGGCGATAGGTGTTGAGCGTATCCAAAACGGTCAGGCGTACCGTGCCATTCCCCGGGCAGGTAACGGTAAGCGCATTCTCCTGAAAGCCCCGCAGTGTTCCGCTCCAGGTAACAGACAAATCATCCGCTTTCCCGGCTGCAGCGAAGCACAGCAGCAGCATGAGGCAAAAGAGCATTCTTCGCACAGTCTTCATTTTCCCAACCTCCGGCCTTGATTCCAATGCATGAAGATACATTCGCCGTCTCAATGGTCTTCTCCTTCCTAATAGGAAGAGCCTTATCAAAGGTTACCCTTCGCTTTTGTGCTTCTGCTGTCCTTGTCTACCGGTTTTTGTGCAAAAGCATGGAAAAATGGGTTGATTTCTGCCCTGCGTGTACATTGTGAACAACCGTTGTTCAAAATGCTTGTCCATTTTGCCAATTTCATTTTTTTGAAAAAATCGATATAATGACGGTAACAAAAGCGTTGCAGAACGCATTGAGCAGGCTTGTCCTGCAAGATGATAAGAGGAGGATGGAATCAATGGCAAGTGTATCCCTGCAGCACATTTACAAGATCTATGCCGGCGGTGTGCAGGCCGTCAGCGATTTTTGCCTGGACATTGAAGATAAGGAGTTTATCGTTCTGGTCGGACCTTCCGGCTGCGGTAAGTCTACCACCCTGCGCATGGTCGCCGGTTTGGAAGAGATTTCCGACGGTGAACTGTACATCGGTGACAAGCTGGTGAACGACGTGGCTCCCAAGGACCGCGACATCGCCATGGTGTTCCAGAACTACGCTCTGTATCCCCACATGACCGTGTATGACAACATGGCTTTCGGCCTGAAGCTGCGCAAGACCCCCAAGGACGAGATCAAGCGCCGTGTGGAAGAAGCCGCCAAGATTCTGGACATCGCCCACCTGCTGAACCGTAAGCCTAAGGCTCTGTCCGGCGGCCAGCGTCAGCGTGTTGCTCTGGGACGTGCTATCGTTCGTGAGCCTAAGGTCTTCCTGTTCGACGAACCTCTGTCCAACTTGGACGCAAAGCTTCGTGTGGCCATGCGTACCGAGATCACCAAGCTCCATCAGCGTCTGCAGACCACCTTCATTTATGTTACCCACGACCAGACTGAGGCTATGACCATGGCTTCCCGTATCGTGGTTATGAAGGACGGCGTTGTGCAGCAGGTGGACAGCCCTCAAAACCTGTATGACTATCCCACCAACCAGTTCGTGGCTGGTTTCATCGGCAGCCCGCAGATGAACTTCTTCAACGCAAAGCTGGAGAAGGAAGGCCAGGACGTGGTCGCCAAGTTCGGCACCAACAAGATCGTTGTGCCTAACAGCAAGGTGTCCAAGTTTGTGGATGAAAGCTACATCGGCAAGGAAGTCGTGCTGGGCATCCGCCCTGAGAATATTAGCGATAAGGCTGCCGTCCTGGCAGCTCTGCCCACCGCCACCATCGATTGCGATGTGGAAGTGACCGAATTGATGGGCTCTGAAACCTACCTGTACCTGAAGACTTCCGGCAAGGATGACAACATCATTGCCCGTGTTGATCCTCGCACCACCAGCCGTGCCGGCGAGAAAATCAAGGTAGCCTTCGATGTGAACCATCTGCACTTCTTTGACAAGGAGACCGAGAAGACCATTCTGGGTCGCTGATGCATCATTGAATCGAGTAGGAGGGAGTGACTAACTCCCGACCTCTCACCGCACCATGCGTACCGTTCGGTACACGGCGCGTCCAATACAAGCAGATCGAATCGCCTCAT
>CAVKHY010000137.1:0-4722 GCA_963656345.1 bacterium | reverse complement strand
GGGAACTGCACGCATTGCAGCAAGAACTTGATGCAATACGTGCTTCTACGAGTTGGAAAATCACGCAACCTCTTCGTGCGCTAAAGAACTTACTTCTTGATCTGCGTGAGCATCATGCGTGAAGGGGGCAAAGAAAGTGTACGTTCAATACAGCCCACTTCAGAAAAAGCAGCTGCTTGAGCAGCAGTACATCAATACGCAATCCGTACGACTGCTTGTGTGCGTACCGGATCAGTTGCGAGACTTTCTGCTGCGGGAAAGCCTGACGCATCAGCTCCACCGAAATTTCATGCTTGTCCCTTATTCCGGGCTTTTTTCAGCAATGGAAACGAATCCGGCAGGCGTTGTTTTTGTCAGAGAAGATATGCAGCTGCTGAGCACTGCTTTGATGCTTTTTGCACAGTCGATTTCAGGTGGTGCGGATTATGTAACGGCCGATGAGGCTTTTGGTCCCGATTGTGCATCTGAACGTATTGGTCAAGTGACACAAGTGAATCATGCATGTGTAGCGATGTCAGCAGAACTTGCACGACAAGTCCCAGGTGCTTCGAGCATGGATGTTTTTTTGCAGCTTTCAAAAGTAAGGGCTGTGCAGGTGAAGCACATTGATCAGGTGTTAGGTGTTCATCGGCGTGAACTCTGCTACCAGGATCTGTTCAGCGGGGAAAAGAAGACCGCAATGGTTCTATGTCATGAGTTCAGCATGACGGGTGCTCCTATTGTGCTGGTGAATGCAATCCCTGTGCTGCAAAAACTGGGCTTTGAAGTTGTTGTTATTGGCCCAACGTACGGAGTGGCGGCAAAGCTGTTTGTTGAAGCAGGCACATTGGTTGTTTTGAATCCGGATCAGCTGGGCAATGTCGCACTGCGTGGCATTGCATTCAGCTGCGACTTGGTACTTGCCAATACCATTTGTGAAGCAGATGCAGTTTCTGCACTTAACGGCTCGCCAATTCCGGTCATATGGTGGCTGCATGATGCCTTTATCGGCTATCCTGCAATGGAGGCAAAAATTCCGCTGAAGATGAAAGAGAATGTTACGCTTTGCGCAGTCGGCAGTCATGCGACAGCAGCCATGCATTCTGTTCGCCCAAGGTTCAAGATCAAGCAGCTGATTTACGGCGTACCTGACTACGCACAGGACTCCTTTCCGAAGCTTGATCTGAGCTTTGCAAGGGGAAAACAGCTTTTTGTTACCATAGGTTCCCTTGAACACAGAAAAGGTCAGGATATTCTCTGTGAAGCAATTCGCATGCTTCCCAAGGAAAAACGTGAGAAGGCATCCTTTCTCTTTGTCGGCAGGGTGATGAACTATGATAAAGCAATGTTCCATATGGTTCATATGCTGGTCGAACAATTTCCTGAAAGTGTATGCTATCGGGAAAAGCTAAGCCGAGATGAGGTTAAATCACTCATGCAGCAGTGCGATTGCGTAGTCTGCCCATCCCGTGACGATCCGATGCCAACCTTTGTAACAGAAGGCCTGATTTTCGGTAAGCCGGCCATCGTATCGGAGCATACGGGCACAGCTGGGCTGATTCAGAATGGCAAAAACGGATTTGTTTATCAAGACGACGACCCTGCACAGTTGTCTGAACGACTGGCCTATATGATCGACCATCCTGAACTTTCCAAGAAAATGTCAGCCGAATGCCGAGCCCTGTATGAGCGCTGTTTTACGCAGCAAGGCTTTTCGAATACGCTGCAAGAGATTGTAGCATCGGTAACACGAAACTGACAGCGGGCGCTAATCAATCAAACCGGTTGACAAACAATACACCCCTTTTTATAATGACATATCATACATTGTGAAAGGGGAGGATGTGCCGTGGGAAAGGTACTGAAGAGAGCTTTTCCATCCACAATCCCTGTAATGGCTGGTTACCTGTTCCTCAGCTTTGCCTACGGCATTTCCATGCGGGAAAGCGGCTTCGGCATTGGCTGGACGGCGGTAATCAGCCTGTTTGTTTATGCCGGCAGCATGCAGTTTGCCTTGATCGGACTGTTGCTGTCTCCCTTTGCGCCCTTAACGGCTGTGCTCATGACGCTGATGGTGAATGCTCGCCATTTGTTTTACGGCATCAGCATGCTGGAGCCTTATGGACAAGCAGGCAAGTACAAGCCCTACATGATTTTTTCCCTGACAGACGAAACCTATTCGCTGGTGGTAAGTGGCGCACCCAAGGACGTGGACGCAGCACAGTGGTATACGGCCGTGTCTGCGCTGAATCAGTTTTACTGGGTTGCAGGGTCTATCTTTGGTGTTATCATGGGCAATGTTATTCCTTTCGACCTGACCGGTATTGACTTCGCCATGACAGCACTCTTCACCGTTATTGTCACAGAGCAGACGTCTGATGCTGTTGCAGCGGTGAAAGCAGAGAAAATGAAAGTGCAGGAAGCTGTGATGCCTTTACTTCTTGGAGCTGGAGGGACGCTGCTGTGCCTGCTGCTTGTGGGAAAAAGCAGTTTTCTCCTTGCTGCCATGGCGCTGATGCTCTTTTGCTTCTTTGGACAATATCGACTGGAGCAAGGAGGACAGAACGCATGACAGCACTGGAAATTGGCATCACGGTCGCCCTGTCAGCATTAACCACAGCAGCCATCCGCTTTGCACCTTTTTTGCTTTTTCCCAATGGGCGAAAAGTGCCGGCATTTGTGCAATGGCTCGGAAAGCAGCTGCCCCGGGCTGTTATGGCCATGCTGGTGGTTTATTGCCTGAAGGATGTTTCCTTTACAGAAGCCTGCAACTGGCTGCCGGCATTGCTGGGCGTTGCTGTCACAGCCGCTGTGCATCTGTGGAAGAAACAAATGATACTTTCTATTTCTGCTGGCACCATCACGTATATGGTGCTTCTGCGTGTGCTCGGCGGCCTTTGAGAAACGCTTGATACATGCTTGCAATCGATGAAAAACAGATTGACAAACAATTTGAAAGTGATAAAATCACTGGTTGGCAGGTAAGAACGTGCCACAGAGAGGGAGGATACAGGATGCAATTTTTTGTGTTGGTGCTCAACCGTGAAGAATGCTTGGAGCCTATTCTGGAAGGCATGCTTGAAGCCGGTTTCAGCGGTGCTACCATCCTGAACAGCACAGGTATGATGCGTGTGCTGGACGGAGATGACAACGTAGATCTGCCTATGCTGGGACTGCTTCGTCATTTTTACAGCCCTGAGCGGAAAACTTCTAAGACCCTCTTCACGTTGATTGATGATGATAAGCGTGATCAGGTTATGAAGATTATCAACGAAAAGACCGGTGGACTGAACAAGCCGGACACGGGCATTGCTTTCTCTCTGCCTGTATCTTTTGTGGAAGGTGTGCGTAAGGAAGCATGAATGTTCTGCTCGCATTGGCCATTGCTTTTGCCATGGGATTGTTTTTCAGCCGGCTGATTCGGTATATTCATTTGCCTAACGTTACGGCATATCTGCTGGCAGGTCTGGTGGTGGGCCCTTATGTGCTGAATGCATTGACGCCGGAAATGAACACTCAGCTGTCCATTATTTCCGATGTGGCGTTGGGTTTCATCGCCTATTCCATCGGCGGTGAATTCAAAATGTCCTACTTGAAGGAAATCGGCATCAAGCCTATTATTATCACCATTTTCGAAGGATGCACGGCTTCCTTGCTGGTTTTCCTTGTGCTGTTCCTGATCGGTCAGCCGCTGCCATTGTGTCTGGCTTTGGGTGCCATTGCCGCTGCCACGGCGCCTGCTGCCACGCTGATGGTCATTCGTCAATACAAGGCAAATGGCCCTGTGTCCAAGATGCTGCTTCCTGTGGTGGCCATGGACGATGCACTGGGCTTGATCCTCTATGCGGTGATGATTGCCCTGGCACGTACCATTGAGCGGGGCGAAGTGCTGACTGTGATGACGCTGGTTGTAAAACCGCTGGTAGAAATTGTGGGTTCTCTGGCACTTGGTGTGGTTATCGGCTTAGTGCTGGTGTATGTGCTGCGCTTCTTCCACTCCCGGGGCAACAAGCTGTCCTTGACCATCATGGTGGTGTTTGCCGCTGTTGGCTTAAGTGACATGTGGGGACTCAGCTCGCTGCTTGTATGCATGATGGTAGGCGCAACCATGGTGAACCTGTGCCGCCAAAGCGATACCATGCTGGAACAGTGCGACCGCTTTACGCCGCCTCTGTTCCTATTGTTCTTCGTGCTTAGCGGTGCCAACCTTGACTTGGCCGTACTGCCGACGGTTGGCGTTGTGGGGATTGCCTATGTGCTGACCCGTGCAGTGGGCAAAGCACTGGGCGCAACCATTGGTGCAAAGCTTGAAAAATGTGATGCAAACATTGTGAAGTACTTGGGCTTTACGCTGATTCCTCAGGCTGGCGTTGCCATTGGTATGGCTCGCATGTGCCAAACCTCTCTGCCGGAGTATGGCACGGTTATCAATGCCGTCGTGTTGGCAGGCACGTTGATTTATGAATTGACGGGACCTGTGATCACGAAGATTGCCTTGACCAAAGCTGGAGAAATCAAGCCGGATGTCAAGAAAGCAGCAAAACCTGCAACGAACGCCTAAGTCTTGCACAGCTGTGCTGTTTGGGGAAACTGAAGAAAGTCACGATCAAGCGGTCGAAAGAGCTTGCTGCCTTTGAAGAAAGGTTGCAGGCTCTTTCGTTTTTTTATGTGCAGGTTTTCTTTGTACAGTCGCTGTATACGACATCTATCGTCATAACGCACAAGAATAGCCCACTGAAACAT
>CAVKHY010000136.1:692-4868 GCA_963656345.1 bacterium | reverse complement strand
CTGCTTTTTTTGCAGGAAACCGTGCCGTAAACCTTGACACACAAAGATTTGTATGGTATTCTCTTTCGGTAAGCCGCTCGGGAGAGGTATGCAAAAATGTACTTTGGTACAACCTCATGTCCCGGCGAGTATGTATCAGGAGGTGCTGTGCACCATGTATGCGATCATTGCAACGGGTGGCAAGCAATACCGGGTTTCCCAGGGTGATGTGATCTACATTGAGAAGATCGATCAGGATGTTGACTCTACTGTTTCCTTCGATGTGCTGATGGTTGGTGGCGAGGATGCCGTGAAGATTGGCAACCCCGTTGTCGCAGGCGCAAAGGTGGAAGGCAAGGTGCTTGGCCAGGTGAAGGGTGAGAAGATCATCATCTACAAGTACAAGAGCAAGAAGAATTATCATCGCCGTGCCGGTCATCGCCAGCCCTACACCAAGGTAGAGATCACTGCGATTAACGCATAATGATCCGTGCCTTATTTAGCCGGGATGCTGAAGGACGGCTGACCGGCTACTCCGCCAAGGGCCATTCGGGATACGCCGAGGCAGGCAGCGATATTGTCTGTGCGGCTGTTTCTGTGCTGGGGGTTACCTGCATTAACAGCTTGGAGGCTGTGTGCGGTATCGTCAGTGACATTGTGGCTAATGATGAAGGAATCCTGACTTTCCGGCTTCCGAAGCAGATGACGGACATGCAGCAGCATGACGCTCAGGTGCTGATGGGTGCGTTGGAGCAGGGATTGAAAGATTTGGCGGAACAGTTTCCTCAAAACCTACGGATTGCATATCAGACAGGAGGAAAATGCAATGATTAAGCTTAATTTGCAGCAATTTGCTCACAAGAAAGGCATGGGCTCCACCCGCAATGGCCGCGACAGCGAATCCAAGCGTCTGGGACCGAAGCGTGCCGATGGTCAGTTCTCTTTGGCTGGCAACATCCTCGTTCGTCAGCGCGGCACCCACATCCATCCCGGCCTGAATGTTGGCAAGGGCAAGGATGACACCCTCTTCGCTCTGGTTGACGGTGTTGTGCGTTTTGAGCGCCTGGGCCGTGACAAGAAGAAGGTTTCCGTGTACCCCGTGGAGACCGCTGCCAACTGATTCCATGGACTTGAAAGCGCCCGTTTTCCTTTGCGGATGATGGGCGCTTTTTCTGTTAGATTTTCGCAAAAGAGGCGTGGACAATGCTTGGTACGCTGATCAATGCAGGGGCAATTTTACTGGGTACGGTGATTGGCACCCTCCTCAGCAAGGGGATTCCTGCACGGATGAGGGAGTGCATGATGCAGGGCATGGGACTGTGCATTATGCTGATCGGTATTCAGGGAGCCGTGAAGACAGCTAATACCCTTTGCGTGATTGTTTGCATCGCAGCGGGAGGCTTGATTGGCTGTGCAATGAACATTGAGCGGCAGATGGAACGGTTGGGGAATTTTGCAGAGAAAAAACTGTCCGGCAGCGGCGGCATTGCCAATGCCTTTGTAGCTTCCACATTGGTGTTTTGTGTGGGAGCAATGGCCATTGTGGGCGCCTTGGACAGTGGCCTGCGGGGAGACAACAGCACCTTGATTGCGAAAGCATTGCTTGACGGGGTGATTGCGGTTTTCCTGTCCAGCTCTTTGGGCATGGGTGTTGCACTATCCGCAGTGGCGGTATTTGTTTATCAGGGCGCCATTGCTGTCATGTCCACCTGGCTGGCCCCTTTGCTGACGGATGCTATTATCAATGAAATGAGCGCGGTGGGCGGACTGCTGATCATTGGCATCGGGCTGAACATGATTTATGATAAGCATATTTGTGTGGGTAATCTGCTGCCGGCCATTTTTCTGCCGATTGCTTACATTCCGCTGACTGCCCTGTTTTGACCATATGGGATTTTTGCCGTCTTGCATCGGGCTATGAAATACGGTATAATTTTTCCTGTATCCCTTTGCGAAAATTGAACCTGAAACGAGGCGTGTTATGTTCGGACGTCTGCAATGGTACATCAATTATCTGACCAGCGATCCTTTGGGATTCATACTGTATGTTTTGTATTTTTCGGTAACGGTGCTGCTGAGCCTGATCCTGCACGAAATTTCCCATGGCTACGTAGCCTTCCGCTGCGGAGATCCTACGGCCAAGTGGATGGGGCGGCTAAGTCTCGATCCTCGGAAGCATCTGGATCCCATTGGTACGATTTGCATGGTTTTTCTTGGCTTCGGCTGGGCAAAGCCGGTGCCTGTGAACCCGCGGAACTTCCATAACTATCGCCGGGATGATTTTTTGGTGTCCGTTGCCGGCATCTGCATGAACTTGTCATTGTTCATTCTTTGCGCAGCACTAAGCGTAGGCATTAACCGCCTGATGTGGACGGATGAATTCTATCAGTATCTGAAAAGTACCTCCGGCAACATGCTCCTTGCACTGGATCCGTATCAGTACAGCATCGCTTATCGCCTGGAGTATGGCATGGTAACGACCGATATGGTCAGTTTCATGGCACATCCTTGGCTGCAATATGTACAGCGCTTTTTGCTGATGATGGGGCAGATCAACCTGTCGCTTGCTGTATTTAACCTGATTCCGATTCCGCCGCTGGATGGCTATCATTTGGTGAATGATACCATCCTTAAAGGCAAGCTCCAGCTTGACCGGAAGAAATTTCAGATTGCACAGATCGTGTTGCTGGTGGTGTGCCTTTCCGGTGCTCTGACCAGCGTGCTGACTTGGGCGAATGAAACCATCTACAGCGCCGTATTACATGTATTTCTGCTCATGACGGGAGCAGCCTGAGGAGACTGAAGCATCATGGTCATGACCTTTCGGCTCAAGGATTTTGACGGACCCCTTGATTTGCTGCTGCACCTGATTACCAAAGCTCAGGTGGATATCAAGGATATTTTTGTAAGCGAAATCACGGATCAGTATATTGAGTCTGTTCGGAATGCTGCTGACCTGGACATGGATGATGCGACGGAATTTCTGGTTATGGCCGCCACCTTGTTGGAAATCAAAAGCCGAGCTATGCTTCCTCGTCCGCCAAGGCTGGAGGAAGATGAGGAAGATCCCGAGCAAGCGTTGATTCGCCGCTTGGAGGAGTACAAGCGATTCAAAGAAACCGCCGTGGCCATGCAGCAGTTTGAAGATGCGGCCAAGGAGCTGTTTACCAAGCTGCCGGAGGAATATCCTTTGCCGCCACAGGAAACGGAACTGACAGGCCTGACACTGGAAGGGCTGACAGAAGCCTTCCTCAGGATATGGCAGCGGATGCCTGCCAAGGACGAACCTGAAGTGAACCATTATGCGCCCCGGGACATTCACCGGGACGAGCATAATGTGCAGGAGTGCATGCTGACCCTGATTCAAGGTCTGAGGGAGAGGGGCAGCATGCACTTCGAGGAAGCCTTCAGCGAAGCACCGACGAAGGAAGAAGTAGTGACCCTTTTCCTTGCCCTGTTGGAATTGCTGAAGCTGGGGGAAATGCATATTCAACAGGAAGACATTTACGGTGACATTCTGCTGCTGCCGGGACGGGTTGAAACAAACGAAGCGGAGGAGGAAACGCCATGACGGAGGGCGGAACACTGGAAGGACGGGTGGAAGCCATTCTGTTTGTGTCCGGTGAGGCGGTTCGCGTGGATGAACTGGCCAAGGCGCTGGGCGTTTCCATGCTGGAGATTGAGTCAGCACTGAATACACTGCGGGATGATTATGATTTCAATCAGCGGGGGTTCATGCTGCGGCGATTCGGGCATCAGGTGCAGCTGGCCACACGGGCACTGTATGCGGATGATGTGGTGCGGATGCTTCAGCCTGTGCAGAAACAATCCCTTAGTCAGGCTGCCATGGAAACACTGGCGGTTGTGGCCTACAAGCAGCCGGTAACCAAAGCGGAGATTGAGCAGATCCGCGGCGTCAAGTGCGACTATTCCGTCCAATCCCTGATGAATAAAAATCTGATTACCGAAGTGGGTCGAAAAGAGGCTTTGGGCCGGCCAATTCTTTACGGCACAACGGAAGAGTTCCTGAGCCATTTCGGCATTACGTCCCTGAGTGAGCTTCCACCCATGCCGGAGCAAGCTTCGGAAGAGGAGCAGAGCGATTCGGAAGAACTGCTTCCATAAAAAATCATTGCGAAATGTAGTAAAATCATGTATACTACTAGTGCCCCTGCCGGCATAGGGGGATTTTGCGTG
>CAVKHY010000136.1:0-682 GCA_963656345.1 bacterium | reverse complement strand
GGAATTTTTTCGTTTCATGTAATGCTCCCGGCAGAACCTACGCACAAGGAGGCTGTAAGTTGCTATGGAATGTAAGATAAAAAATGACATTGGCACCATCTACATCACAGAAGATGTTATGCTCAAGGTCGTTGGCTACGCTGCGTTGGAGTGCTATGGCATTGTGGCTATGTCTTCCCGCCGTGCCAAGGATGGCTTCGTTGAATGGCTGGGAAGGGAAAATCTGGCCAAGGGTGTACAGATTCGCAATGTAGGCGATATGTTGGATGTGGATCTGTTTATCATCGTTGAATACGGAATCTCTATTTCCGAAGTGTGTCGCACCATCGTTGAAACCGTGCGCTACAAGCTGGAAAGCATGACCGGCGTCAAGGTGCGAAAGGTGAACATTTCGGTGGAAGGCATTCGCGTCTGAGCGGCGTCCGGCTGCCGGGTCAAAATAGG
This sequence comes from bacterium, assembly GCA_963656345.1. GTDB lineage: Bacteria > Bacillota > Clostridia > Christensenellales > Aristaeellaceae > CAKUFA01. Next base: position 238 of record CAVKHY010000136.1, on the reverse strand, counting down.
GGTGCGAATACCGGAAAAGCTGTCCGGCACAACGCCCGATGATCGAACGGAGGAAGACATCCTTGATTCAATTTAAGACAATAGACGGACTTTTGCTGCGTGATATGGTTGTTGCCGGCGCAGCATTGCTGGAAAAGAATCGTGAAGCGGTGGATGCGCTGAACGTGTTCCCTGTACCGGATGGCGACACGGGCACAAATATGTCCCTGACCATGCAGAGCGCCACCCGGGAAGTTTC
>CAVKHY010000135.1:0-4896 GCA_963656345.1 bacterium | reverse complement strand
CTGTACGTGGCACTGTCTTGATAGTTACCAATTAAAGTAAAGATGTAAATTGCTGTATCATAATTGCCTGCATCCATCTGTGCAATGGCATTGGTGTATATTTCATTTAGGTCATCTGCATGATTCTGGTATTTTTCGGGCAGGGTTGCATAAATGGCGATAGCGTCCCGATAATTTCCATTATGGAAAGCAATATTCGCCGCTGCTTGCTTGACACGATCTCTACTATCTGAGTAGTCACCCAGTGCTTCAAACGCAGCCATTGCATCCGTGTATTGTTCGTCTTCCAGCAGCTTTACGGCGTTGCTGTATTTTTTCATGGGAACAAATACATTTGTTACCAGCAAAATGACCGCAATCGCCACCACAGCTGCAGCTGCACTGATGATGGTCAGCTTCTTCTTCTTTGCCTTCCGAATTTCCTGTTCTTTTTCTTGCTGCTCCCTGATACGCTTCCATTCCTGTTCTCTTGCTTCCGCTTTTTTTGCAACGCGGATCCTTGCAGCCTCAGCCTCTTCGGCTTCCTGCTTCTTTCTTTCTGCATAGCGAGGATCCAGGTACAGCGGCGTCGCAATGGAGGCTAGCTCTTCAAAATGAAGTCCGCAGTGTACGCAGGCGGTATTGCTTTCCAAATTCCACTGGCCGCATGCGCATCGTTTTACATGTTGCCATTCAGCAGGCGATGTGCTGCAGCTCCTACTCTTCGTTTCAATGCGAAGCTGTTCCAGTTGCTCATTGGTCAATGTGTTCGGAATGGCTGGAACGGTCAGGAATGATTCATCGCTTGTGTTATGCCAAGATATACCATCGATGAACATGACATCTGTCACCTGCAAAGTAAAGTTACGGGCAGATGCATCCTCCAGCAAAATCGGCATACGGTCTCCAAAGCAGCTTCCGGGCGCTGCAGTAAAGTCCATGTACTTTGCTCCTGTCAGCTTTGGCAGAACCACGTTCATTACATCCGTGCACTGCAAGCGAACATATACCGCCTTGATGGTTTTCTCGCTGATGTTTTGCAGTTTCAACTGCGCCAGAACACGACCGGTCTCCTTGTCTCCCAACAATACGCCTGCTGCCAGCATCACAGGCGCATCCCCCTGCACTTGCGGCGCATCGCAGGTATACAACCGTACGTAGCGTTCACTCATGTTTTTTATCCTCCACAAATTATTATGCCAGGGAAAAGCAAGGCAACATCGCACCAATAGGAGCCGGTTCAGCAGCACTGCAAAATTGTGCGGTGTTGCCCTATTCTTTTCCATGGGTGTCGATGTTCTTCAACCTTGCGATTCCGATTAGGCAAACGCATCTTTCAAAGATTCGGCAAATCATTAAAAGCAGTGGCCTGTTTCGTGTTGGCATCTGCCTGGCTGAATGAAGACGCTTGGCTTGCCGTTGGCTGTTGCTTTTCCAGCTTCCTCGCAATCTCACGCATTGCCAGTGCCAGGTTCTTATCCGGCATGGCACAAACAATAAGATAGGCAGGCAGGCTCAACCAGAAGCACATATGGAACCACTTGCGCTTCTCGTAACCTTTGTCTTGTGCAATGTCGCTGGCATTGGAAGCCAACAACCCTTTCACCACAAGCAGAACGATTATAACTATGATATAACCGAACGCCATCGCACCACTGTTATACCCGTACATCCTCAAAACCTCCATCCATTTTGTTTTGCTATTCGAAACTGGTACAAACCAACTGTTTACAAAAGTACACCTTTGTAAACAGCCATCGACACATGCCCAATTAGTACGAAATCACTAATCAGTGCTTTAAGTATATCAAAAGTGCTCAGGTAAATCAACCGTTTGTGGTGTAATTTTCCTGAGCACGGGTGGGAATTTCGCTGTTTACAAAGGTGTACTTTTTTCATCATTCGCCCATTTCAAAAACGTTCCGCATGACACGCCAAGCCGAGCTGCTGCCTTGCGTGCGGACAGCTTGCCCATACGCCATTCCTCAAGCACTGCTTGAAATTCCGCCGGTTTTTCTTTAAGTTTTCTGCCAAAATGCACGCCACGGGCCTTGGCTGCGGCAATACCTTCTGCCTGCCGCTGTCGGATGAATTCACGTTCCGTCTGCGCTACATAGCTCAGCAGTTGCAGCACAATATCCGCAATCAGCGTATCGGTCAGGTCGTTGGTCTTTCGTGTGTCCAGCAAGGGCATATCCAGCACCACGATAAACGCATGCTTTTCCTTGGTCATGATACGCCACTGTTCCAGAATCTCCCCATAATTTCTGCCTAAGCGGTCAATGCTCTTGATCACCAGCAGATCGCCGCATTTCAGTCTGCGCATCATCTGTTGATACTGTGCCCGCTCAAAATCTTTCCCCGACTGCTTATCTACATAGATGTTCTCCGGCAGAAGTCCAAATTGCATCAGTGCAATGATTTGCCGCTGTTCGTTTTGCTCCTTGGTAGATACTCTGGCATAACCGTATTCCATGTGCTTGCCTCCCTATGAAGTTTCGATTCATTGTAAGGTAAGCGTTTTTCATGTATTGTTCACTTTCATACCATTTCTTCTTCAAAGGGAGTTGTTACGATACAAACTGTCAAGTGAAACAAAGACACTTGACAGCAAACAGTTTATGATTGATAGGAGGTTTTATTCTATATGAAGCGTATGTTAGCAATCGCCCTGGCACTATCGTTAAGCTGCCTGAGCGGCGCGGTGGCTGAAGAAAGCAATGCATCTGCCCCGACCGAAGCCGTTAGCGAGGGCACAGCAAATGGCCTGCAAGAACTGGTAGAAAAGGGTATCATCAGCCAGGAAACACTGGATGCCATCAACACCTATCTTGCATCAAATCAGCCTGAAATGCCCAGCGGTTCAACCGACAGTCAGCCTGCCGGTAATCCTCCGGCCAAGCCCGACGGAGAACAGTCTAACGGCGACAATGGTCAGCCTGCCGGCAATCCTCCGGCCAAGCCTGATGGCGATCAGTCCGACAGCAGCAATGGACAGCCTGCCGGTAATCCTCCGGCCAAGCCTGATGGTGATCAGTCCGGCACCAATGGCGGTGCACCGGAAATGCCGAACGGCGGTCAGCAAATGGGGATGATGCTTTCGCAAACACAGTTGGAAGAGCTGCTGAACAACGGCATCATCACCCAGGAGGAGTATGAAGCAATTTCCGATTGGCTAAGCGAATCTGCCCAGAACATGGCTGCTCCTGGCGGCAATCAGCCCGGCGGCGGTGGCTTTGGCGGCATGGGAGCTTCCGGCAATGTAACGTATACGGCAGCGACCTCCATTTCCTCCGCTACGGAAACCACCGGTGAAACGTATACCTCCACTGCGGCAGATGAAAGTGCACTGATTGTGGACACAGCTGAAGCCGTTTCCGTTGACCGGGCGACCGTAACAAAGACGGGCGATTCGGACGGCGGTGACAATTGCAATTTTTATGGTCTGAATGCTGCGGTGCTGGCCAAGGACGGCGCACAGCTGACCATCACCAACAGCACCATTTCTTCCAGTGCCAACGGTGCTAACGGCGTATTCTCCTACGGCGGCAACGGCGGCACCAATGGTGCTGATGGCGATGGTACGACCGTCACCATCGCAGATACTACGATTACCACCACAGGCGACGGCTCCGGCGGCATCATGACTGCAGGCGGCGGCGTAACCTATGCCAACAACCTGACCATTGAAACCAGCGGGCGTTCTTCTGCGGCCATTCGTACGGATCGCGGTGGCGGAACAGTCGTGGTTGAAGGCGGCAACTATACCACCGATGGTCTTGGCTCCCCTGCCATCTACTCTACCGCCAGCATTACCGTATCCGATGCTACACTCACTTCCAACCTGTCTGAAGGCGTGTGCATTGAAGGCAAGAACAGCATTACCCTGACGGATTGTGACCTGACCGCAACCAACACCCAATGCAACGGCAACGCAACCTTCCTGGATACCATTATGATCTACCAGTCCATGTCCGGCGATGCCGACTCGGGCACTTCTTCCTTCACCATGACCGGCGGAACCCTGACAAGCAACAGCGGCCACGTATTCCATGTGACCAATACCCATGCAGTGATTACGCTGAATGGTGTTGCTATCACCAACCATGATGCGTCCAATGTGCTCCTGTCCGTCTGCGATGATGGATGGAATGGCGCTGCCAATCAAGCTGAATTGAATGCTGTCAATCAGGTGTTAGAAGGCACCGTGCTGGTAGGCAGCAATTCCACCCTGAACCTGACGCTGACTGATGGTTCTGCCTTTACAGGATGCGTGTCCGGTGAAATTTCCAACAGTCGTGGTGAAACGGTATCCACTGAAGTCGGTGAAGTCAACGTGACCTTGGACAGCACCAGCACCTGGACGCTTACGGCCGACAGCTACATTACCTCCTTTGAGGGTGATGCATCTCAGATTGTTGCAAACGGTTATACCCTTTATGTGAACGGAACTGCTTTGGAAGGCACAAATTGATTCCAATAAGCAAGGCCGGGAACAAGCTCCACTATAGGGAGACGTTCCCGGCCTTTTCCTTTTGGCAGAAGTCTTTAATTTCCGCCCTCAGGGAAACAATGCATATGGGTTTGTCCAAGCACCCGGAAAGCTTCGGCACTGCCGCAAAAACTCTTAATGCCGTAATAGATCGATCGAAGCTTCAGGTAAAGTGCGATCGACTTTCCCTCAGCACCGTCGGGAGGAAATTGACTTTGATGACAGTCAAAAATGGATGCCAGCTGCTTGTCTCTGTAACCTTTCGTACCAACGAAAAGGTTGCCTTTTGCTGTGAAGTAATAGGCCAGTGCCTTCACATCAGCATTGCCGGCACCATAGTGTTCCATCACACGAGTGTAAGGGGCGAAGCAGGCGATTTTCCGTGCGGCCATGCCCACGTTTAAGTGATCCTGATGGCACTCACT
>CAVKHY010000134.1:0-5151 GCA_963656345.1 bacterium | reverse complement strand
ATTTGAATGGTAAAAATTAGGTTTGTTATATTATTATAAATAAAGAAAACGTACAAATGGAGCAAAAGCCAAGATATTTGCAGCAAAACGGGTGTAAAACGCGATAAAACTGCAAAATAGCGATAACTACACATCACAAAACCGCAAAACCGTTTTCACGGCGAATGTCAAAAGTACAAAAATCACCTTAAAAATGGTAATAGAGAAGCGAAAACGAGGGAGGCATCCTGAGCCCTGTTTTGTTTCACGTGAAACAGTGGAGCGACCATCATGCACCAAAAAAGTTTCACGTGAAACACAGCATTCATTTTGCAGCCTTGTCCGCCGCAGAGAAACATGCTACAATATTTGCAAAGGAGTTGATCTTCATGCCGCAATGGACAGAGCAGCAGGCGGAAGCCATCCGCGCCCGGAACCACACCATCCTGGTCAGCGCGGCGGCAGGCTCGGGAAAAACCGCTGTGCTGGTGGAACGCATCGTCACCTTGCTGAAAGAAGGGGCAAGGTTGGAAAAAATGATGATCGTCACCTTCACCCGGGCGGCGGCGGCGGAAATGCGCCAGCGGCTGAACGATAGATTGCAGCAGGAACTGCCGGGGGAGCCGAAAATCATGTACCAGGCCTTGGCTGACCTGGAAAACACGGAAATCAGCACCATTCACAGCTTCTGTCAGCACCTGCTGAGGGAGGAATTTCAGGCGGCGGGGATCGATCCCCTGTCCACCATCTGCGAGGAGCCGCGGCGGCAGACCCTGTTCCACGAAGCCTGGCAGGAGGCCATGAACAGCCTGCTGGAAGAGCATGATCCCGTGTTTGATGAGCTGGCGGACACGGTGACCCCGGAAACCCTGGAAAAGTGGACGAATCAGTTCCACACCTTCCTTATGTCCCTGCCCCATCCCATGGATTGGCTGGAGGAGCACACGGCAGCCGTGGGCGCCGAGCCCTTCATGGAACAGCCCTGGTATCAGGTGCTGAACACCTACGCCACACAGCAGGTCACGGGTCTGGAATGGATCATCAAACAAGAGGTAGAAATGCTGTCCCGGTCGGAAGCCATCGGGGAGCGGGAAGAAGACTGGGAAAACGACCGGGCAGGGTTTAACAGCTTTCAGGCACAGCTGGCGGAAAATCCGGAAAATTTGAAGGAACTACTGGCCACCTATACCCTCAAGAAGGCAAAAACCGTCCGGGGAGTGAAGGACATGCCGGAGGAAACCCAGCAGTGGGACAAAGATTTCAAGAAGCTGCGGCAGAAACAGAAGGATCTGGTGAAGGAGCTGAACGGGTTCCTAATCATGGATGAAGACAAGGTTCGCAGGGAGATGCAGCAGGTCAAGGCCTCCGTCCAGGGGATGAAAAAGCTGGTGGAGCGGACGGGAGAGATCTTTCAACAGAAGAAGCAGGAAAAGAATCTGCTGGATTTTCACGACCTGGAGCAAATGACCGTGACCCTGCTGGACGATGAAAGCCAGCGGCAGCGGCTGAAAAACCGGTTCCAGCACATTTTTGTGGACGAGTGTCAGGACGTGTCCGCCGTGCAGGACGCTATTATTCAGGCATTGCAGGGGGAGAACACCTGCCTGTTCATGGTGGGGGACGTGAAGCAGAGCATTTATCGCTTCCGGCAGGCGGATCCCACCCTGTTCCTGCACCGGATGCGCACCTTTTCCGACGAGAAGGACGCCAAGGAGCGGCGCATCTTCCTGCAAAAGAATTTCCGCTCCCGCTTCAACGTGCTGGACGCCACCAACCGGGTGTTCCGCAAGGTGATGAAGGCGGAGGTCACGGAGCTGGATTATCTGCCGGAGGATGAACTGATCTGCGGCCGGGCAACGGAAGAGGATCCCCCGGTGGAAATCCTCCGCTGCGGCATGGACAAGGAGAAGCCCAAGGCGGCGGATCAGCTCATGGCTGAGGCTCTGACAGTGGCGCAGCGCATAGGGGAGATGTGCGGGGAAACCTTCTTCGACGGGCAGCAGGAGCGGAAGTATACCTATCGGGACATGGTGATTCTCATGCCGGCGGTGGTCGGGGTGGCACAGAAAGTGTCGGAGGTGTTGGAAAGCAAGGGGATTCCCGTGTACTTTGACGGGGCGGACAACTATTTCGAGCTGCCGGAAATCAAGGCCATGACCGCCCTGATGGAGGTGCTGGAGGACGAAATGCAGGACGTGCCCCTGCTGGCGGCGCTGAAAATGCCTCCCTTCCTGATGACGGATCAGGAGCTGGCCCACGTGCGCCGGGCGAAAACTGGGCAGGACGTTCCCTTTTACGAGGCGTTTTTTGCCTGTGCCCAGGGGGAAGGGGCGTTGGCGGAGCGGTGCCGGCACATTCGGGAAACCCTGAAGGAGTGGCGGTTCCGTGCAGGCACGGTGAAATTATCGAATTTCCTCTGGTACCTGATGGGGGAAACGGGCATGTTCGCCGTCAGCGGCAGTCTGCCGGAAGGGGAAGCCCGGCAGGCCAATTTGATGCTGCTGTGCCAGAAGGCGGCGGAGTTTGAGGACGGAGGCGGCGTGTCCCTCAGCGGCTTTTTGCAGGTCATGGGGGAAATGCGCATGAGCCAGGACACGAAAAGCGCCAAAGTGCTGGGGGAAAATGAAAACCTGGTGCGGCTGATGACCATCCACAAAAGTAAGGGCCTGGAATTTCCCGTGGTGTTTCTCATGGGGCTGAACCAGGAGCTGCACAGGCCGGAGGGGAAGAAGATCCATCTCCACAGCAAGCTGGGCATCAGCCTGCCCTACATGAACCGGGGGCTGAACATCCGCCGGGACACCCTGCCGGACAAGGCCTTCGCCATTCAGAAGAAGCTGGACGAAAAGGCGGAGCGGGCCCGGCTGTTGTACGTGGGCATGACCCGGGCACGGGAGCGGCTGATCCTGCTGGTGGAAGACAGGGAGGAAATCACCCAAAACATGCCGGACAGCCTGTATCGGGTGTGGTCGGCCAGAAACATGGCCAGCTGGGTGATGCAGACCCTGGAGGACGAAAAAAGTTCAACATCACTTTCCACAGGTTTTCCACAGGGCGCAAACCCTTGGTACATCAGGAATTGCAGGCAAAATGAAGAACAGGCTGTGGAAAAAGTCCGGGATTTCCACAGGGTGCAGGAGCAGCTGAGGAGGCTGGCGGAATCCGCCCCGAAGACGGACATGGGGCAGCTGTGGCAGGCACAAATGCTGCCGGCAGAAGCTCAGCCCCTGAAGACCTCCGTCAGCGCCCTGGTGCGGAAAACCACCCTGAAGGATCCCATGCCGGTGACGGAAGAGGAGGAAACCCGGGAGGACAAGGAAAAGCTGGAGGAGATCGTGTCTCCCCTGCGGCTCAGCACCCTGCCCGGCAGACCCCGCTTCATGGAGCAGCGGCAGATGACCGGCGCCGAAGCAGGCACGCTGCATCACCGGGTGCTGTCCATGACGGATCTGGCCAAAATGAGACAAAGCCCAAGCATGGCGGACACCCTGCGGCAGGAATTGCAGGAATGGACGGCAAGGGGCATGATCACCCAGGCGGAAGCAGGGAAGATTCAACCCAATATGCTGCTGGGATTCTTCCAAAGCGACATGGGCAGGCGGCTGCTGGCCAGCGGCACGGTGCGCCGGGAGTGGCGGTTCAACCTGCGGCTGAAGGAGCAGGGGGATGTGCTGCTGCAAGGTGTTATTGACTGCGCCTTTATGGAGGATGGGCAGTGGATCCTGCTGGATTACAAAACGGATCACATTGAGGATGAGGAAGCCTTCATGGAGCGGTACCGGCTGCAATTGCAGCTCTACGCCCGGGCGGTGGAGCAGATCACCGGCGTGGGGGTGAAGGAGACATGGCTGTACGCCCTCAGGCTGGGGAAAGCGTTTCGGTGCTGATTGCAGGGGGCTTTCCGGTCGTTCCGCAACCTCAATCGTCGCGGCTTACAGCCGCTCGTTTCGGTTGATGCGTTCGCGGCTGCTATACACGCCACTGGCGTGTAGCCGCTCACTTACCCCTGCACCCCTTCGGGCACTCATTCGGAAGCAAGAAATTTTTTATATTAGGTTTTCCAGAGGGCTTTGCGGTCGCCCTCTGGACTCCTTCGCCGCTCCTTCGGATGAAGAAGTCTTACAATGGAAAAAACAATTTTATCTTTCAATACCCATAACCTTGATAAGGAATGCATCCGAAGGGTTCCAAGGGGCGACCGGAAAGCCCCTTGGAATATTCACAAAGAAAAAGCAACAGGAAACTCTAGTAGCCGGATACCTTCTGAAACAATACCCCAAACTTTTCAAAAGGATGCACCCGAAGGGTTCCAAGGGGCGATGGTCAAGCCCCTTGGAATAAGCATAAACGAGAAGAAAGAGTAAACCCTAGTAGCCGGATGCCATCAGAAACAATACCCATAACCTTGCTTGTAAGGTGACCGCCGAAGGAGTCAAGGGGGCGACGGTCAAGCCCCTTGGAATATTCATAAAGGGAAAGCAACAGGAAACTCTAGTAGCCGGATGCCCGAAGGAGTTCAAAGGGCGAGGGTCATCGACCCGCTTACGCCCCTTGTTAGAAACCCGAACAAACAGCAACGAAAACCTCCAACAAGCACTTTTCCGAAAGATAATAAGAAGAATCAAACATTCCTTTGCCATGCACAAAGAAGGTTTTTCCGGAAAAGCCGAACAATCAAAATAAGCAAAGCAAAACTTTCCGAAAAGAAATTTCCGAAAAAGTCTTTACGAATGACCATTCATGATGTATAATACCCATCGTTCGTTAAAGCGAACCGGAGGATAGAGAAGTTTGAAGACCCGCTGTGGTAGGCCGGCTTTGCCCTTGCCACGGTGCCGGCGGCTGACTTCTCTATTTTTTTGTTATGGTATTGAAATATAAATGAAACAGAAAAGTAATATTTGATGGAAAATAAGGGTTTTCCCTTAAACAAGGTTTTTTAAGCACAAAGGCAGGAGTTCATTTTTCTGGAAGAAGAAGCTCTTTCGTGAGGTTTACGCAGGGGGCTTTGAGGTCGCCCCCTGCACCCCTTCGCAGCACCCCTTCGGATGAAGAAATCTTCGAATGAAAGAACAAAGTTGGGTTGTTTACAACATGAAGGGGATTTACAAGATGGGTGCCGAAGGGTTCCAAGGGGCGAGGGTCATCGACCCATTTAAGCCCCTTGGAATG
>CAVKHY010000133.1:3718-5209 GCA_963656345.1 bacterium | reverse complement strand
GTCAGCAAGCGCAGAAACAACGAACAGCGAAGATGCGATGCACAAACAAAGGATCAGAGCAAGAAATTTCTTCATGTTAGCCTCCTTTAGGTCTTGATTTTTTCCATGCGTTGTGCCACAATAGACTTGTCCTTACAGAACGATCATCGCAAAAGCGATGCATGTGGGCAGCATGGTTATGTAAGGACTTTTTTTATTGCCGGGATCTCGGCAATGCGATAACATCGACAGCACCTCCTTTCGAAAATCATTCTATGAACAGTAATGACTGCCAATATAGAAATGATTTTCTTGACTTCTTGTTGCACCTTGATTATAATGGCAACGTGCAAGAAAATCAATGGTCACTTTTGATGCAAAATGTGAAAATAAGTACAAAAGAACACGAAAGTGTCCTGATTTTGAGAAAAAGGAGAAAATAAAATGCGCTCGAATCGAAATACTGCACGTTCGAAAGCTATGCTTCGTAAGGCATATATGGAACTTGCACTGTTGGATGTCAAGATAACCGTTTCCTCTGTTTGCAAAAGAGCCGGGCTTAGTCGCAATACGATGTATGCACACTACCCGAGTGTCATGGCTCTGGCAAATGATACATGGTGTGCATTTGAACGAAAAATAGACCGGTGCGCAGAACAAACATGGGGACAGCAAAAACAAGGGAGTCTTCATCTACTGCTTTTGTACTATGCGAGGTTTATTCAAGAAGAAGAGCTGTATTTGCGCGCATTGGCACGTACACAGTGGTACGGCGATTTTATCAGAAAACTTGAAGAGGCGTTTGTACAATTTGTTTTTTCCAACAATAAGAAAATGAAGCAGGACACCACTTTTGAAATGACAGCTTATGTAGTTGCGGGAGGAATGATGGAGTTATACACGAAATACTTGCAGAACAAGCTGGATGTTCCACTGCAGCAGATCAATGACAGAATTATGCGCCTTTACGACGAAGAAATAGGAAAATTGAAAGATCAGCCGGATTCGTTGGATGTTGTACAAACAGATTGTACAGACGATGGTTGACAGTATGAAAAAAAAGAGCCTGCATACAACAGACTCTTTTGAGCAGACACCATATTCACCGTTCTGCCAGTACACCGCCGATATCAAAGTGGCGCTGACCATCGTGAAAGCCGCAGTAGGAAAAGTCGTTGGCCAGCCGACGCAGCTCCGCATGAACCTGCTGTCCGGGGCGCAGCTCCGCATCATAGTTGATGGCAAACCGGCCAAGACAATAAACATCCATCGTATCGATGCCCAATGCATTGCAGCACCAGTCCATATAACGAGTATTATTGACGTGACCGTTTACATCCAGGTCGGTGTACACCGGCGGAAAATCCTGAACAGAGAGTGTGCCTGAAACTTCGCTCACCGTAGCGGGCAGCCCCAAGGGTGCCAGCAGGTCGGAGTTGTCGGGCATTAGTTTTTTTACATCATCCGGGGCAACCATCTTTCTGCTATGGATGTCCAGCAGTGCCCACAGGC
>CAVKHY010000133.1:0-3678 GCA_963656345.1 bacterium | reverse complement strand
CGGCCGATTTCATTGCCGGCTTCATCACGGAAAATGAAATACCGAGGGAAGAACCACCGACGTACAGTCATGGGGAAAGTCTCCACGGAGATACGTTCACCGATTTTGGGGTAACGATCCATGACTACTTCTACACGGGTTAAAATCCATACCACGCCCTGCTGGATCAGTGCATTGCGACCGGCACCGAGCAACTCGCTGTGGGTTCCTGCAACTTCCTGCATGGTCTCCAAAATGGCACTGGGACGCCATTGCCCTTTCAAATCGCACTGACAGGTGCGGAGGATCAACTCCTCCTTATAGGTCTTTAGCATGTGAAAAAGATCCTTTCTTGCGGTATCGGGAAGCATAGCTTTCCCACACCGTGCCTTCATTATAGACAGATTGCACCGGGTTTTCAAGTAACAATCATGAAAAAATGGGCAACAAAAAGGCGGCCTCAGTTTGAACCGAGACCGCCATGCGACGTTTGACAATCAATCCTTGGAGTGCTTCAATTCTTCCAGGCAGTCCTTGCAGACCAGCTTGCCCTTGTAGGGAACAACATTGTTGGCTTCATTGCAGAAGATGCAGCTGGGATGATACTTCTTCAGGATGATAGTATCGCCCTCGGTGAAGATTTCCAGGGTATCCTTCACGTTGATGTCCATGGTTCTGCGCAGCTCGATCGGGATGACAACACGACCCAGGGTATCCAGTTGACGTACAACACCAGTAGATTTCATAAGCGTTAACCTCCTCTTTCATGGTTCCTGTCCGGAAAAAAGCTTCTTCGGACATACCCACTGTGAATAAAATTTCAATCCTTTCAGGGATCAATACAATTCTATATGTTTCTATAATGATTGTCAAGACAAAATAGAAAAAATTTACCGTTTAGACGCATTTGTGGAAGACTTTTTTTCACGTCCGCCAACCTCAAATGGGTACGATATGGGAACATAAGCTGGAGAATGTCACAAATTCATTCTGACAGCAGATCACTAGCGGCGTTTCGTGCCTTGATGACGGCAGTGGGCATGGGCAGTGCGGCAAGCTCCTGATGGGTGACAAACCGCCACCCATCGGGGGCGGCATCACAGGCTGTATCCAGCAGGTAGATTTTCATTTGCCACACCTGGTGAGTGAATACATGCCGTGCATCATCCAGGAAAACAGCTTTTCCGGTCTTCAGCCCCAATCGGCGTTTCACGGCAGCAGGCAGGGCAGAAGGTGCATGATGTCCCTCCAGCAGGGGGAAGCTCCACAAGCCTTGCAGCAGAGTTTCCGTGCGCTGGTGGACGAGCACCTGGCTGCCGCTGTGGATGAGCAGCAGGTCATAATCGATTTCTCTTGGAGGATTTTTGCGAGGCAGTACCGGCAGCAGTTCTGCATCCCCTTCCTTGCATGCGTCGCAGCAGCACATCAGGGGGCAGGCGGCACAATCCGGAGTGCCGGGGGTGCAAACGGCAGAGCCTAAGTCCATCAGCGCCTGATTGAAATCCCCTGGACGCTGCTGGGGAACGAGAGCAGCCGCATCGGCAGTCAAGACACGTTTCACGGAGGGGATACCCACGTTTTCCCGAATGCCGCATAGGCGGGAGACAACACGAATCACATTGCCATCCACGGCCGGAACGGGGAGATCAAAGGCAATGCTGGCAATGGCGCCGGCGGTGTAGTCGCCTATGCCGTGGATTTTTATCAATTCAGCAGTCGAGCGGGGCAATACGCCTTGATACTCTTTTACCACCTGCTGTGCCCCCTTGTGCAGGTTCTGCGCCCGTCGATAGTAGCCGAGCCCCTCCCACAGCTTCAGCACATCTTCCAAGGGAGCATCCGCCAGCGCCTGCACCGTGGGAAAGGCATGCATGAAACGCGGATAGTAGGAAAGCACCGTTTCCACACGCGTCTGCTGCAGCATGGTTTCGGAGACCCAAATGGCGTAGGGATCCCGCAGGCCGCGCCACGGCAGCGTTCGTTTGTGCTGATCGTACCAGCCAAGCAGCAACGAAGAGACGGATTGCATGCAAAGCCTCCTCAAAATCAAAGGATGGGGACAGTATATCATAGAAGATAGAAAAGGTCACGTGGAAAAGAATGGACAGTTTTGAAAGATTTATTGCACAACACAGAAAAAATGAGTAAATTTCGCAAAAAAACATGAAAAAACACTTGACCTTTCAACCGAAATGTCGTATAGTACCCATTGTGAGTTAGCACTCAATAGAAAAGAGTGCTAACAAAACAAAGTGTTCTAACAGGAGGAACGTAAAAATGGCCGTGAAGCCTTTGGGTGACCGTGTTGTCATCAAGAATTGTGAAGCAGAGGAAACTACCAAGTCCGGTTTGATTTTGACCAGCGCAGCAAAGGAGAAGCCTCAGATGGCAGAAGTGCTGGCTGTGGGTCCCGGCGGCATGGTGGATGGTAAGGAAGTTACCATGCAGGTGAAGGTTGGCCAGAAGGTCATCTATTCCAAGTATGCCGGCACCGAAGTAAAGGTGGATGGTGAGGAGATCATCATCGTCCGTCAGAGCGACATTCTGGCAGTTGTGGAGTAAAGCAGATTAGGTTCCGTCTTCCTCTTATTGAAGATGGGACGAAGAATATCGTGTAAAGGAGTTTGAGTACAATGGCAAAGCAGATTCAATATGGCGAACAGGCTCGCCGCAGCCTGGAAAAGGGTGTCAATGCACTGGCTGACACCGTGAAGATCACCTTGGGACCCAAGGGTCGCAATGTGGTGTTGGATAAGAAGTATGGTGCTCCCCTCATCACCAACGATGGTGTGACCATCGCAAAGGAGATTGAGCTGGAAGACCCCTTCGAGAACATGGGTGCTCAGCTGGTGAAGGAAGTTTCCACCAAGACCAATGATGTAGCCGGCGACGGCACCACCACCGCAACCCTGCTGGCTCAGGCCATCATCCGTGAAGGTCTGAAGAACCTGGCTGCAGGCGCCAATCCTATGGTGCTGAAGAAGGGCATTGAGGCTGCTACCGAGGCTGCTGTGAAGGGCCTCCGTGAGCTGAGCCAGCCCGTAACCGGCAAGCAGGCAATTGCTCAGGTTGCTGCCAACTCTGCCGCTGATGAAACCATCGGCAAGCTGATTTCCGATGCTATGGAAACTGTTGGCAACGATGGCGTCATCACCGTGGAAGAAAGCAAGACCATGACCACCGGCATGACCACCGTGGAAGGCATGCAGTTCGACCGCGGCTATGCTTCCGCTTACATGGTCACCGATACCGAGAAGATGGAAGCTGTGCTGGACGATCCGGTGATCCTGATTACCGACAAGAAGATCAGCAACATTCAGGAGATCCTGCCTCTGCTGGAGCAGGTGGTGCAGACCGGCAAGAAGATGCTCATCGTTGCTGAGGATGTGGAAGGCGAAGCACTGAGCACCTTGGTGGTCAACAAGCTGCGTGGCACCTTCACCTGCGTTGCCGTCAAGGCTCCCGGCTTCGGCGATCGCCGCAAGGAAATGCTGCAGGATATCGCTATCCTGACCGGCGGTACCGTGATTTCTTCCGATACCGGCATGGAACTGAAGGAAGCTACCATTGACATGCTGGGCAAGGCTCGCCAGGTCAAGGTGAACAAGGAGAACACCACCATCGTCGGCGGTGCAGGCGACAAGGCTGCTATCGATGCCCGTGTGGCTCAGATTCGTGCACAGATCGCTGAAACCACCA
>CAVKHY010000132.1:0-5261 GCA_963656345.1 bacterium | reverse complement strand
ACTGTGCAAGCATGGGCTCATGCAGGTGCATTTCTGCTTCCAACTTTGCCTGAATTTCGGGAGAAACTTCAGGGTTTTCAAAGATGCTCATGGGCATCAGTCGAATGATCCAAAAAGAAAGGGTCATTACAAGAAAAAGCGTTAGCAGCATGGCACCAATCCGGCCAAGGACATACTTAAACATCAAGGCCCTCCACTCTTGCCGTGGAACCGCGAATAAGTCAGTTCGTTAAGGCAGTTTTTGTCAAATGGTATAGGTGCATGGATGCACCGAAACTCGGCACATCCATGCACCTGAAACGGAGAATTACTCGGCGATGTCACCAAACATGGTGCCCCAGCCGATGCCAGGAATGTAGGTCTGTACAGGGAGAACCAGACGATCAGAGAACATCTGATAGTTGATTTCCTGCACAACGGGGATGTTGATAACCTTCTCCAGATAAATCTCTTCCAGCTTTGCGGTTTCTTCCAGCATCTTGGTGTAGTCCATCTTCACGGAATCAGCCACTGCATACTGTTCTTCGAAATCAGCATCGAAGAAGTTATTCGGATGAGAAGCATAGGAGCTCAGGTAGTAGTAGAAGCAGGTGTAGGGATAGGTGCGAGCAGCACCACGAGACCAGTCGTTGGGGGACAGATCCCAAGTATCGGTGGTCTTCTTGTAGTCCGTGGTGGACATGCCGGCGTAGGTGACAATCTTGATCTGCAGCTTGCCCTCGAAGATGACGGGGAACTCTTCCATCAGGTATTCGGCGGTTGCTTTCCATGCAGAATCGGATTCGTCGAAGGCCATGGTCAGGGTGATGACGGTATCATCAGATACGCCGCACTCTTCATAGGCCTTGGCCAGGTATTCACGAGCCATCTCAGGATTGTAGCCGTAGGGACCCCAAGATTCCACCAATTCGGTCACGGCCTTGCCGTATTCGCTTTCACGATAGGTCAGGCGAGACTCACTCAGTATGCCGGCCATACCGTTGACATAGGTGCCGCTGGGCTCCTGATAGCCGAACAGGTCATGAGCAATGACTTCGCGATTCATGGCATGATACAGAGCCTTGCGGTAGTTGATGGAGGTGCAAAGCGGGTTCTCAGGATTCTTGCAGTTCACATCGATGTGGAACACGGTAAGGGAAGGATATTCCACCGTACGAGGATCGTCAATGTAGGTTTCAATGGTGTTAGCGTCAGGAGTAAAATCATCCAGCAGACCCTGCTCCCACAGCTCAACACGTGCGTTCATCTCAGGAATGATACGAACTTCCACCGTGTCGTAATGGAACAGGTCGCTGTGCCAATAGGTATCATTCTTCTTGTAAATCTGGATGGAGTCGTAGGTCCAGGTGTCGAGATAATACGGGCCGCAGCTCATCCAGTTATCCAAAGAAGTGCCGTAAGTGGTGGAGGTGCGGTCTTCATTCATGCCGGCTTCATAGAGAGGCTCGTACACAGGACCGGTGGCACGGTTGGTAAAGTGCGTGCAAACATCTGTCTGCGTGTTAGCATCCACCGTGTGGATTTCGATGGTGTAGTCATCAATCTTCTTGATGCCCACGTCATCCCAGCTGATGGTGTTGCTGGTGCCCTGCAGGCTGTAGTCCTTAGCATTCACAATAGTAATGTTGTAGTCGCTCAGGAAGTCAGCCATCTTGTTGGCCAGGACGGGGTCAAGCAGCATCTGGTAGGAGTAGATCATGGTGTCCGCATTGATGGGATCACCATTGTACCAGTGAGCTTCTGGATTCAACTTGATCTGCCAGGTGTAGTCGTCTACTTTAATGGGCAGCTCGGAAGCAATATCGCCGATGTAGTGATAGCCCATGCCATCATCATCCGGTACTGCACGGAACAGGAAAGCAGAGCAGTAGAGCAGCGGCTTTTCCACGGAGACCTCAACGGAGTCGTGAGCGCTCAGCACGGGACTGTCACTGGTCATGTAGGTGCGGTACACCTTTTCGGCGGTTTCACCCTCTGCGCCAGCGGCAGAGAAGCAGGTCAGCAAAAGTGCTGCCGATGCGATGAGGGATACCAGTCGTCTCAGTTTCACAGGAACCACTCCTATCGGAAGAATTTTATGCAAAGGACGCGGGGAAGCATCCGTGCATACGTTGGAAAAGTCATGCCGCGCGAATAGCCAGCACGGTAAGCACCAAAGCAAGCACCATGAGAACACCGCCGCAGATCATCAGCATGGACACATCGTTGTGTACGGGACGCTCATTGCGGTACTTCAGATACTCGTCCTTGGCGTGGGAGGATTTCATGGGCCTGTTGGCAATCAGCCGCCGCAGAGATTTCACACCCCATGTAAAGGAAGTGAAAGCGCGCATATTGCCAAGCAGCCGGATCAATCCCCAAACGAGAAAAACAGATGCCTGTGCAAAGACCAGATCAGCAGCAAAGGTAAGCAGCGGAGATGATCGGCGAATGCCAAGGTACACACCCGGAACAGCACCAATCACCAGAAGCACCAAGGCTGTTTTCCAAAAACCGCGCCAAGAATGACGCTGCTGCATGATCTAACCTCCACTCAGCAAGTAGGATAGGCAAAGCGGTCCAGTCGTGCTGGCTGAACCGCTCTGTTCGTTACTATCATAAACTATTTTGCGCATAAATACAAGTCTTTTTTGTATTTCGATTGTTCTCTTTTGTTGAATTCTTTACGAAAGTGTTTCAGCTTCCGCATAAGTCACCTCTTTCGCAGGAATAGCAAAGGCAAGCCGTTCAACTGCTTGACCTTTTCTGCACTGCTGTTCTTTATAGGAATAGGCATTGAGAAGATGCTAAAAACAGCACGTTTCGGATGGGAACACTTCATTGAAAATATGCAACTTGCATAAATAAAAGCTGATGGGGTGGCTTGCGCAAACAACGGTGGAATGATATTGTTCGGATTTTTGATGAAATCGGGTAGCAAAGGTAATTTCAAAAGGGAGAGGAAAGCGGAGCAATTACCAACCTACGCACAGTAGTGCTGATGCTGTTTAAAGAAATAGTATAAACGATGTCACCCGTCTTACGGAGTTCCACCCTTGACAGAACGGAACCCTACCTTTACAATGGAAAAGGAAACATGAATCGGATGAAATAAGGAGCGTTGACCATGGCGACCAAATATGTGTTTGTTACCGGCGGCGTTGTTTCTTCCCTGGGGAAGGGCATTACAGCCGCTTCTTTGGGACGATTGCTGGAAGCAAGGGGATATAAGGTATCAATGCAGAAGTGCGATCCTTATTATAATGTGGATCCCGGGCTTTTGTCTCCTTTGCAGCATGGCGAAGCCTTTATCACGGATGACGGTGTGGCGGCAGACTTGGATCTTGGTCACTATGAACGCTTCATTGATGTGAATCTGCGGGGCGAAGCCAGCGTCACTACCGGCAAAGTGCATAAGCGGATCATGGAGCGGGAGCTGCGCGGCGAATATCATGGCAGTACCGTTCAGGTGATTCCGCATGTGACGGATGAAATCAAGAGCAGAATCAAACTGGCAGCGGTAAACAGCGGCGCAGATATTGCCATCATCGAAATCGGCGGCGTTGTCGGCGATATGGAATCTTCTCCCTTTATGGAAGCTATTCGCCAAATGAAATGGGAAGTGGGGGAGCATAATACCTGCTTCGTGCATGTCACTTTGCTGCCTTATTTGAACGCCGCAGGGGAAATGAAGACCAAGCCCACGCAGCACAGCGTAAAAACCATGCGCGCTATTGGCATTCAGCCGGATGTCATCGTTTGCCGCACTGAAGTGCCCATCACCACAGAGGCCAAGGATAAGATTGCCCTGTTCTGCAATGTGAAAACAGGCAACGTGGTGCAAAATGCGGATGCTCCCACCCTCTATGATGTACCGCTGATGCTGGAAAAAGAAGGATTTGCGGATATTGTCTGCAAGGAGCTTGCATTACCGGTAACCGTTCCCGACTTGACTGAATGGAAAGACATGGTGCAGCGTTACACCCATCCGGAAGGTGAAGTGTCTATTGCTCTTGTGGGCAAATATGTGGAGCTTCATGACGCCTACTTATCTGTGGCGGAAGCCATGACCCATGCAGGCATTGCGAACATCACCAGTGTCAATTTGGACTGGATCAACTCAGAAGATATTACGGATGAAAACGCAGCAGAGAAGCTTGCCGGCTATGACGGCATTCTACTGCCGGGTGGCTATGGCGATCGTGGGGCAGAAGGCATGATTGCCACAGCTCATTATGCACGTGAGCAGAAGAAGCCCTGCCTGATGATCGGCTTTGGCATGCAGCTTGGTGTTGTGGAGGCTGTGCGGCACCTGCTTGGCATGACCGGCGCAAACTCCACGGAGGTGAAGCATGACTGTGATCCGGCCGTTGTGCGGATCCCTGATGACCGAGTGACGTTGCTGAACGATAGCCGTCAGGCTGCACGTATGGGCGGCCTGGACGTTCGCCTGCTTCCCGGCCAGCTCCATGACATTTACGGAGCTGATGTCATTCATGAACGTCATGGCAACCGGTACGAGGTGGAGAAAGGCTTCGTCTCCATGTTGGAGAATAAAGGGATGCACTTCACCGCTCAGGCTGTGGAGGGCGGCTATCCTGAAGCGTTTGAGCTAACCGATCATCCCTTCTATGTAGGCGTAATTTACCATCCTGAGTTTATTTCACGCCCTAACAAGGCACATCCGCTTTTCACGGCCTTCATCAAGGCTGCAAAGCACTAAATGTGGAGGCAAACATGGCATCTGCAATTCTTATTCCCGGAAAAGAAAAGCGTGTGTACAGCGGGCATCCTTGGATCTTCCGCAGTGACATTGCAAAAGTGGAAGGAGAATTTGTCCCCGGTGACATTGTGGACGTGATGTCCGCTAAGGGACGTTTTCTTGCAAAGGCTTATTATAATCCGCAGTCACAGATTGCCCTTCGGATCATGAGCCTGAAGGACGAGCCAATCGACCGTGCATTCATCTTCCGTCGCGTCAAAGAAGCCGTGGATTATCGGCGCACCTTTGCTGATCTTCGCTCCTGCCGGCTGATTTTTGCGGAAAGCGACCGTCTGCCTGCCCTGATTGTTGATAGCTTCGGCGATGTGCTGGTGCTTCAGTGCCTGGCACTGGGCATGGAACGTTTTAAGCAGGATGTGGTGGATGCCTTGGTGGAAGAAATGCACCCAGCCGGCATCTGGGAGCGGAACGACGTTCCTGTGCGCAAACTGGAAGGCATGGAAATGACCACAGGCCTCCTTTATGGAGAAGTTCCTGATCGGGTTGAGATGGTTGAAAA
>CAVKHY010000131.1:0-5328 GCA_963656345.1 bacterium | reverse complement strand
CTTTCGATCGGCTCAGTGCCGCTCTCAGGCTGATTGGCTGGTGGGCATGAATGCAACCCGCGCTTTCACACTTCGCTTCGATACCTTGCTCTCCGTGGGCCGTGTGCAGACGCCTACGCTGGCAATCTTGGTAAAGCGTCGCAAAGAAATTGAGAGCTTTAAGCCGGAAAGCTATGCAACCGTTACCGCAGACTTCGGCGACTATAAAGGCATTTGGTTCGACGCCAAGCAAGAGAATGATACCCACATTGCGTCAGCAGAAGAAGCGCGCCGCATTGCTGCCGCTATCAAAGGGAAAATTGGTACAGTGATTGCGGCTGAAACCAGTCACAAAAAAGATTTGCCGCCCCAGCTGTACGACCTAACCTCCTTGCAGCGGGACGCCAATAAGCTGTTGGGTTTCACGGCCAACAAGACACTGCAGGTTGCCCAGGATCTGTACGAAAAGCGAAAGGCACTTACCTACCCCCGGACAGATAGCCGTTATCTTCCTCCAGATATGATTCCGAAGGTTGTTACCACCATGAAGCTGCTGCCGGAGGAATACCAATTCTTTGTGCCGGGTGCTTTGCCGAACGGCAAGCTGCCTGTAAGCAAACGAACTGTGGATGCCTCCAAGGTAACGGATCACCATGCGCTGATCCCTACAGCAATTCGGGTAGATCCTTCCAAGTTTACGGAGGATGAACGTGCCCTGTATGATTTGGTGACAAGGCGGTTGCTGTCTGCCTTCTACCCTGCTTTTGAATACGATGCAACGAAAGTCATTACCCAGGTGGAGGCTCATACCTTCCGTTCCAACGGTCAGGTCATCACCAACAACGGCTGGCGCGCTGTTCCACCTATGGCGAACCCCATCAAGCGGAAAAAGAAAAAGGATGGGGATGCAGAGGAAGTAAGCATTCTGCCGCCGCTGCAGCAGGGAGATACACGCACCGTGGTCGGCGCATCCGTCAAAGAGGACGCCACTAAGCCTCCGGCGCAGCACACGGACGCATCTCTCCTCGCAGCAATGGAAAATGCAGGCCGAGAAGTGGAAGACGAAGAAATTTCCAAGCAGATGAAAGGCAGCGGCATCGGTACGCCTGCCACCCGTGCTTCCATTATTGAGCGGCTGATTCAGGTTCATTATGTGGAGCGGAAAGGAAAAAACTTGCTGGCCACAGACAAAGGCGTACAGCTTATTTCCATCATGCCGGAAGAAATTGCTTCCCCGGCCATGACCGGTAAGTGGGAACTTGCCTTGGACAAAATCGCCAGGAACGAGCAGGATCCGACTCGCTTTATGGAAGGCATCCGCAAGCTTACCACCTTCCTGACAAAGTACGCAAGAGAAAGCAGTCTGCATGCTTCCTTTCCTGAAGATCCACAAAGGACAAGAAAACGACAGAAGCACTTGGCAAGCTCCGGCAAAGAAGTGCCTGATGCTGTCTGCCCTCTTTGTGGGAAAGGAAAGATACTGGAAACAAAGCTTTCCTTTTGTTGCTCCGAGATGGCCGGTGGATGTCATTTCACTCTATGGAAGGATTGCCTGACCCGCGGCGGCGGACCAGAACTGACGTCGAAACTGGTACAGTTACTTTTGAAACAGAAAGAGCTTCGCGGCTCTACCGGGGTGATCACCATCAATAACAGTGCCATTGCTTTCTATCCCGGAACCAGCAGCACCCCTTCCGCTGTACGTTCCATTACTTACGAAAAGCAAAAATGAATTGCCTTTTCTCATGCTTTGGGATACAATAAACACGAGTATTGATCCGCCGAGGCGGAAGAAAGAAGGACCTGAATCATGGCTGATAAGATCCGTAAACGCTCTGAAATTCCTGATAAGTATAAGTGGCGCTTGTCCGATATTTTTACCGATGTGGCCGCCTGGGAAGCAGCCTATGCGGAGGCTGAGAAGGTCATCACTGCTTTTTCGGCATTTGACGGCAAGGTAGCTGAAGATCCCAAGGCCGCCATCCGTGCCTATTTTGAAGCAGAAAAGCATTTAATTCCCATCTATTGCTATGCCAGCATGCTGAAGGACAGTGACAATGGCGACACTGCCGCTCAAGCATTGGAGCAGAAGGCCATTGCCCTGCTTGTAAAAGCTCAAACCGCTTCTGCATTCCTTGAACCTGAGCTGCTGGCCATGGATGAGTCCAAGCTGGTAGCCCTGTCCCAGGAAAGTGACATGGAGGACTACAGTTCCTTCCTGAAGGAATTGCTGCTACAGAAGCCTCATTCCTTGAGCAAGGATCAGGAACGTCTGCTGGCCATGATGGGTGAGATTGCCGGAGCACCGGACAATATTTACACCATGCTGACCAATGTGGACCTGAAGTTCCCTGACATTACGTTGGCGGATGGCTCCAAGGCACCGCTGACGGAAGGCACCTACTCCTCCTTCATCCATGATGATCAGCGTGATGTTCGCCGTCAGGCATTTGAGGGGCTGATGGGTACCTATGGCAAGTTTGGCAACACCATTACCGGCACCTACTCCGCCTCTGTAAAAATGGATCAGTTCATGGCAGACGCTCGGCATTTCTCCTCCGCCCGCGCCGCTGCCATGGAACCCCTGCAGATTCCTGAATCCGTATACGATAACTTGATTCAGGTCATTCATGAATATTTGCCCGTGCTGAATGAATATTTGCAGCTGCGCAAGCAGGTACTGGCTGTGGACGAGCTGCACATGTACGACCTTTACTGCCCCATGGTGAAGGACTTCAAGATGGATATGCCCTATGAGAAGGCCTTCGACTTGGTGCTGGAAGGCTTGGCACCCATGGGTGAAGATTATCTGGCCAAGCTGCGGGAGGCTCGCGACAACGGTTGGATTGACGTTTACCCCAACGAAAACAAGACCAGCGGCGCATACTCCAATGGTTTCCGCGGCGGTGCCCACCCCTTTGTGCTGCTGAACCACAACGATAATCTCGATTCTGCTTTCACCATCGCTCACGAGTTGGGACACTCCATGCATAGCTACTTCAGCAATCTCAACCAGCCCTTCCCTAAGGCGGATTACAGCCTGTTTGTTGCGGAAGTAGCTTCCACCTGCAACGAGGCCGTGATGATGCGTTATTTGCTGAAGAAGCTGCCTGAGAAGAAGGCGCAGGCTTACCTGCTGAACCATTTCCTGGAGCAGTTCCGTACCACCTGCTTCCGTCAGACCATGTTTGCCGAGTTTGAAAAAATTAGCCACGAGATGGCTGCCAAGGGCGAACCGCTGACCCGTGAGAGCCTGAGCAAAGCTTATTACAAGCTGAATGAAACCTATTACGGCAGTGCCTGTGTGGTGGATGATGTGATCGCCAACGAGTGGATGCGCATCCCCCATTTCTACCGCGCCTTCTATGTTTATGTTTATGCCACCGGCCTTTGCGCCGCGGTATCCCTGAGTGAGAAAATTCTCACGGAGGGTGAAAGTGCCGTGAAGGACTATCGGAAGTTCCTGTCTGCCGGCAGCAGCGTGCCGCCCATTGAGGCGCTGAAGCTGGCGGGTATCGACATGAGCAGTCCTGAGCCCATCCGCAAGGCAATGGAAGTCTTCAAGGCTACGCTGGAAAAGTTCAAGGCTGTGCTGTAAAGGAGGTTTTGCTCCATGATGAAGGGTTACGACAAGCAGGAAGCACTGGGTTTCATTCTTCCCCGCATCGACCGGCATTATCACAGCACCTTGGCGGATCATATTGATGCGCTGATTGCACAGGCTATTGATGCAGACATGGATTACATGCATAAAGCCGGTGTACTGGATGCTGACGGCAATGCAGGTGAAAACTATTATGAGGACGATGAAGCCTTCGAGTACCTGGTGGAGGCATTGGTCGCCCAGAATGATCTTTCTCCGGAGCAGGCCGTGAAGGTTGCTTCGCTGATTGATGATTACATGGATTATCAGCAGCAGTATCTGGAATCCAAAGGCTTGGTAGACTGGGAGTAAAACAATTTCCTGCATCAGGGATTGTACAGATTGCAATCCCTGTATCTTTTCGATTCACAGATAAAATGCAGTATGCACAAGGAGGATGTTGACAGATGAGACGAGTTTTTCTTACCGTGCTTGACGGTGTAGGCGCAGGTTATCTGCCTGACGCAGATAAATATGGGGATGTGGGTGCTTCCACCATTGCCCATGTGGTGGCAAAGTGTCACCCCAGCCTGCCTAACATGGCCAAGCTTGGTCTTGGTCAGATTCCCACAGCAGGCTACCCTGCCGATCCAAATGCAGTAGGCGGTTATGGCCGAGCCATTGAGAAAAGCGCAGGCAAAGACACCACCACCGGCCATTGGGAAATCAGCGGACTTCGGCTGACAAAAGCCTTCCCCACCTTCCCCCATGGTTTCCCAGCAGATTTTATGGCTAAGTACGAAGCTGCCATTGGTCATGGAACCATCGGCAACAAGCCTGCTTCCGGTACGGTCATTTTGGATGAGCTTGGTGCGGAGCATCTCGCCACCGGCAAGCCCATTGTCTACACTTCCGCAGACAGTGTATTTCAAATTGCCTGCCATGAAAGCCTGTATTCCTGTGAAGAGCTGTATCGTTTCTGCACCATTGCACGGGAAATGCTGCAGGGAGATCTGGGTGTTGGCCGCGTGATTGCACGCCCCTTCGTAGGCGAACCTGGTCACTTCACCCGTACGCCTCGACGCCGTGATTTTTCCCTGCCGCCCATTGGTGAAACGCTGCTGGATAAGGTAAAGGCTGCCGGCATGGAAAGCCTTGGCGTCGGCAAAATTGAGGATATTTTTGATCATCAGGGGCTGACCGGCTCCAACCATGCTGCCGGCAATCCTGCCTGCATCGAAGCTTGGCTGGACTATATGCGTAAGGATTTTGACGGCCTGTGCTTTACCAACTTAGTGGATTATGACATGGCCTATGGCCACCGCAATGATCCTGAAGGCTTTGCCAAGGCATTGGAGTACTTCGATCAAAAGCTGCCGGAGATTCAGTCCCTTATGGGAGATGAGGATCTGCTGATCATTACCGCTGACCATGGCTGCGATCCCACCTTCCCCGGAACGGATCACACCCGTGAACACATTCCGCTGCTTGTGTGGCATCGCGGCATGACCCAAGCCTGTGACCTGGGCACCCGGGACACCTATGCGGATATCGCCGCTACCTGCGCCGAGTGGCTGGGGCTTCCGGATCGGTTCAACGCCACATCGTTTGCATCTTTGCTGAAGTAAGAGAAAAGTACGCCCGGCATTCAGCAGTTGTTGAATGCCGGGCGCTTTGCTATTTTCCCAGAATATATTCCCATAATTTTGTTATACTAATCTTAATTAAAAATGTTTAGTATCCAACTTCTCAAAGTAATGCTGGAA
>CAVKHY010000130.1:1868-5379 GCA_963656345.1 bacterium | reverse complement strand
CGAGGAGTTCAAAACAGAACCCATCGGCTTTTACAAGGACGCTTGGCAGCGGCTGCGGAAGAGCAAGCTGTCCATGGTTTCGCTGACCGTTATTTTGATTATCATCGCGCTGGCCATTGTTGTTCCTAACATTACAGGTTACTCCTATACTCAGCAGAATGTAAGCCAGAAGAATCTGCCGCCGAAAATTCCGCTGCTGGAGAAGCTGGGCATTGCAGACGGCACCATGGTACTGACCAACCGCAAGAAATCCTCCCTGGACAATACAAGCCGCTTCCCGGAAGGCAGCGTCCTTGAGATTGTCAAAGAATACGACGCCAAGGGTGTTACCGTGGTGGACGTGAAGGTGGACTATTATGCCTACTGCGGTGTGCCGGAAGGCGAATACCACTGGTTTGGCACGGATTACCTGGGTCGGGATATTTTGACCAGACTGTTCAAAGGCACAAGAATTTCCCTGCTCATCGCCTTTATCTCCGTTGTGACCAACGTCATTATCGGCGTCATTTACGGCTCCATTGCCGGATATTATGGCGGCAAAGTGGACATGATCATGACCCACTTTGCAGAGGTGTTGGATGGACTGCCCTACATTGTTGTGACCATTCTATTCATGATTCTCTTTGGTTCCGGCATGTTCTCCATCATCCTTGCATTGACCGTAACCGGCTGGATCGGCACAGCTCGGTTGATTCGTGCCCAGTTTTATCGGTTCAAGGGCCGTGAGTACGTCCTCGCCGCACGAACCTTGGGCGTGCCTGATCGAAAGCTGATTTTCCGGCATATCCTGCCGAACACGGTTGGCCCCTTGATCACCCGTGCCATGATTGCCATTCCCGGCGCCATTTTCTCGGAGTCTTTCCTGGCATACATTGGCTTGGGCATTAAGCCGCCGGAACCCTCCATTGGCACACTGCTTTCCACGGGTCAAAGCGTGCTGCTGCAGTATCCCTATCAGACCCTGTTCCCTGCAGTACTGATTTCGCTGCTGATGGTTGCTTTCAATCTGTTTTCCAACGGACTGCGGGACGCTATGGATCCTACCAGGCGCGGAGAGGATGCGTGATACCAGATGGCAAATGAAGTAAATTCCACAGAAGCCATGCCGGATGATGTAATCCTGCGCGTGGAGGATTTGCGGGTTTCTTTCCGAACTTATGGCGGCATTGTGCAGGCCGTGCGCGGCGTCAGCTTTGACCTGAAGCGCGGCGAAACCGTGGCCATTGTAGGCGAAAGCGGCTCCGGCAAGTCTGTTTCTACCAAGGCTATTATGGGCATTCTTGCTCCGAATGCCATGATTGACAGTGGTCGTATCCTTTATGACGGCATGGATCTGACGAAAATTGATGAAGACCACATGCACGAAATTCGCGGTCATCGCATCGGCATGGTGTTCCAGGATCCCATGTCCGCCCTGAACCCTATCATGAAGGTGGGCAAGCAGATTACCGAAGTGCTTCACAAGAAGGGTTTGCATCATGAGGCTGCCAAGCGCCGGGCAATGGAATTGATGGAAGCTGTAGGCATCCCTGATGTGGAGCGACGGTTTAATCAGTATCCTTTCCAATTTTCCGGCGGCATGCGGCAACGGATTGTTATCGCCATTGCTTTGGCCGGAGATCCGGAAATTCTCATCTGCGATGAGCCTACCACCGCCTTGGACGTTACGGTGCAGGCAAAGATTCTGGAGCTGATCAATCGCATCCGTGAGGAGCGGCATCTGTCCGTTATCTTCATTACCCATGACTTAGGCGTCGTGGCCAATATGGCAGATCGGGTGAACATTATGTACGCCGGTCGCATTGTGGAAACAGGCACGGCTGAGGAAATTTTCTTTGAGCCTGCCCATCCATACACATGGGCGCTTTTGTCTTCCATGCCTGATTTGCAAACCAAGGATCGGTTGATGGCCATTCCCGGCACACCGCCCAACATGATTTATCCCCCGGTCGGCGATGCCTTTGCACCCCGTAACCAGTATGCGCTGAAGATTGATACGGAGAAGGAGCCTCCTTTCTTCCGCCTGTCCGATACCCATTTGGCCGCTACTTGGCTGTTGCACCCCAAGGCTCCGAAGATCGAAATGCCCCAGCAGCTTCAGGACCGGATTAAGCGCATGAAGGAGGCGGCAAAAGATGTCCAATGAAAACTATATTCTGGAGGTCAAGCATCTTTGCCAGTCCTTCACTACGGGACGCGGAAGAAAGCGCATGACCGTGAATGCTGTCAACGACGTTTCTTTCGGCATTCATCCCGCCGAGACCTTTGGTCTTGTGGGTGAAAGCGGCTGCGGCAAGACGACCACCGGCCGTTCCATTATTCGCCTTTATGACCCGACCAGCGGGCAAGTGTTTTTTGACGGGAAGGAAATCACCGGCCCCATGACCCGTGAAAAGCGAAAATTCCTGACCAGCAATATTGCCATGATCTTTCAGGACCCCATTGAGTCCCTGAACCCTCGCATGACCATTGAGGAAATCATCGGCGAAGGTTTGACCCTGCGAGGTGTAACGGATAAGGCCGAGGTTCGCCGCCAGGTGATTGAAATGCTGCGGAAGGTCGGCCTGACCGCTGAGCATGCCACCCGCTATCCCCATGAGTTTTCCGGCGGTCAGCGTCAGCGGATTGGCATTGCCCGGGCCATGATCATCAAGCCCCGTATGATCATTGCGGACGAGCCCGTTTCCGCACTGGACGTTTCCATTCAGGCACAGGTCATCAATCTGCTCAATGACCTGAAGGATGAGATGGGGCTGACCATCCTGTTCATTGCTCATAACCTGTCTGTGGTCAAGTACTTCAGCGACCGTATCGGCGTTATGTACTACGGCAAGATGGTGGAAATTGCCCGCAGTGAAGACCTGTACGAGCATCCCATGCATCCTTATACCAGGGCGCTGCTTTCCGCCATTCCTGAGCCTAATCCTTTGACGGAACGGAAACGGATCCGTACGGACTATGTGCCGGAAAGAGACCATGACTATTCCGTAGAAAAGCCCTCCATGGTGGAAATTGAGCCGGATCACTTCGTGTACTGCTCCCCCTCCGAGGAAGCAGCGCTTCGTAAAAAATTCGGATTGTAAGCGGAGGAATGATGATGTTTGACGTTCAAGCGGTCAATGCACGGATTGCAAAGCTTGTTGAGCAGCAGCATTTGGCTGGCGTATCAGTCTGTGTGAAGGGAAAAGACGGAGTCATCTTTTCCGGTCAATACGGCGTTCGTGATTTGGCCATGAAAACACCCGTGGATGCAGATACGGTCTTCGGCATTGCATCCATGAGCAAATCCATTACGGCGCTTGCTCTGTGCATTCTGGATGCAGAAGGCAAACTGTCCGTTGATGATCCGGTCGTTAAGTATATTCCTTCCTTCCGCATTCCCGGTACCCCTCGCAGTGCAGTCACCATACGGCATTTAGCCATGCATACTTCCGGCATGCCGCCTATGGAGCCGCTGGAATGGTCCATTGCCATGAACACCAATCGTCGTGAGAGTCCTTGGCTGCTGGAG
>CAVKHY010000130.1:0-1858 GCA_963656345.1 bacterium | reverse complement strand
GCGCGCAACGGCCCCCAACAAAATGGAAACCATTGAGCAGATCATCGACTATGTAGCGCATTGCCCCTACCCTACCCTAGGTGCACCGGGCGAAATCATGAGCTACTCCAACGAAGGGTATGCCATTCTTTCCTACGTGGTGGATGCGGCTGCTCACGTAAAGCTGGAAGACTTCTGCCACGACCGCATTTTTGCCCCTATCGGCATGACGAGAACCGTCATGGATGATGATTGTGTTTCTGCCAAAGCCATGGCGAAGGGCGACATTACGTCCCTCTTTGAGCGTGAAAACGGCGAAACCATCGGAGACGATACGTGGAACATCCTGCCACCCTTCCGTGGCTGCGCTATGGTGAAGTCCACCGCTCCCGATATGGCTGTCTACTATGGCTGCCTGGCCAATGGCGGCAAAGTCAATGGCAAGCAGGTCATTCCTGCCAAAGCAGTGGATCGGCTGGTGGGTGCTGAATACCCGGAAACAGCCCATGACTATTACTGCATGGGACTGAACAAGTTTGTTCGGGAGGGGCATGTTTTTCTGGAGCATGCCGGCGGTCTTCATGGCGTTTCCTCTAAAGGAGCTGCCATTCGTGATTTGGGCTGCGGCATTGCGATCCTGTGCAATCAAGGCGATGAAGACATGGATGACATTCTTTGGACGCTTTACAGTGCCTTGCTGGATCTACCCCTTGATACTTGCTTCCGCCGCTATCAGCCTAACGGTGAGAATTTCAGTGATCCGGAAATGATGGTCGGTCATTTTACCGGGCATGAAGGCACTCCTGAGCATCTTTCCGTGCAAGTTGTTAACGGCAAACCTGTTGCCTGCAAAGGCGAGACCAACCTTGTTCTTCGCTACTGCGGCGGAATGAAATTCCTGGGCTATGCAAGCGAAACGGCAGCCGTTCCTTGCTCAAGGCTGGAATTCCTGATTCGAAACGGCGCGGCGTGGGGTGTGCGGGTCGGCACACGAGTTTTCACACGTGACAGCGAGTAATTTGCAGCTTCCTTCCGTTCATCAAAAGGCGGAAGGAAGCTGTTTTCATTCTCCAAATTTCTGCGCCGAGCCTATAGAAACATCGCATTTTCAAGCTTGACAATCTTGCCTGCCGTTGTTAGACTGATAATAACAAAAGGTCGTTTCGTTTGTATAGGAGGAGTTGCCATGGAGATCTGTATTTCAAATCAGCTGATTCATTTGCGCAATGATCGCATCAGCTACGTGATAGGCATTTCCGATGAAGGTTTTGTCACCCATTTATATTTCGGCAAGCGGCTGGAGTCAATGAATACCGTCAATATCTACCGCCGGTTTGGTTTACCTGAAAACGGGAAGATCACCCTCAGCGGCTGTCAGCTGGATCCGTCGCTGAATGGATTACTGCTGGATCGTGTGCCTCAGGAGTATCCTTCCTTTGGTCTTGGGGACAACCGTCAAGGCAGTCTCACCATAATGCAGGAAGACGGAACGACGACCGTTGATCTTCGGTATGTTTCCGCTGTCATTGCGGAGGAAAAACCGGATCTTCCCGGTTTGCCTGCCACCTTTGGGGAAAGCAAGACCTTGCTGCTAACACTCTTCGATGCACTGCTTCAGTTGGAAGTAGAACTGCGGTACACCATTTTTGAAGACTGTGACGCCATTGCAAGAAGTGCAGTACTGCGCAATAAGGGAAAACAGCGGCTAGTCATCACCAATGCCATGAGTCTTTCTCTGGACATGCCTGAGGCAAACTATGATTTGCTGACGTTATCCGGTGCATGGGCACGGGAACGGGAATGGGTGCGTCGTCCGCTGGTATTTGGTGAGCAAAGTGTCTCCACAAACTATGGCGCCAGCGGCCACACCACGTCTCCT
>CAVKHY010000129.1:2443-5407 GCA_963656345.1 bacterium | reverse complement strand
CCGTTGCAGGGGCAGCAGCAACAGGAGCGGGAGCCTCAGCAACTTTTGCCTTCTTCTTTTCGGTGGTCAGCATCGTAATGATCTTAATCAGACCGATCAGAATAATCAGTCCAAAGAAGACCACCAGCATGCCGATCAAGGTAACCAGCAAGCCATCGATCAATCTATCCATTATGCTGCACGTCCTTTCCGGTTACAGCGGCAGGTTGCCGTGCTTCTTAGGCGGATTGGATTCACGCTTGGAAGACAGCATCTCCAGAGCAGCAATCACCAGCTTGCGGGTATCAGCTGGATCGCACACATCATCGATCATGCCAGCCTGAGCTGCTGCCACGCCGTCTGCCACTTCATCAGTATACTTGGCTTCCAGCTCCGCACGCTTTGCCAGCGGATCGCCCTTGCCGGCCTTCAGTTCGTCTTCGTAGAGTACCTGCACAGTAGCGTCAGGGGTCAAAGCGGAGACAACCGCACCCGGCCAAGCATAAGCAACGTCCGCATTGCCCTTGCCAGCCATTGCCACAAAGCTCTGGCCAATGGCATTACCGACCACAACGCTGACCTTGGGGCAGGTTGCTTCAGCATAAGCGTACAGCAGCTGTGCCACGCCTGCCATGGTCTTTGCCTGATCCTTCACGTCCGGCACAACAACGCCCTTGCTGTTGATCAAGGAAACAACAGGCAGAGAGTAGCAGTCGCACAGGCGGATGAAACGAGCAGCCTTTGCAGCAGCCTCAGCAGTCAACATGCCGTCATTGACAGAGGCATCAGACACGACCAAACCAACACTGCGTCCGCCCAAGCGAGTCAAGGCCACACGAACTTCCTTGCCGTAATCCTTGTACAGCTCCACATACGCAGCAGCATCTGCCATGGCTGCCAGCAAGGAAGCGCTGTCCTTAGCGTCCACAGCCGGCAGAACACGATTCATGTCATCGGTGTCTACCAAAGGAGCGTCTTCCGCATTGCAGCCGGGCAGCAGATCCAGCACCTGAACAGCCAAGGCAATGGCTGCATCCTCATCCTTGGCAGTCAGTGCCACAGCACCCTGCTCAGCCAGCGTCTTCGCACCACCGACAGCCTCTTCCCCATAGGTCTTGCCGGATACCGCGCTCATTACCTGGGGGCCATAAACCATCAGACGGCCAACGTTCTCCGCCATGATGCTCACATCGCACAGCTGGCTGATGAGTGCAGCACCGCCTACGCAGGGTCCCATCACCAATGCGATCATGGGGCACACGCCGCTGAGCTTGGTCATCTTGGCATATACCTGAGCATAGGCATTCATCGCCTCTGCGCCTTCATCCAACCGAACGCCTGCACTGTCCATCAAGGCAATCACAGGTGCGCCAGTCTTCTGTGCCAGATCCAGCACCTTCAGAATCTTGCCAGCCTGCTTCACGCCCATGGCACCGCCATGCACCGTGAAATCCTGCGCAAACAGGTACACCGGACGATCCTGCACCGTACCGTAACCAGTTACAACTCCGGCATAGTCGCCGTCCTTTGACACCAGAGCATCCGTTTCCACAAAGCTGCCCTGATCCAACAGCTTGGCCACCCGTTCCCGGGCAACCAGTTTCCCCTGGGCGCGCTGCTTGGCAATGCGCTCAGCGTCTCCCTTGAGAATGCTGTCCTTCTTGTCCAGCATCCGCTTCAGGTCCTGCGTGTTGCTCATGTCCAATCTCCTTCCGTTCTTCCAATTTGAACTCGTCTTTCGACGAGATGGAGTATAGTGGCTCAATTTTGTCCCGATTTCAGTGATTCGCCGTAAACCTTCCTTTTCCTGCTGATTTCAAAAATTTTGTCAAGTTTCTAGCAAACATTTCCCGATAAATGCAATGATGTTGCCCGCAACATGCACGAAGGGTCTGCTCTCGCTTTTTTGCGAACAAGCAGACCCTTCATATGATTGATTATCCTGCCAAATGCAGGCAATTGATCAGCAGAACTTCCACTAGGGTATAATAGGTAATCACAGCCACAAAGTCATTGATAGTGGTAATCAAGGGACCGGATGCCACAGCCGGGTCTACCTTAATCTTCTTGAAGAACAAAGGCGTCACCGTGCCCACCAGTGCGGAGATACCCATGGCCACCATCAGCGACAAGCCGATACAGCCGGACACCGCAAAGCTGAACAGCCAATCCTTCGTCAGGCAGAAGTGCACATAGATGCCGATAACAACCATCGAGGCAATGCCCAGCAGCATGCCACCCACAAAACCGACCCGGCCTTCCTTAAAGACCAGATGCAGCTTTTGTTTTGCCGTCAGCTGTTCATCAGACAGAACGCGAATGGTGACAGCCAGGGACTGGGTGCCCACGTTGCCGGACATGTCAAGAATCATGGACGGGAAAGCGACCACCAGTGTCAGCTGTGCCATCACCGGCTCGTACAGGGACACAACGGCAGAAACAGCCAGCCCCAGGAACATCAGCACAACCAGCCATGGAATCCGCTTCCGAAGGCTTTGGTGCAGCGGCTCATCCAGATCTTCTTCTTCGGTCAAACCGCCTAACTTAGCATAGTCATCGCCCAACTCTTCATCGACCACTTCCACCAAGTCTTGGGAAGTAATGACGCCCAGCAGTTTCATTTGATGATCCAGCACAGGAATGGAGTCTTCGGAGTAGTCCTTTAACTGCTCAATGCATTGATCCACGCTTTCATCCGCAAACACGTAAGGATACGACGTGGTCACCAAAGATTCCAGTTCTTCATAGTCCCTTGCGCGAATCAAATCCGGAAGATCAATGGCGCCATGGAATGTGCCGTCCTTGTTCAGCACATAGATGGTGGATATGTTATCATTCTCTGCCGCCTGCTCGATCAGCGCATGCATGGCCTGCTTAATGGTCAGGTCTTTGGACACACTGATGAAGTTAGTGGTCATCTTGCTGCCGATTTGGTCCTCATCGTAGGATTGAATCAGCTCAATGTCCTGTCTGGCATCCTTTTCC
>CAVKHY010000129.1:0-2428 GCA_963656345.1 bacterium | reverse complement strand
GATCAGGCTCCAAGGACTCCAGAACGTCCACGGCATCGTCCGCATCCATGCTTTCCAGAATGTCTGCGGCCTTATCGTCCCCCAGCTCATTCAGGTACTCTTCCGGATCTTCCAAATAAGAGAAGATTTCTGCCGTCTGATCCTGATCCAGCAGGGAAACTAAATTTTTACGTTCCTTATCAGAAAGGAGCGTCCATGCATCAGCAATATCGTTTGCATGATAATCAGCCAGACGTTCTTTTTTCTCTGCAGCAGGGATGTCGCTGCGGATCAGTTCCGCAATCTCTGCCGCATAGTCCGGATGCGTCTGAAGTTCTTCATTCAGATCATTCCTCTGTTCCATTGGGTTTCCTCCTTTTCGGTTTTTCTCCTTTTTGACACACAAAAAAGCCTGAATTGTCCAATTACAGCACAATACAGGAACCGGAAAAGATACTTGGCGCTGTTATCCCTTCATGATACGAGCAGAAGCGCCGATAAAGCATCTTCGCCCGATACTGTCCTGGCCGTCCACCCGTATCACCTGCCTCTCAACGGAATCAGTTTGATTATACAAATTGAACGAAAGATTGTCAACCAAAATGCAAGGAATAATTCTCTTGTCATTTGCCGATCCAAACGCAGAAGCTGTATCCAGAACGTACTGCATTTACTCAGACCTGTGATGATATGTACCCCCAATACCAGGTACCCAGTATTGGGGGTATTGTTATTCCTGTTGCGAACTATTTGCTTCTTAGCATATGGCTTCAAAGAATTTCTTCCATACTAGAGTAACTTTGTTTTGGACATTGCAAGAAAAGTTAACAGCACCTATCACATTTGTACAAGCCGAGATTTGAGCGCCAACAGGCGGAAGAAAATCTCCCGCGGGTTCTCATCCTCGTAAAGGAAAGCGCCATTGCCGGAAAAGCTAGGCTCAATGAAATCCCACCACGTCAATGCCTGAATTTCCTTGCGAGTGGCCGCAATGGTATAGAACTGTTCCATCCAGTCCGCCTGAGTATGCTCATTCCAGCCGCCGTGCCACGTGCCATCTGACATGTCCAACTGGGACCAACTGCTGCCCGCATTTTCTTTCACGCGAAAACCACCGTTTACGCCCATCTCCGTAATGTGGATCGGCTTCCCCAGGGAAGCGTAGGCATCCAGCAAACGGTAAACCGCCACCAAATCACGGCTGGGAAAATACAGCTGGATTCCCACAACATCAAAGTCAATGCCCGCTTCCAAAATGTCCCGGAAATAGCGCAGCGGAGAACGCAAATGCTCGGGCAGGGCACCGTAGCAGTTATACCGCCCCGCCACATATTCGGCAAAGGGCAGACACACATTGACAATGGATGTCGCCTTGTCGTTCGCCTCCCGTAGGGCATCGGTAGTGGCTCGGGTCAAGTCGATGAGCTGATCCTGGTTAAGTTCAAAACAGTTTGCCCAATCGTGCGCCTCGTTCATGGCATCCCAAACGTCGATCACACCTCGATAGCGCTCAACGTGATGCTTGGCAATGGCAGCCGCCTCTCGCCGCAGCTCAGGATAGGTCAGCCCAAACATCCAATCAGGATTGACCTCCTTGTGGCCAAAGAAAAGCGGATGCCCCTTCGGTGTGATTCCCTTTTCAGTTAGGAAGGAAAGCGCATGATCAACGTAAGAATAATCATATTGCCCCTGCTGTGGTACCGTCTGCCTTGGATAAAACGGTATGGTTGCGAAATCGAACGCGCTGGCATAGAACTTGGCATACCGCGCCGATGGCGATGTGAATCGTGCAAAATTACAGCCCAGCATGAGGTCGTTGCGCGGAGAAAGCTGACACTGCGCCATCTCCACCAATGCCCCCTCTGCCGCATAGATCGCATGAGACAAGGCATAAAGTCGATTATCCGGCGTATCCATGCCACGGTTGGCGAGATGTTCAAACTCAACAGCCGCATCCAAGTGCGCCTGTGTTGTCACGGAGAGGGTAATGCCCTCTGAAAAGCGTTTTGCCCAGGCAACGTATGTCCGAATCGCTTCCGTTATAAAATCCACAAAATCAGTTTGATAGCCTTCACCCAGGTTATCCGCCATCACCCACAGATGCCCGTAGAGCGGCACCTGAATTTTTGCATGGATCATGTAGGGCTTTTTTGTCACCTGCAATTCAACGGTACCATCGGACGTAATGCGCATACGCCGTTCATCCGGCTCAAAATCCATGCCGGAGGCGTATACCGTTTTGAGTATCTGTTCAGGCATCGCTACGCCGCCTGAACCATTAAGACGAACCTTCACAGTCTGCATTGCGTTTTCTCCTTACATCGTAACCAAGATTTTCATTGCAGGAAGCGATTTCCTCCGCAACCATCATCCGCCGTATGAAAGAGCACCCTCACTTCACACGGTGGAATCCATCGCTCCCGTCCTGTTCGTTGTTCCTATGTTATCA
>CAVKHY010000128.1:0-5460 GCA_963656345.1 bacterium | reverse complement strand
TTTCAAGTGTTAGGTTTTGCAGGGGGCTTTGCGGTCGCCCCCTGCACCCCTTCGCATCCCCTTCGGATGGAGGGGTCTTCAGCCGAAAGAAAAAGTCATGAAATTACTTATAAACCCATAACAAAAAGCACCTTCACAGAAGGTGCTTTTTGCTTGCTGCAAAAGCAAAATTTTTTTACAGATGCTCAAAGATCAGCGTGGCCTGAATTCTGTCGCCGCCGCCGAAACCCTTGCTGCCGCCGTTGGAGGTGGAGCAGGTATGCAGCCGGTAGCCCTTGGCCACCTGCTCGTTAATCACGTTTTCCAATTCAATCAGGTTGCCGGAACCGGTGCCGAAGAGCTTTTCCTTCAGCGTCACCTGAATCACCACATAAGGCAGGTCATTCCTGCCGGAGGCGGTGGAATAACTGGATTCCTTGGAAACATTATCCCAGAAGCCCATGGCCTTTTCCTCCTTATGCCATCATCGCCGGATGACGATCTCTTCCCTGGCGTCCTTCTGGGGCGCTTTCCGCCCCAGGGCGTCCGTGGATGTGAAATACCGGGTGACTACCAGGGTGTCCCGATCCCGTGCTTCCACCGTGCAGTAGCCGAACTTCCGCAGGGCGGACTGCTTGTGCTGGTTCAGCTTCTCCGCCACGTAGCCTTGCAGGGCTTTGTCCTCCTTTCCCCAGGGGAAGGGACGGCGGCAGAAGGGATCCCGGCAGCCGGTAAGGCCTGCCTCGTCCCCGTAATAGATGGTGGGACAGCCGGGCAGGGCGCAGAGAATGTCGATGCAGGTCTTGTACCGCTGAGCGGCCAGGGCGTATTCCTCCGGCAGGAGGCGCAGCTTCTGCTGCTCTTCCTTGGTCAGCTCGTTGCCCTCGTGGCCGCAGAGCACGTTCAGCACCCGGGCACGGTCGTGGCTGCCCACCAGGTTCATCAGCGCATAGCGGAACTGTGCCGGGTACACTTCCCCCTGATGGCGGATCAGCCGCACCAGGGCATCGGCGTCCGTCTTCTGGGTCACAAAGTCCAGGATGGCCTCCCGCAGGGGATAATTCATCACGGAATCCAGGGTATCCCCGGCGCAGTAGCACCGCATTTCCCCGTAGGAGATCTTGTTGCTTGCGTCCTCCCACACTTCGCCCAGCACCACGGCGTCCCGCTTGGCACGCTTGGCGGCAAGGCGGAGCTTCCGCAGGAAGTCCATGCTCAGCTCATCCGCCACATCCAGCCGCCAGCCGGCAGCCCCCTGATGGATCCACCGGGGCACAATGCCTTCCTTGTCCTTGAACATGAACTGCTGATAGTCCGGGTTGTCCTTCCGGCACTCCGGCAGGGAGGGAATCCCCCACCAGCAGGCGTACTCGTCCGGGAAGTGCTTGAAGGTGTACCAGCTGTAGTAAGGGGAATCCTTGCTCTGGCTGGCGCCCAGGCTGTCGTAGTGGCCGAAATGGTTGAAATACCGGCTGTCCTCCCCTGTGTGGCTGAACACGCCGTCCAGCATCACCCGCATGCCGTTTTCCTCGGCAGCCTTGCACAGGGCGGCAAACTCCGCCTCCGTGCCCACCAGGGGGTCGATCTCCGTGTAATCCCCCGTGTCGTACCGGTGATTGGACCGGGCACGGAAGATGGGGTTCAGGTAGATGACCGTCACGCCCAGGCTCTTCAGGTAGGGCAGCTTGGCCTTGATGCCGTTCAGGTTGCCCCCGAAGAAGTCCAGGGCCATGTGATCCCCGCTGCGGGGGTCGCTGTCCGTCAGCAGATCCTCATCCCATTTTTCGTGGATGTAGCGATCCGTCCGGTCGTCCACCGCCTTGGTCTTGGCACGCCAGAACCGGTCGGGGAAGATTTGATAGATGTTCGCCCCCTGCATGAATC
Source organism: bacterium (assembly GCA_963656345.1). GTDB lineage: Bacteria > Bacillota > Clostridia > Christensenellales > Aristaeellaceae > CAKUFA01. Next base: position 3,597 of record CAVKHY010000128.1, on the reverse strand, counting down.
CGGGGGTCTTGAACCCGGGCTTGTACACCGTCAGCTGGAAGGACTTCACATCCCCATGCTCGTAGACCATGCCTTCCCCACCCAGCTGATCCGCAGCGTTGCCGTAGCGGAGGCGGCGGCCGTCGGGCATGTCCACCAGAAAGTCGTACCACATCAGGCCGGGGGTTTCCGGGGTGGTGAAGGAAGCCTCCCACACGCCGGCGCCCATGGGGGTCATGAGGGTTTGGGTCTCCTCCCCTGTCCAGGTGCGGAGAATCACCTGCTTGGCTGCCGCTTCCTGAAAGCGGAAGGTGACGGTTTCCCCGGCGGCTGCCGGGCCTGCAGGTATGCGGTAAAACGCTTCGTGGGAATTATGAATCATACTTGTACTCCTGATATTGCTAATGTTCAAATCAATGTGCAAGGGAAAGATTTTTCCCTGCAATACCCATAACCTTTATAAGGAATGCACCCGAAGGGTTCCAAGGGTAAGTGAGCGGACTCGCGCCAGTGGCGCGAATTGCGTCCGCGAACGCATCAACCGAAACGAGCAAGCGTAGCTTGCGACGATTGAGGTTGCGGAACGACCGGAAAGCCCCTTGGAATAAGCATAACCTTATTTCGAGCAAGGAAATCAAATCCTTACATCATGAATTTGTGGCACCGCAGGGGGCTTTGCGGTCGCCCCCTGCACCCCTTCGCCGCCCCTTCGGATGAAGAAGTCCTCAAACGAGAAGGGGTCAAGGGGGGAACCCCCTTGGAAGCGCACAAACCCCGGGCAATGGGGTGATCCATTGCCCGAGGCAGAAATTCAGTTTTTCCGGTTCAGGGGGGTCAGGTGCCAGATCAGATCATTGTACTCCCGAATGGTGCGGTCGGAGGAGAAAATGCCGCTCATGGCCGTGTTGATCACCGCCATGGTCTGCCACTTGGTCTGGTTGCCATAGTCCGCATTCAGCCGGCGCTGGGCCATGGAGTAGGAGCCGAAGTCCTTCAGCACAAAGTAGGGGTCAGCCATGGAGCCGTTGTCCCCCAGCAGCAGGCTGTGGTACAGATCCTGCAGCACGGCGGGATTCTCCGGGAACAGGGTGCCGTCGATCATCTGGGTCAGTGCCTGACGGATCTCCTGATTGGTCTCGAAGATGCTCATGGGATTGTAGGTGTTCTCCCGGTACATATCCCGCACCGTGTCGGAGCGCATGCCGAAGATGTAGATGTTCTCCATGCCCACCTGCTCGGCGATCTCCACATTGGCGCCGTCCATGGTGCCGATGGTCAGGGCGCCGTTCATCATGAACTTCATGTTGCCGGTGCCGCTGGCCTCCTTGGAGGCGGTGGACAGCTGCTCGGAAACTTCCGATGCAGGCATGAGCACCTCAGCGGTGGATACGTCGTAGTTCTCCAGGAACACCACCTGCAGGTACTTGGATGCCCGGGGATGCTTGGCGATCAGGTCGGACAGGGCGTTAATGAAGCGGATGATCTGCTTGGCACGGTAGTATCCGGGGGATGCCTTGGCGCCGAAGAAGAACACCCGGGGCTCCATTTCGAAGGTAGGATCGCTGACCAGCCGGTTGTACAGCACCAGAATGTGCAGGGCGTTGAGCATCTGCCGCTTGTACTCGTGGAGACGCTTGGCCTGGGTGTCGAAGATGAAGGCCGGATCCACGGTAATGCCCTGGCGATCCTTCACCAGCTGCACCAGCCGCTCCTTGTTCTGCCGCTTCACCGCCGCAAACTTTTCCCGGAAGGCGGCGTCGTCCGCAAAGGGACGCAGCTCATGAAGCATCTCCGGCTCCTTCACCCACTTGGTGCCGATGGCGTCGGAGATCAGCTTCGTCAGCCCGGGATTGCAGCTCATGAGCCACCGGCGATGGGTAATGCCGTTGGTAATGGCGCAGAATTTTTCCGGCATCACGATGTTGTAATCGTGGAAGGTTTCTTCCTTCAGGATCTGTCCGTGGAGGGCGCTGACGCCGTTGACGGAGTGGCTCATGGCGACGCACAGGTTGGCCATGTGCACCATGCCGTAGGAGATGACCGCCATGTGGCCGATCCGGTCCCACTGGCCGGGGAAGTCGTTCCACAGCCGGGCGCACAGCCGGCGGTTGATCTCCTCCAGGATCTGATACACCCGGGGCAGCAGCTGCTTCACCATGTCCTCCGGCCACTTTTCCAGGGCTTCGGCCATGATGGTGTGGTTGGTGTAGGCCATGGTCTTCTGCACGATGGCGGAAGCCTCGTCCCAGCCCAGGCCTTCCTCGTCCATGAGCAGGCGCATCATTTCGGGGATGGCAAAGCCCGGGTGGGTGTCGTTGATGTGGATGCACACCTTTTCCGGCAGCAGGCTGAAGTCGTTGCCGTGGAGCTTCTTAAAGTCCCGGATGATGTACTGCAGGGAGGCACTGGTGAAGAAGTAAGCCTGCTTCAGCCGCAGCATCTTGCCCTCGTAGTGGTTGTCCTCGGGGTACAGCACCTTGGAGATCATGGCGGCAGTCTCCACGGACTGCACCGCCTGGTTGTACTTCCCCTCGCCGAAGGACTGGAGGTCGAAGCTCTTGGAGCTCCGGGCAGACCACATGCGCAGGGTGTTCACCGTCTCCGTGTCGTAGCCCACAATGGGCATATCGTAAGGCACGGCTTCCACCGTGTAATAATCCTTGTGGATAAACTTGGCGCGGCCGTTCTCCGTGGTTTCTTCCACGTGGCCGCCGAAGTGCACCTCGCAGGCGTCCTCCATCACGGCCATTTCCCAGGCGTTGCCGTTGGTGAGCCAGCTGTCCGGCAGCTCCACCTGCTGGCCGTCCACGATCTTCTGGCGGAACAGGCCGTATTCATAGCGGATGGTGCAGCCCATGGCAGGCAGATCCAGGCTGGAAAGGCTGTCCAGGAAGCAGGCGGCAAGCCGTCCCAGGCCGCCGTTGCCCAGGCCGGGTTCCGGCTCCTCCTTCAGCAGGTCGCTGATGTCAAAGCCCAGTTCGCTGAGGGCCTGCTTGTATACGTCGGTGGATACAAGGTTCAGCATGTTGCAGTACAGGCTGCGGCCCATCAAAAATTCAATGGAAAGGTAGTACAGCCGCTTGGACTTGGTGCTCTTCCGCTCCGCCCGGGCGACAGTGTACTTCTGCATGATCTGATCCCGCACGGTAGAGGCCAGGGCCTTGTATACCTGCTGGGGAGAAGCGTCCTGCACGCTGCGGCCGTTGTACCGCTGCAGCTTGCCGATGATGGACGCCTTGATGGACTCTTTATCAAATGAGGTCGTGGGCATGGATGATCCTCCTTCTTGCGCTTGGAAAAAACGGGAGTATCCGTGTGCGTGTACGCAAAAAACTGCGCAAAAACACGCAATATGCAGTATACAGTATTTTTTTCACCTTGACAAGACGGGAAAAATGGTATGCACAAGGTGGAAGCCCTTGGAACCCTTCGGGTACCCTACTTTGGGGGTTAACCAGTCTACTCGTTTGTGCTTATTCCAAGGGGCTTGACCGTCGTTCCGCAACCTCAATCGTCGCGGCTTACAGCCGCTCCTTTCGGTTGAGAAGGTTTGTTTCTCCGCTGGAGAAGCAAAGTCGCCTATGGCGACCGGTCAATTCAAATCGAAGATTTGAATAT
>CAVKHY010000127.1:0-5473 GCA_963656345.1 bacterium | reverse complement strand
ATGGCATCCTTTCCAATGACGAAATAAAGACCCTTCGTCAACTAGATTCCCGTTTGCAAGGTCATCCGTGTTCTCATCGTCTTCCTGAAGTCGATGCCACAACGGGTTTGCTAGGGCAAGGTTTATCGCTCGGCATTGGAATGGCTTTAGCTAAAAAAGGGAAAGGAGATTCTCATAATATCTATGTAATTTGCGGTGATGGAGAGGTTAATGAAGGTCAAATTTGGGAAGCAGCTGCGCAAGCAGCCCATTATGGGCTCAATCATTTGATTTGTATCATTGACGAAAATGGTCTTTCTTCTTCCGGCATTACGAAAGAAGTCATGAATAACCGTGACTTACAAAAGAAATTCGAGGCGTTTGGCTGGCAAGCGGAAACGATTAATGGTCATAACATGCAGGTGATCGTTGATGCCCTTTCCCGTGCCCGTGCATGGCAAGATGGTCCCTACTGTATTGTTGCCAAAACCATTAAAGGAAAGGGCGTTTCCTACATGGAAAACAACGTTTCCTACCATTCATCCGGTATTAGTGGTGATCTGTATCAGCAGGCAATTCTTGACTTAGAAAAGGAGGAATGCTAAAATGTGCTATGAGACAATTTCTCTCAGAGATTATGTCGGAGCAACGCTGAATGCTCATTTTGATCCCCGTGTATACGTACTGGATGGCGATCTTTCTTCTGCGACACGGAGTGTGCATTTTCAAAAAGAGCACCCTGATCATTTCGTTGAGTGCGGCATTTCTGAAACGAGTGGTGTCTCCATCGCTACAGGACTTGCGTTGGAAGGGATGATCCCTTTCTATGTGAACTTTGCCTTGTTCTGTACAGGAAGTGCTTGGACACAAGTACGCATGGCCTGCTATGCAGAAGCCAATTTGAAGCTTCTTTCTACGCATCCCGGTATGGATAACGGACCTGATGGTGCCAGCCACCACGGAAACGAAGACATTGCCCTGATGCGCTCCCTACCCAATATGCGCATTCTGATTCCTCAATCGCCGTCTGAACTTGATGAAGCTGTTGCAGATGCAATCAGAACGCCCGGCCCATGCTACATTCGTGTAAGCCGAGATGTTGTTCCTGTACTTGCGGATATTCCTGCCGACCAATTTGGCGGTGCAAAGTGCATCCGTGATCATGGTATGGACTTTGCCGTCGTTTACGAAGGAACTGCTATGATGGCAGCTGTCCGTTCTTTCGATTTGCTCGAGGAACGTGGCTTGCATGGTCGTTTACTCCAGATACAGACTATCAAGCCCTTCCCGCAAGACGAGCTCCTGTATTGGGTTAAGGATGTCAGAAAGATTGTGACCGTTGAGAACCACACGATCATCGGTGGGCTTGGCGGTGCTGTAGCCGAGGTTCTAGCAGGATTGGAACATCATCCCAAGCTGATTCGTGCAGGCGTTCCGGATGTCTTTACCCAATCTGGTTCCACTGCGACGGTCAAGGCAAGATACGGTCTTGATCCGCAAGAAATTGCTAATGCTGTCATCACTGAATGGCATGCATAGAAAGTAATAGGTGTCATCATGCAATATTCAGGCAAGGTACAGCAACCTAATTGCATTGGAGCTGCCGAACAACGCGTTGCTGATTTTATGAGTTGCCAAGGTCGTGCTGTTCTTACCATGTCTGTGGCGGACATCGCCAAGGCATGCGCTGTGTCAAAAGCCACCGTTGTTCGTTATTGCAGGCACAATGGCTACACAGGCCTGAAAGAGTACAAGATCGCGCTTGCTAATCATGATGAGCGAACAAAGGTTTCACCCATTACCGGTAACGAAAGCATTGCCGAACTAAAGCACAAAATCTTTTTAGGTTGTGTTGAAACCATTTATGCATCTGATGAGCGGCTCTCTTCTGCCCAATTAGAGCAGGCTTTGCATGTCCTGTCGCATGCTGATAATATTGATGTATATGCACTTGGTGGCTCCAAGCCGATTGCGTCTTATCTTCGGCATCAGTTCATCAAGCTTGGCATTCGTACCAATGTGTATTCTGACAGCTATACGATGCGCATGTCTCAGGCACAGCTAAAGAAAGATGATGTTGTCATTGCAATTTCCTGCTCAGGAAAAACTGCAGAAATCATTGAAGCAATGAATTCCGCCAAAGCACTTGGTGCTAGCACAATTTGTATTACAACCGTAAGTGATTCTCCTTTAGCGCAATTGACAGACATTGCTTTGATTACAGCCAATGAGCAGTTCATTACGCTGGAAGACAGCATTTACGGACGAATGTCCAACCTCATTACAGTTGATATTCTCTATGCCGGACTAGCAAATAAAAAACGCCAATAAAGAAAGAACTGCCTTCATAAACGATCTGTATTCCCAACACTGGATACCTGGTATTGGGCGTACAGATCTCACTTTTATACTCAGTGTGGTGGCTTTTACCCCCTTCCTCCGCCCTTGCCATGCCGAAAAAACTGTGGCATAATAGCAGAAGGAACCGGAAGGAGGCATGCATATGGCGACTGCCCTGTGGGTACGCACGATCCGCCATCACAAAATCGACAAGCAAACCACTGCGCCCTGCACCCGGGAGAATCCCCAGGAGGCGTTGGAAGAAGCCTGCCATCAACTGGATCTGCCCCGTCCCCTTTGGCTGGAGAAAAATCAGCGGGAGTGGGAAAACTTCGGACAAACCAGATTTCTGAAGGAGTCCTTCTTTGAAAGCGTTCCTTTCGATCATTTGGAAATCGAATATATCGACCCGGAAGCAAAAAAGAAACGCTCCCAGGATCCCAGAAATGCGTAAAGGAGATTTTTCGTCATGCTGGATCAGAATGTAGCGGCACGGCTTGATGCGATGGAGCCTATCTTGGTGGATCTGCTGACTAAGTGGGTGAAAATTCCCTCTGTGAAGGATACCCCTGCTCCCGGCGCCCCCTTCGGCAGGGATGTGCGAATGATGCTGGATATCGCCATGGAAGACGCAAAATCCATGGGCTTTGCCGTCCGGGATTTCGACGGCTACGCCTGTGACATTACCCTGGGCGACAAGCCGGAAGCCATTGCGGTGCTGGGGCATCTGGACGTTGTGCCCGCAGGCGACGGCTGGCGTGTGCCTCCCTTCTCCGCCACCCGGGAAGGGGACATCATCCTGGGCCGTGGCACCAACGACGACAAAGGCCCCAGCCTTGCGGCGCTGCTGGCCATGAAGGCCATCAAGGATGCCGGCATTCCCCTGAAGCGTTCCATCCGCATGGTGCTGGGCTGCGATGAGGAAAGCGACTGGCAGGATATGGCCTATTATACCACCCATACCCAGATGCCGGACGTGGGCTTTTCCCCGGATGCATCCTTCCCTCTGATCAACACGGAAAAAGGCATGTTCCACACTGCCATCACCGCCCCGGCGGCATCAACCGGCCTGCAGGTGAAGGAATTGTTCACCGGCGAAAGGATGAACGTGATCCCCGGCGAATCCGTTGCCCTGCTGGAAGGCGGGGAAGACCTTGCCCGTGCCGTGGAGGCCTATGCCGCCAAGACCGGCCTGCCCTACAGGGCGGAAGTGACCGCCGACGGCGTGAAAGTAACGGCAGAGGGCATTCCCGGCCATGCCGCCTACCCGGAAGGACGGCGGAACGCCATCGGCATGATGCTTCTGCTGCTCAAGGAATTGGGCGTGGAAGGTGCTTTCCGTACCCTGGCCGACGTGGTAGGCATGGAGACAGACGGCAAGTCTTTGGGCTGCGCCTGCGAGGATGACATTTCCGGCGCGCTGACCTGCAACATGGGCATTCTCCACCTGGAAAAGGGCGTCATCACCGCTACGCTGGACATGCGCTGCCCGGTGAAGGCGGACTTGCAGGCCATCGAAGCCGCCGCCAGAGCCCACCTGCCCGGCTTCACCTTTGTGGACGCCGCCGCCAAGGCACCTCATCATGTGCCGGCGGATACGGAACTGGTCTCCAACCTGCTGGCCGCTTATCATGAGGAAACAGGACTGCCGGCAGAGGCTCAGTCCACCGGCGGCGGCACCTATGCCAAGGTGCTCAAGCAGGGCGTTGCCTTCGGCGCAGCCTTCCCGGATGACGAGGATCTTGCCCACCAGGCCAACGAGTACGCCTCCATTACCAAGCTGATGAAAGCCGCCCGGATTTATGCCAATGCACTGATGCGGCTGTGCGCTGAGTAAAGGACGAATCCATCTCCCGCTCCTTGTGGACGGGAGATTTTTCGAACATATTAATCGTTATGAAATAATAAGGAGAAATAGGATGGATTGCGCATCTTTTCTGTCTGCCATAGGCTTTATGCCCTCCGATGACGCCCTTGTCGAAGGCAGGAAAGCCTTCCGGCATGCCATGGCGCTGGGGCTTGCCAATCAGCCGGGAGGACTGCCCATGCTGCCCTCCTATCTGCCGCTGAATCCCCGCTGTCCCGCCGGGGAGGCCCTGGTGCTGGATGCCGGGGGCACCAACCTGCGCACTGCCCATGTTCGCCTGACAGAAGGCGGCATGGAAATCCTTTTCCGGAAAGATCGCCCCATGCCCGGCACGAAAGGGCGACTAAACCGTGAGGCTTTCTTCCTCGCCCTGGCGGAAGATGCCGCCGCCATGATGGTCTCCCCCCTGCCCATCGGCTTCTGCTTCAGCTTTACGGCGGACATTCTGCCGGACGGGGATGCCCGGGTGCTGTACCTGGACAAGGAACTTCAGGTGGACGGTCTGGTAGGGGAAACCGTGGCCGCCGGCCTTCGGAAGGCTTTGCACACGCTGGGTGCGCCTGACCCCACCCTGATCCGTGTCATGAATGATGCGCCTGCCGCCCTGTTGGGAGCCGTCACGCAGCACCCCGGCGCAGAGGGGTGCATCGGCATGATCCTGGGCACAGGCTTCAACTGCTGCTATGGGGAAGCGAACCGGCGGATCATCAAAGCCCCTTCCCTACAGGCGCAGGAGGGGCGGAGCATTGTGAATATTGAATCGGGTGCTTTTACCCTCATGACCCCCAGCCCGGCAGATCTGCTGGTGCGCAAGGCCAGCATCGACCCGGATCAAAGCATGCTGGAAAAAATGCTTTCCGGAGCCTATCAGGGGCCTTTGCTTGGGGCACTGCTGAAGCTGGCCGCAGCGCAGGGGATGCTGGTCAATCCATCGGTCTTGGCGCATGTGCAGCCCACCGCCATTGATGTATCCAAAATGGTGAACGGGCAGCACTGCCCATTGGAAGACGCTTTCCCGGATGCAGCTGACAGAGCTTTGCTGCACAGCTTGTCCATGGCCATTGTCCGCCGGGCGGTGCTGCTGGTCAGCATGACCCTCCACGGCATCCTGGATGAAATGGAGGTCAAGGAGCAGCCCGTGCTGCTGGCCATTGAAGGCTCAACCTACTGGAAGAATCCCCTGCTGCAGCAGCTGTTGGCAGAAGCCTTAGCTGACTGCCCCCTGCGATTTGTGCGCACGGAAGAGGCGAATTTGATGGGGGCCGCCGCGGCGGTGGTGGGGGTGTG
>CAVKHY010000126.1:0-5501 GCA_963656345.1 bacterium | reverse complement strand
TGACCTATCCCGGGTTTGATGAGCTGTATCTGTACCTGCTGAGCCGTGGAATCAGTGTAACGCTGAAGTCCAACGGCTTGCTGATGACAGAAGAGCGAGTGGCATTCTTGAAGCAGCACCCTGTGGAAGCCATCCAAATCACCCTCTACGGTGCGGACAACGATACCTATGAAAAGGTAACCGGTGTTCGTGGCTTTGATGCGGCATTGGCCGGAATTCGGCGTGTGAAAGCAGCTGGGATTCCGTTGGAGGTTTGCCTTACACCTACCAAGCCAGCCCTTGCCGACATGGAAAAATTACTGGCACTGGTCAATTCGCTGGACGTGCCGGTGGGCATCTCTTCCGGACTCTACCCTGCTCGGGAGGAAACAGGCCGGGATGTGATGGCATTGCAGCCTTCAATGGAGGATTACATCAACCTGTACAAGGCACGGGCAAAGCTGAATCATCGGGAGCTTGTCCCGTTGTGTGCAGACGAGCTGCCTCCTCCGGGCGGAGGCAGTCATGAGCCGGTGCATGGATTGCCCTGCGGCGGCGGAAGAAGCTCCTTCGCCATTCATTGGAATGGCAGCATGTATCCCTGCCTTTCCTTTGACACCATCAGCGCAGATGCGCTCCATGGCGACTTTCAGGAAGGATGGGAAAAGATTCACCAAGCAGTGATGACCTACCCATTTCCCGGCGAGTGCACAGGCTGCGCCTATCAGGGTATTTGCACGCCCTGCGTGTTAAGCCACGAATGGGGCGACCATCCGGGACATCCCAATGAGTTTTTCTGCAAACGTTCCCGGCGAATACTCGCAGAAGGACTTGCAATAAGAATCGATCATCATCAAGGAGGAAGAAACAATGAGGAAAGCCTATCAAAAGCCTTGTGCTAAGAGAGTGCATTTTAATTTTGAAAAGGTTGTTGCAGCCAGCGGAGAATGCGGTTCCGGCATCGTGCTGACCCATAATCCGGGTACGGAATGCTACGAAAAGACCCCGGATGAAAAAAGTCCTTTTGTTCAGGCTGCTTCTTTAAATCCTGACATTTGTGGTTGGCAGAGGAATCCGAACTGAGTATGTCTCAACAGTGCGCTCGCATTGCTGGTTTAGCTTTATCATCTGCGATTTTGCCGAAATGTTGGGAAGAGTTCACTTCTCAACAAGCCGCTGTCGATGAATCGCTCATCCAAGTTCATTTTGCGTCTGAAAGTGCTCCGCAGGTGCGTTCAACCCTGTTAAATTGGAGAGACATCCAGAACTTGTTGAATCACACGGTGGATGCTGCAAGCTTGGGCAATGACGAGTGGTTTCTCTACAATCCCCAAACCAGGGATGTGTTGCCGATTCGCTGTTCGCAGGCGTATCGCCAAATAACCGTCTACTGCCCGGATAACACGCTTTTGCAACAAGAAGGGGCACTTGATCTCCTCCGCACGGCCATGGAATGCCGCTTTTGCCACGAATCCATCGTTTCCCTCCATGCCGCCTGCGTGGAAGGTGACGGCTATGGGGTGTGCTTTACCGGGGATTCCGGGGTGGGCAAGTCCACCCGGGCACAAGCGTGGGTGCAGGGGCTTGGGGCACGGTTCATCAGCGGCGATCGGCCTGCCATTCGGCTGGAGAAGGATGGCTGCACCGCCTGCGGTGTGCCCTGGGACGGCAAGGAGCAGATTTTCCGTGATGTGGAGCGGCCGCTGTCCGCCATTCTGGAGGTGCGGCGTGCACCGTTCACCCGCCTGCGCAGGCTGACGGAAGAGCAGGCCTATCAGGTGCTGATCCGGCAAAGCTTCATCCCCATGTGGGATGCGGACACCGCCGCCCTGGCCATGGTGAACGTGGGGCGGCTGAGCCGTAGCGTGCCGGTATACCGGCTGTTCTGCGGCCCGGACGAAAAGGATGCCCAGGAAGCCTATCGCCTGCTCTTTGAAGCCCCGGAAGAAATCCGAGAGGAGTTACCTGACATGCAAATCAAGGAAGGGTTCATTCTTCGCACCATTGGCAATGAGCACATGGTGATGCCCACCGGCGAGAATATTGCCAAGTTTGGCGGTGCAGTGGTGCTCAGCGAAACCGCCGCCTTCATCTTCGAGCAGATGAAGCAGCCCATTGCCCGGGAAGACCTGGTGAAGCTGATCGTCGCCGAGTTCGATGTGGACGAGGACACGGCCGGCAAAGACCTGGACGAGCTGGTGAAGCAGTTTAGGGAGATGGGGGTTATGGGGGGGTAAGGAAAAAGCTTTGCTTTTTGTGTCCCCTGCTAACGCTGCCGATTCCCGTTATGCTGTTTTTATTTTATTTCGAGGGCAGGACAATCCATGCACGATAAACTGGCCTATATGATCAAACACTATCCCTGGGTGCAGCGCCTTTATCGAATCGTTATGAGCTTTTTGCTGCGCGTCATGGGATGCTTTACAGGTTTTGACGATCACCTGGTGCTGCTGTCATCCATGAGCGGTGACCAATTTTCCGGCAGTCCCAAGGTGCTTTTTGATGCCATGCGGAAGGATCCGAGGTTTGCGGGATTCCATTACGTGTGGGCGTTTTCGCATCCGGAGCAGCATCCTGTATCCGGTGCAGACGTTGTGAAGATGGATTCCTTTGCCTACTTCAGAACTGCGCTCCGGGCAAAAATCTGGATAACAGACGTGAACATTGAGCGGGGACTGAAATTTAAGAAGAAGCAAACCATTTACCTGAATGCCTGGCATGGCACGGGTCCGAAAAAGGGCGGCAATGCCATTGCAGGCAGAAAGGACTATAACTTTTCCCGTGTGGACATTTTCTGCTGTGATGGCCAGTACACCCACGATGTATTCGTTAGGTGGTTCGGCGCAACGGAGAAATCCATGCTTTGGTGCGGCCGCCCCCGTGAGGATGAGCTCATGGAGATGACGGCTGACGATCGCAATCGAGTGCGCAAGCAGCTTGGTATCCCAGGTCATGTGAAAGCCATTCTTTATATGCCTACTTGGCGTGAGGGAAAGCTGCCGGTAATTGATGAAGCTTTGTGGGAAAAGACGTTGGGAGCCGGCTATTGCGTGCTGACTCGTGCACATCATTTTTCGAAAGAAAGAACAGGCACCGTGCATAACAGCACATTTTGGAAGGATGTGTCCGATTATCCCGATGTGAATGAACTGTATTGGGCGGCAGACATTCTGATTTCCGACTATTCCAGTGCTTTCTTTGACTATGGCTTGCTGAAAAAGCCCATGATCTGTTTTGCTCCCGATTATGACGAGTACAAGGCAAACTATGGACTGTTCATGGATTTGGAGCATGAATTCCCCAATGGTGTTCTGCGCACAGAGCAGGATGTGCTGAAACTTGTTCAGACGATGAATCCTGATGAAGAATCGGCCAAGTGCGGTGCTTACTGTGCCGGCTATGTGCGGCATGATCAAAACGCCACGCGGGTTTGCCTGGATCGAATAGACGAATTACTGCATTGTGAGGATCGCCAATGAACATCGCAGTTATCTTTGCCGGGGGCGTGGGCAAGCGGATGAACTCCAAGGACAGGCCGAAGCAGTTCCTGCTTGTCCATGGGAAGCCCATCATTGTCCATACCATTGAGCTGTTCGAGCAGCATCCGGACATTGACGGCATCATCGTTGTGTGCCTGGAAGATTGGATCCCTTACATGCAGGAGATGCAGTACCGTTACCGTCTGGACAAAATCGGCAAAATCGTTCCCGGCGGCACAACGGGGCAGCTATCCATTTATAACGGATTGTGCGCCGCTGAGGAGGTCTACGGCACCGACGATACCATCGTGCTGATTCATGATGGCGTGCGCCCGCTGATCAACAGCCAAACCATTGCGGACAACATTGCCGGTGTGAAAGTGAACGGTTCTGCCATCACCTGCAAGCTGGCCACGGAAACCGTGATTCTGGTAGACGATAATGACAAGGTCTGTCAAGTACCGGAACGTGCCGCCTGCCGCATGGCACAGGCTCCTCAAAGCTTCTGGCTGAAAGACATTCTGTCTCTGCATCGTCAGGCAATGGCAGAAGGGCAAACCAACATGATCGACTCCTGCTCCATGATGCGGTATTACGGCAGAAGCCTGTCCGTGGTCATCGGTCCCACAGAAAACATGAAGATCACCACACCGGATGACTTCTACACCTTCCGTGCCCTCTATGACGTACGGGAAAACGAGCAGCTGAACGGTGGTGTATAAGCGGATGAACGTATTCGAAGAAGACTTGGATAGGATCGCAGGCACCATTGCGGAGCTTGGGCTCACAGGCAAGACGTTCTTCATCACAGGCGCTACGGGACTGGTCGGTTCAATTCTAGTAAAAGCACTTTGCTGGGCGAATGAACGCTATGCACTGAAAAATCGCATCATTGCTCATCTCCGCAATCCTGACAAAGGTGATCAGGTTTTTGCCGGATACACTGGTATTGCGTACTGCGTGGGAGATATTCAGGATTCCATTCAGTGGGATGGTGAAGTCGACTATATCGTCCATGCAGCCAGCGAAACCAAGTCAAAGAACATGGTGGAACACCCGGTAGAAACCCTGTGGACAACCCTCAGCGGCTCCAAGAACGTGCTGGACTTTGCCAAGACAACGCATGCAGCCAAGGTGGTTTACCTGTCCTCCATGGAAGCCTTCGGTTCGGTGGACTTTGACGGTCGCGCTACGGAGGATATGCTTGGCACCATTGACTTGACCAAGCCCCGCAGCTGCTACCCGGAGAGCAAACGCATGGCGGAAAACATGTGCGCCTGCTATCACGCTGAGTACGGCGTGCCGGTGTCCATTGTCCGCCTGGCGCAAACCTTTGGGGCAGGCGTACCGGCGGATGATACCCGAGTCTTTGCTCAGTTTGCTCGCAGTGCCATGCAGGGGAAAGACATTGTGCTCCACACTCAAGGCACCTCCTGGGGAAACTACGTTTACACAGCCGATGCGGCCAACGCCATCTTTACGGTGCTGAAGAAGGGCATAGATGGCGAGTGCTACACCGTAGCCAATGAAAGCACCAGCATGCAGATCCGTGACATGGCGCAGCTTGTAGCCAGCGAAATCGCAGGCAGAAGGATTCATGTAGTGATTGACATTCCGGAAGGCGCAGACTTCGGCTATGCGGCAGACACCAAGCTGCGGCTGGATGCGTCGAAAATGCAGAGGCTGGGGTGGATACCGAAGGTTGGACTGGCGGAAATGTACAGGAAAATGATGAAGGCGTGGGGGAAGAAGTAAGCAGCCATATGAAAATCCTCATGGTCACGAACAAAGTGAAAACCTATTCTCTAAGTTCACAGATTACCTATGATGCCTTACTTTCACTGGGGCATGAAGTGGTCTGGGCGGCTGATTTCTCCCATTTCATCGGTGACAAAAGTGTTATTCCGGCGATTACGGAGCAAATCAGCATCAACACCAATCCACTGAACAAGAGCAACATCCATGCCTACAAGCGTCTGCTGAAAATCATGGATGAGCAGCACATTGAAGCAGTTATGTGCAGCACACCCATCGGCGGTGCAC
>CAVKHY010000125.1:0-5564 GCA_963656345.1 bacterium | reverse complement strand
GTGCCGGGGTATCCGTAGGCGCCGGGGTAGGGGAGGGGGTCGCCGTCGGCGTGGGGGAAGGCGTTACTTCCACAGAAGGCGCCGGAGTGGCTGTGCCGAAGTTGCTGGAGCTGATGCGCAGCGTGGGGTACGGGCGAGCTGTTTCCAGTGCCACAAAGGTCATGCTGGAACTGGTACTGTCCCGGCCGGTAACGGCTTCGGCGGCAGGCTTGTAGCGCAGCACGATCACGTACTCAATGTGCTCAAAGTCTACAATAGGCTCTACCACAATGTACTGCTTGTTGGACTCCATGCCGCGGGTGCTTTCACGCACCGTGCCGATGGGAATGCCCTTGGGGAAGGACATGCCTACGCCGGAGGTGACCACCGTATCGCCGGGACGGGGCAGATGATCGTCGGACAGGTAGTACATACGGCACAGATAAGTGCCGTCAATGCCCAAAGTACCCTTGATGGTGCCCTGGTCACGGCTGGATTGGATCAGGGCGGCAATGGAAGCCTCACTGTCAATAATGCAGCGGACGGTGCTGGTGGCTTCCTTCACGTTTTCCGTGTAGCCTACCAGTGCGCCGGAAATGGTCACGGCCATGTAGTCTTCAATGCCGTCCCGGCTGCCCTTGTTGATCACAAAAGTGGCAAAATAATTGGTATCGCCTCGGTCAATCACCTGGCACACAATGGGGTTCATGTTGCTGTTGGCACTGACCTCATCATACATATCCTCGTACTGGGAAAGCTGGGTCTGCAATTCATCCACCAGCATGGCCTGATATACCAGCTGCTCGTTTTCTGCACGCAGGTTGTTGTACTCTGTTTCCAGGTTGGCACGGAGTTTCAGGGTACGCAGGTAGCTGACCACGCTGTCCGTAATGGAGGAAAAGAAGCTTTGGATCGGGGTAATAAAGCTGCTGACCCCGTTTTCGGGAATGGTCAGCACGCTGTATCCGGTGACCCTAGCGAAAAACATGCTGCCAAGCACCAAGGTAATCAGCAGGGTGACCACGATGATACCCAACCGGCGGCGGGCAAGAAATTTCTTCTTTTCCTCCGCACCGGCACGAACGGTCTTATCCCGCTTTTGCTTTCGGGCAAAGCGGGAGGCCTTTTCCTCAACTTGTTCCGATGCCGTTGAGACGTCATCAGAAACTTTCCCTGTCTTCTTTTTATTGGAGGAAGCTTTTTGCTGGCTGCCCAGCAGCTTGGCCATGGCCTCCTCTGGAGTGTCGGACTGGTTGTCATCGCCATCGTCCTCCTGAGAAGGAGCAGACACATCGGATTGCGTTTCGTTTGCTTCCTCATCCGGATCCACATCCCGGGCAAGCACATCGTACCAGCGGCGCTTTCTGCGCTGCTGCATGGGGGCAACCTGGTTGCGCATCTGCCCGGCGCCATGCTGCTCGTTAAAGGGATCGGAGCGTTCTACTTGGGTATCCTCCTGCAAATCATCGTACAGGAAATTGTCATAATCGGGGTACTGCTTCTTCTCCTGCTCAGCAGCGTCAGGAGTTTGCGGCCTGCGTCTGGCCATGGCTTGATCACCTCGCTTTGTCCGTCAGGTTACTGGGCTTCATTGCTGCGGCCAATGCCGGCAATCAGCTGGATGTTCTCCACCAGGTAGCCCAGACCGAGAATGGCACAGTCGGTAGGCTCCTTGGCCAGCAGCACGGGAATGCCGAGCTCGGCAGCAATGTAGCGATCCAGTGCCGTCAGCTGGGCAGCACCGCCTGTCAGGTGGATGCCGCTGCGCATAATGTCCGCTGCCAGCTCCGGGGGCGTCCGCTCCAGCACCCACTTGATGGCAGCTAAAATGGCGGCGCAGGGCTCCCGCAGAGCTTCGTAGCACTCTGCACCGGTAAATTCGATATCCCGGGCAGACTGGCTCTGGGCATCTCTGCCGCGAATGTGCACCTTTCGGCTGTCCGTGGGTTTCAGGGCAGAGCCTAAGTCGATCTTCACGGATTCGGCTGTGTTCAGGGCAATCTTCAGGTCGGATTCCCGCTGAATGTAGCTCTTAATGGCTTCATCCATTTTGCTGCCGCCCACTTGAATGGACTGGGCAACGACCAGGCCGCCCAGGGAAACAAGGGCCACATCCGTGGTGCCGCCGCCGATGTCTACCACCATACTGCCTACCGGTTCGTACACCGGCAGACCGGAGCCGATGGCAGCGGCAAAGGGCTTGTCCACCAGATAAACCTTCTTTGCACCTGCTACGTGGGCAGCCTCTTCCATGGCTTTGCGGCCGACGGCGTCCAAGGTGCAGGGCACAGCAATGACGACCTTGGGCTTGAATACGTGGCTTACGCCGATGGCCTTGCGGATAAAGTAGCGGATCAGCACTTCCGTCATGTCAAAGTCTACAATTGCCCCTGCTTTAATGGGAGAAACTACGTTGATGGAAGAAGTGGCGCGGCCGCGCAGGTAAACGGCCTCATCGCCCACGGCGCGAACCACGTTCCGCCGGGTAGCGTCTGCCGCAACTACGGAAGGTTCACTGATGACAATGCCTCGTCCCCGAACATAAACCATGGTGTTGGAAGTACCCAAATCAATGCCAATATCAGGTGCAAAAAAAGCCATGCAAGCTCTCCTTTATTTCGGATCAATCTGCCTGTTGAGGAAGTACGGGCACACCGCATTCCGCCAGCAGGCGGCGCAAAAGGGGAAGAGGAAGGCCGATAATGGCGGAGCTGTTGCCCCGCACCTCCTCTACCCACAGGCCGGCAATGCCCTGCAGGGCATAGGCACCGGCCTTGTCCATGGGTTCGCCGGTAGCGATATAGCGGCGAATCTCTTCATCTGTCATATCATTGCAGAAGCGAACGTCCGCATGACTTTCTCCGCAGTGGAGAAAACCCTGCGCATCCACACAGCATACTCCGGTATAGACCTGATGCCACTGTCCCCGCAGCATTTGCAGCATACGGAAGGCAGCTTGTTCATCATGGGGCTTACCCAAGGGAATATCTTGGACGGAGACCAGCGTGTCCGCCGCCACGATAACGCTGCCCGGATGCATTTGGGCGGCTGCCACGGCCTTGCGCCGGGAAACCTCCATCACCGCATCCTTGGCGGGCAGGTTACAGGTTTCATCCACTTGGGGCACATCCACCACAAAGTCTATACCGGTCATGCCCATCAGCTCCCGCCGACGCGGGGAAGCTGAGGCGAGAATTACGCAAGCATCCATGCCGTTCCTCCTGAGCGTTCCGTTGGCAAACAGGAATGTCAGCTTGAAATCATAACATTCCATTCTGGCATTATACCACACCCTGCACCGGCTTGAAAAGAAATTCAGAAAAAAAGTCAGAGATGTTTACAAACAAGTCACAATGAAAAACGGCACAGCCGTAAGAAGCTGTGCCGCCAAAACATACGATTTACTGAAACTTGGAAAGATCAACGCCCTTCATGGCTTGCAGAAGCACCAGACCGATGATCACCGCCAGCAGTTCACCGGCAGCAACCTGCAGCATGGTCAGCCACAGAGGCAGGGCATACACAATTGCCAGCATACCGCCCACAATCACGCCGTTGGCAATCACCGGGCAGGCAGCGGCCAGATAACGGTTCTTCCGCAGCGCATAGGTGCCAATGGCGGCCAGCAGGGTGGCCAGAGAACCGAAGATCACATCCGCCGCGCCTACCGGGCTCAACAAGTTGGACACCAGGCAGCCCACAAACAGGCCGGGAATGGCTTGGGGCAGCACGATGGGCAGCACGGTCAGCGCCTCCGACACACGGCACTGCCAGGCACCGTAGCTCAGGGCAGGCAGGAACATGGTCAGCACAGCGTACAGGGCGGCGATGATGGCACTCAGGCACAGGGAACGGGTGGTGAAGAGCTTTTTCAGTCCGGAGACCTCTTCACAGGGTACAGAAACAAGCTTCTTGTCCATAAGGGAACCATCCTTTCCGGCTCAACAGGCCGATGAACTATCCTGCGGACACCAAAGAAGTTGAAGTGTGTCCGTCAGTGCACATAGCGAATGAAGTCGCAAGCGCACCACAGAGCATAGCACATTTTTGATTTCGGTGCAAGGAAAGAATAAAAACAGAAGGAACACCCTACATCAACTTACACAATTGTTATTGACGGGAAAATATAGACAATATATAATCAACTTGTGTGAGAAGTTTTGCAAGAAATATCGAAATAACAAAACAACATCGTGTGACCATGAGCATCCTTGTACCATGAAGCGGGAGATAAAGCGGAGGAAATCATGAAGATGCGAAAACGCCTATGCATCATCATTGCGGTATTGACTCTATGCCTTGCAGCCTATACCTTTTGGGATAATCAGAGAATCATTGTAAGAACACAGAATGTTTTTATTGATCAACTGCCGGAAGCATTTGACGGGTATTCGATCCTGCAAATCAGCGACTTGCATGGTAAGTATTTCGGCAATAAGCAAGAAGAACTGATTGAGACGATATCGTCTGTACCCCATGACATCATCCTGTTGACCGGGGACATGAATCTGGGGACAGAAAGCGATGCGGCATCCTCGCAGGCGATATTGGATCTGCTTGATGGATTGCAAGGCGAAAGGGTGCTTTGGGTTGATGGCAATTGCGGTCCGTACACGGTGGAAAACTATATTTGGTCAACTGGTAGATTCACGGAAATGGGGGAAGTGATAACATCCAAAGGTGTTGAAATCCTGACGGAACCTATCGAGATAGAAAAGAACGGCGATTCGATTTATTTCACGGGGAAGCTGACTTGGAGAAACTTGAAGGATAGCTACGAATGCCTTGATTTATCAGGTGTTGATGCGGATTTGAAAAACGCAATGGAGGCACATCACGCCCGGCAGGTGTCGTGGTATCAAAAACTGAATCACGAAGAGATGACGTTGATTGCTGTGGATCATTATCCGGAGCAAAGCTATTTGTCGGAATCAACATGGAGTTTTGCCCAGCACTTGCCCTATGATTTGATGATTTGCGGGCACACCCATGGCGGACAAATTTGGCTGCCCCTGATTGGTGCCGTTTATATTCCGGTGGTATCCTCACCCCGGGGAGGATATTTCCCTGACCAGAAAGATGTTCGAGGTTTGCAGTACATTCAGCAGATTCCGCAGTACACCTCGGCAGGGCTTGGCGCATCGGGCAATCCTATCGTCCGTTTTCGCTTTTTCTGCCCGCCGGAAATCAACCAAATTGTCTTAAAAAGAAAATAATTCCTCTTCTCGGCGCACTACGATTCCGTGCTTGACAACCTTTTCGGGATATGCTATCATACCACCACGACCATGAGGGGAAGAGTAACCAAGCCAAGGAATCTGAAGAGAGTCTTCGGTAGGTGTGAGAAGACGATTCGGCAAGGTGAAGTACATCCCTGAGTCAGCTGCTGAAGTGACAGTAGGCAGTTTCCGGTGCGCCGGTTATTGCGCAGGGGAATCATGGGTTCCCTGTGAGGGCTGCACAGCAGCTGAATGCGGAAGTGGTACCGTGACAATGTTCACCTTCCCAAGCCATTACGGTTTGGGAAGGTTTTTTATGTGCGCCCGGCGGCGCCCGTTTCTAAAGGGTGAAAGACCCGAATCCGC
>CAVKHY010000124.1:0-5565 GCA_963656345.1 bacterium | reverse complement strand
TGCCTGCGTCCAGAATACTTTCCACAATGGCTCCCCCGAGGCATTCTTCTCCCCGATAGAGCACCGCGGACTGCCCAGGTGTCACCGCACGCTGGGGCGTAAGGGCACGAAGCAACAGTTTATCGCCCTGCAAAGTAGCTTCCACTTCCTGATCTGCCTGCCGATAACGATACTTGCAGGTGCAGTGCAGCGTTTCTCCATCCCGAATGGGCGCATCGCCGATCCAGGTCACATCCGTGCCTAGGCAAAGCGTGGAGTACAGCATGGGATGATCCTCCCCCTGCGCCACCAGCAGTTGATTCTTCTCCAAATTCTTCCCGATGACAAACCAGGAACGGCCGTCGCCGCATCCTCCAATGCCTAGTCCCCGGCGCTGGCCAAGAGTATAATACATGAGTCCGTCATGCCGCCCCACTTCATGACCTTCCGGGTCTATCATGGCTCCCGGCTGGGCAGGCAGATATTCGGACAGAAATTTCTTGAAATTCCGCTCGCCAATGAAGCAGACTCCTGTGGAATCCTTCTTTTTACTCACCGGCAGACCTTTTGCTTCCGCATGAGCCCGCACTTCCGTCTTGGTCATGCCGCCCACAGGAAAAAGAGCCTTCTTCAGCTGCGCACGCTTCAGCATATAGAGAAAGTAGCTTTGATCTTTCCCCGGATCAACGCCTCGCAGCAACCGCCCTTCCCCGTCCGTTTGGACAAAATGTCCCGTTGCCATTCGTGATGCCCCCAGCTCCATGGCAAAGTCAAGAAAAGCACGAAACTTAATTTCCCGGTTGCATAACACATCCGGGTTAGGGGTGCGTCCTGCCTTATATTCGCTCAGAAAGTAGCTGAAGACCCGATCCCAATACTCCTTGGCAAAATTCACCGAATAGTAGGGAATGCCGATGAGATCGCACACATCCCGCACATCACGCCAATCCGTTTCCGCCGTGCAGGCGCCGCCCTCTTCCTCCTCCCAGTTTTTCATGAACACGCCAACCACATCGTAGCCTTGTTCCTTCAGCAGCAAAGCGGTTACGGAGGAATCCACGCCGCCGGACATGCCGACCACAACCCGTTCCTTCATGCTTCTGCCTCCGTCAGCTTATCCAGCACGCCGGACAGCACATCCGTTGCGATGGCTTCCTTGTCCCTTGCAGCATCCACCACAACAAACCTGCTAGGATCCCGTTCGATCAGTGCATGGTATGCCTGCTCCACCCGCGCATGGAACTGCTCCGTTTCCATTTCGATGCGATCCGGTTCTGTTGCCTTGCACCGCCGCATCAATGCCGTTACATGATCCAATTCCAGGTAGACCGTGGCTGTAGGCAGGGTGCCGTCCACAGCCGAGGCGTTGATGTTCAGCACCTGATCCACTCCCAGCTTTCTTCCTCCGCCCTGGTAGGCCACGGAAGAATCCACAAACCGATCACACAGCAGCAACCGGCCTGCGGATAGTGCCGGACGAATCACCTGACGCACATGCTGGGCGCGGGATGCTGCATACAGGTAAGCCTCCGCCACTGCTTCCATATCCTTGTTGTTGCGATCAAGAATAACCTTGCGGATTTCTTCTGCAACAGGACAGCCGCCGGGCTCCCGGCTATGCTGCACTTCAAAGCCGAACCGAGTCAGTCCCTCCGTCAGCAAATCAATTTGGGTGGTTTTGCCGGAACCGTCCAACCCTTCCATGGACACGAAATAGCCCGCCGGCACAGGGGCATCAGGGCAAAGGGTATCGATTACGTCCTGCACCGTTTCCGCATAAGCTTCGCACCCGGCTTCCTTTAATTCTGCTTCCGTGCCATAGCCGTAGCCAACCCCAAGTGTGTGAATGCCTACGGCACGGCCGCCCTCCACATCAAATTTCCGATCGCCGATCATCCATGCTGTGTCCCATTTTTCAGGTAAGGCAGTGCGGATCAGCTGTTCTTTATCTGCCCCCATGTGCTCCCCGGTGCCTACCATTCGATCAAAATACCTGTCCAGGCGAAAATACTGCATGATCCGCTTTGCAGGGATTTCCGGTTTGCCTGTCGCCATGGCCACGTACCAGCCCTGCTGCTTCAGCGTCCGCAGCAGGCGGCGAACGCCGGGATAAACGCGGTTTTCAAACAAGCCAACGTCATTGTATCGCACCCGGTAAAGCCGAAGTGCCTCCTCCGCCTCCTCGTCGGACATGCCGCAATATTCCCTAAAGGACCAGCCCAGGGGTGGACCGATAAACTTCCGCAGGGTCGCCTCGTCCAAAGGGGGCAAGTGCATTTCCTGAAGGGCATATTGCGTGCACTTGAAAATGCCCTCTTCCGATTGGGTCAATGTGCCGTCCAGATCAAAGACTGCGCACTTTATTTCACACATAAAATCGTATCTCCTTCTGTACCGAAGCGCTGCTGTGGGGCTGCCTTTGCGAGCTGCTCCGCTGTTTCACCTGTGATTCTTTCCCCCGGACAAACCAGCGGAATCCCCGGCGGATACAAGCCTGCGGACACCGCTGCGATTTCCTGCACAGCCTGCCGAATAGGCAGCCGCTTTGTTTCTGCCATGATGGCTTGTCTCGGTGTCATCACCTGTTGGGGCAACGCTACATTTTCTTCCATGGGCAGATGGCAGACAGGAGGCTCTGCCGCCAATCGGGTAAGCACATCCCCGATGTGCCGTATCTCTTCAGGGTTGTCCATGCAAGTCAGGATCATTACCACACGCCAAGGATCATGCATTTCCACCTCAATGCCCTGCATTCGCAGCCGCTGTGCCAGCCGCTCACCACTCTCCGGCGCATCAATCACCAGCCGAGTAGGATCAAACTGCATCTCGATTGCCTGCCACAGGGCATGGGCATCCCGGTAGGGCGTTTCCCGAAGCCGTGCGCGCAGGGCTTCGGCCGCCACAACGGTTGCTGCTAGCTGCGTTTTCCCTTCCGCTTCCATCCAGGCTCTGGCATCATCAATAGACATCATCAGTAAAAAGCTAGGGGAAGATGTTTGTTCTCTTCGCAGCAGTTGAAGAGCTCTTTCCCCTTCTTTCGGGTCTTTCAGGTGAAGCACTGCCGAGCCGGTCAGCCCTGGCAGGGTTTTATGAACTGACTGCACCCACGCATCTGCCCCGCAAACGCCGGCAGATTGCGGTTCACCCTCCATCCATGGCAGGTGAGCACCGTGGGCTTCATCCACAGCCACCCTTATGCCTGCTTCATGCGCAGCGGCGATGATTTCCTTCAGCGGCATGCATCCGCCGTAATAATCCGGCCGTGTCAGCAGCAGTGTTTTCGCCTCAGGATGCCGGTAAATGGCCTGCAGCACATCCTCCGGGCGAAGATAGCAGTAGCCATCCTGCCGGCGAGTCACCTGGATCCACGCTGGACGCAGTCCACCGATAATGCAGGCATTCATGGCAGATAAATGGGCATTCCGGGGCAGCAGCACTGTGTCCCCTTCCCGTGCCCACATTTGGAGCATCACATGAATCCCTGCCGTGGAACCGTTGTGCAGCAGCAGGGTCGTTCCTGCACCGGCGGCTTTGGCATAAAGGCGTTCCGCCTCCGCAATGCCTCGTTCCGGCACATACAAATCATCTGTGGAAGGCAGCTCCGTGGTATCCAAGCGATACAGGTCCGTCGCACCAAAGGGCGCATGTCCCTTATGCCCCGGCATGTGCACACGCTGTACCTTGGCTGCCGCCTCCAGCATTGCATAAATTGGTCTCTCCACCTGCTGCGTTTTCCTTTCTTCATCGTTTGCTTGCATCGGTGGCAAGTTTCAATCAAGAACGACTAATCCCATTTGATCACAAAGATCCCTGCATCGCAGATCGTGGCCGATACCTTGCACCGCATTGCATCCTTGCTGCTTTGCGTTTCGAAGCAGGCAACACACATCGTCCAAGGCAAGGCCTTGCTTCATGGTCACTGTCCGCAGCGGCTGTTCAGTGCCATTCAGTATCAGGCTATCTCCTGCAACTTCTACCGTACGCAGGCAAAGCCGTGTGCGAAGGTCGTCAATAGGTTCTCCATCGCACCACAATACCGTTTCCACCGTGGCCTGTTCAGGATGATCGATTGTCCAGGCTTTGCTTCCGGGCAGAGGCAGCGTTCCGGTCAGGGAAATTTCTTCTCCGGGTGCAAGTGCCTTCTTCTTCCAGTGCATGGCGGCATCTCCTGCTTTCGCTTCCACCTGCACCGTTTGTTCCGCATCCGCAAGGCTGCGAACCTTCACGGTCAGCTTGACAAGGAAAGTTTTCCCTTGTTTTGCGACTTCCGTTTTCATATCGGAAATCAGTGCGCCGCCAAGCTGCTCCAAGGTAACCGGAGCAACGGTTTTTACCCCTGCCCCAAGCTCCATCTTCAGCAAATGGGTCTGATAGGGCAGATCCTGCCGATAAGCATCGAAAGGACATCCTGCTTCGCTTTCTCCCAGCAATGCTCCATCCAGCCAAGCCCGGATGCTTCCGTCACTGCCGCCGAAGACGAACCGCACCGCACCGGCACAGGTCACAGGCTTTTCATACACCGTAGGCATATTTGCCTCCGGCACACTGCCGGGCACAAGCCCCAAGGTCTTTTCCGGCGCTGTAATCATCCAAAGGGGAGCCGGCTCACAAACTTTCCGCAAAGCATGTTCCGTATATAAGTGCTGCATCGTCTTCTCCTTACTGTGCGTCTTCCGGCAGCCATGGCATCAGGAAGCAATTCACATAAAATGGCTTGCCGTCACTCTTGGGAATTTTGTAATCCAGGCAGTTGCTTGCCTCCAGCGTGCGTTCATCCTCCGGTACCACGGACAGGTTCAGTCCCCGTTCTTCCGCATTCATATCATAGTCGTGAATGTACATTTTCACCCGGTTGGACATATTGCCTTCAATGGTCGTAATGCGGTACTTGCCGTTTCCCAGTGCCTCAACATCGTACACCAAACCGATGTGCACCGTTTTGTTGGCACTCTTCCGCACGCCGTACACCAGCAGATAACCCTTTTGCGGCACCAGCGTCATCCGATCCTTCCGCAGATATCCACGGAGGAGTTTACCCACGCTGGCTTCCTTCACATGGTACAGTCCTTCCACCGGAGCTTCTTCCACGTTTTCCAGTGTTTCCATGGGAATCCCGGCTTCCATCATACACCAGGTAATGAATCCGCCGCACCAGCCGAAGCTGACGCCCTTGCCGCGCCACTCGGTATACTTGTTGCATTTGGACAGTGTCTTACCATTCAGCGTCTGCCACTCGTTATAGGCAATGTCCAGCACCTGTTGAATCTGCTCCGGCGGTGTCAGCACGCTTTCGGACACCTGAATGGGCGCCGGCGTCATGGTAGGCGACGGCTTCTTTTCCGCAAGCGCCTCATGCTGCATTCCAAGCAGCATGATCACAAGCATAAGCAAAGCCAACAACCGTTTCTTCAGCATTTCAGCCACACTCCTTCTTGGCAGCAACACAAGGTCATCGTTCTGAAGTTTATCATAGCGGATGCAAAAAGGCAATATCGCCCCTGACGCAGAAAAAGGGACCGCCGCAAAACCAGTGGTTCGCAGCAGTCCCCTATGAAGTTTGGTTTTATCCACGCAGCAGATAGAAGC
>CAVKHY010000123.1:1558-5715 GCA_963656345.1 bacterium | reverse complement strand
GACTTCTCCCGCAGATCCCACACGCCGGTAGCCTGCATGGCCCAGTCGATGATTCGCTGATCCTCTTCATTGCAGCGTTCATACCACTTCTGGTAAGGCATGCGTCCGTAGCTGACCAGCTCCTTTACCTGAAAATCCGGCGGAGCGGAATGCATCTGGGGCAGGACGCCGATATGCTGCGCCAATTCTTTGGCAGAAAACTCCTTCAGGTTCCGTGCGTCCAGGTACACGGAACCCTTGCGGAAATTCAGCAGCCGCGTCAATCCCTTCAGCACGGTGGACTTTCCGGAGCCGTTGGGACCGATAATGGTGGTAATCTTCCCCTTTTCCACCCGGATGTCCATGTCTTTCACCGCCAGGTAATCCCCGTAGGCGATTTCAATGTTCTGCGCTTTAATTTCCACTGACCTTTCCCTTCTTTCTCAGCATATAGAGGAAGAACGGACCACCCGTAACGGACATGACAATGCCCACGGGAATTTCCATTCCGGGTACAATGGTGCGGCCGATGGTATCTGCTGCCAGCAGCACCACCGCTCCCAGCAATACGCTGGTGGGCAGCATGGCCTTGTAGTCCGATCCCACCAGCAGCCGGGCAATGTGCGGCACAACCAGACCCACAAAGCCGATCATGCCTGCCACGGAAACAGTCGCCGCTGCCAAGAAAGCAGAAACAGCAGACAGGAACAGGCGGCTGGCATTGACCTTCACACCCAAGGATTTGGCCATTTCATCCCCCAGCTGAAGGGTATTAGCACTCTTGATGCACATAAAGGACAGCACCAGTCCTATGCCGGCATACACGGCCAGAATTCGCACCTGGGACCAAGACCGTCCGGATAAACTGCCGTTCATGAAGGCCAGTACGCCCTGCAGGCTGTCGGAATACAGCAATTGCAGCAGGGAGTTATAGGCGGACAGCACGGAGTTAATAGCCACGCCGGAGAGGATAATCCGTACCGGGTCAATGCCGCCCTTCCATGCAAGGGAATAAATCAATCCGCAGGCAAGAGCAGCGCCGCCGAAGGCAAAAATGGGCACCGTGTTGGTCAAGCTTGGGAACAAGAGTAGAATCGTGGTTGCCGCCGTGCCTGCGCCGGCCGATACGCCGATGGTGCCGGGGTCAGCCAAGGGGTTGCGCATGACAGACTGCAGCAGTGCCCCAGAGGCAGACAGAGAGGCGCCGATCATAATGGCCAGCAGAAGCCGTGGCAGACGCAGGTTGACAACGATCACTTTGATGGTACTGTCTTCTCCGGAAAAGATGGCATGCAGGATTTCACCAACGCTATATCCTGCACTGCCTACTGCGACTGCCACCACAGACAACACGGCCAGGAGAATCAGCAGAATCAGCCAGACCGTTCCCACACGGAGGGTGCTGACCTGCCGTTTGGTGGACTTTTTCTTCATGGTTACTCCTCTTACTCAGCGAAATGTGCCAATACCCTATCAGCCAGATTGCTGATGTTGTCAATCACGTTAATGCCGGCACTGGAAACATAGGTCACAGGCAGATACATCACATCCCCGTTAGCAAAGGCACGGATGCTGTTCCAGTACTCAGGGTTGTTGGCATAATCAGCTTCCATCAGCTGCTGATGCTCTTCGCCGGTTTTGCTCATGCCTACGCACAGCACCAGATCAGGATCGTAGCCCAAGGCAGACTCCATATCCAGTTCCACCATGGAAGAAGCATCGTTGGTATACACGTTGGTCAGGCCGATCATTTCCGCCATGGAACCGAGGGTACCGCCGTTGGTCTGAATATAGTGGGTAGGGGGTGCGGACTGAAGAATCATCACCGTCTTGCCTGCCAACTTTTCCTTGGTGGCTGCCAACTTGCTTTCCAGATCGTCAAAGCGCTGCAGAATCGCTTTGCCTGCCTCGCTATCCTTGCCGAAAGCATCGATCAAAACCTCGGTCTGGCTCTTGATGGAATCATAGGACACGGTGTGACCGGCATCCACATAGTACACAGGAATGCCTGCTTCCGTCAGCTGAACGCCGTAGGTGTCGGCAGAGGTATAGCCCAGCAGCACCAGATCAGGCTCCATGGCCACCACGGTTTCAATATCGAAGGTCGTGCCATGACCCATGGACAGCAACTCAGCCGTGGCCGTCAAGTCCTCCGGCCAGGTTACCACGGAACTGGAAGGCACAGCAATCATATGAACGCCCAGCTCGTACAGGGTCAGCACCGGCGTGGTGGACATGCAAACAACCTTTTCGGGGTAACTTGCCAAGGTAACAGCTTCGGTATATCCCTTCTCCTGCATGTTGGCAGGATACTGAATGGTTACCCCTTCTACGGAAGAGGCTTCCGCCGCAGTGTCTGCGGGGAAGCGCTCTTCAAGCAGGTCGATCAATTTGTTCAGGCTGTTCACAATCTGAATGCCCTTAGAGGTCACATACTCACTGGAAAGATAAATGATGTTGTCGTTCTTGACGGCGTCCAGCTGGTTCCACAAGTCAGGATTTTCAGCGAAGGTTTCTTTGTACACACCTTCGATCACATCTGCCGTAGGTGCTGTAGGAGAAATGGCAAAGATGACTTCAGGGTTTGCGGTAAGTGCCGTTTCCGTGTCCATGGTCACCGTGCGGCTGGAGGGATCCACCAGAGAATCGGACAGATTTTCGAAAGGAAGGAGTGCCAGCATACTGCCCAGATACCCCTGAGAAGTTTGCTGATACGTGCCGGGGGTATGGAAGAAGATCATCATGGTTTTGGTAGCATGGGTTGCGCAATAATTGGCCGCCCGCTCTTCCACAGCAGCAAACTCAGCAGCGATCTCCTTCACAAGCTTTTCCGTGCCGAAGGACTTAGCCAGGGTCAAAGCTTCTTCCTTCGCTTCGTTGTAAGCAATGGAAGGACCTTCGCTGGTGTAGTACACGCTGACTCCAGCATCCGCAAATTGCTGACCATAGGTTTCCTTCTGGTAGCTGCCCACGATAACCAAGTCAGGCTCATAGACCAGCACGGATTCAATGTCCAGGCTGCTCATGCCGGTCGCAATCGTAGGAAGTTCCAGCACCCAGTCAGGATAATCAACAGAGCTGGAAGGCGTAGTCACCGCAACGGGGTGAATATCGCAGCGCACCAGAATCTGCAGTGCTGCATTGGACAGGCACACGATGCGTTCCGGCTTCTTGGCCAGGGTCAATGTCTCTCCTTCGCTTTCCTGCAGGTAGCTGGGATAATAAAGCACCATGCCGCCGTCCACAGTTTCTTCTGCTCCCGCAAAGGCAGTAAGGGAAAGCATCATGGTCATCGAGAGAATCACCGCAACCAACTTTTTCAACATACTTCCTGAGCTCCTTTCTCATCCTGAGTCATGGTCAACACGCAATCGGCCAAATCATTGTATACAGCATGCATGGGAGAAACATCCAGGCATTCGAATACGGTGCCGCCGCCGGCCTCCGCCTTCTGAATATCGCCGCTGCGGGGTACATAGGCCACCACCTGGGTGCCGATTTCATCAGCAGCCTTCTGCACAATTTCTTTTTCATCCGCAATATTTCGGGCATTAAGGATAATGCCGCACAGCCGGGCATACCCTCGCTTGCCGAAGTTGCGAATGGCCTGGGCAATGTTGTTGGCCGCATAGAGGGCCATCATCTCGCCGGAGGATACAATAAACACCTCCCGGGCATAACCTTCCCGAATGGGCATGGCGAATCCACCGCAGACCACGTCGCCCAATACATCATAAATCACAATGTCCGGTTGATAGGTTTCGAAGGCTTTCAGCTCCGCCAGCTTTTCAAAAGCAGAAATAATGCCCCGGCCTGCACAGCCTACGCCAGGTGTAGGGCCGCCGGACTCTACGCACAGCACACCGCCGTACCCTTCAAACACAATGTCCGTCAGCTTCAGCTCATCGCCCTTTTCCCGCAGCTGTTCCAGCACCGTCGGGATGCGTTTGCCGCCCATAAGCCCCTTGGTGGAGTCTGCCTTAGGGTCGCAGCCGATTTGCAT
Organism: bacterium; assembly: GCA_963656345.1. Classification (GTDB taxonomy): domain Bacteria; phylum Bacillota; class Clostridia; order Christensenellales; family Aristaeellaceae; genus CAKUFA01. The sequence goes on along the minus strand of CAVKHY010000123.1, from coordinate 1,733 downwards.
CACCCGATAACCTTTCCTGGCCAAAGCGGCAGAAAGATTGGAAGTCGTTGTCGATTTCCCGATGCCGCCCTTGCCATAGATTGCAATCTTCCTCACGAATGAACTCCTTTCCCCTCATTTGCTGCCGGCAAGGGAATTTGTTTTTGTGCTTCCCTTGACAGAAGCGTGCCGACAG
>CAVKHY010000123.1:0-1548 GCA_963656345.1 bacterium | reverse complement strand
ACAATGTTAGTCGAGACTAACGGTTTGACAAAACTAACCGATGCTCACGATCTCATTGCAGGAGCCATTATAGCAAGAATGGCTGCTTATGAACATGCAATTTCTGCGGATGAAATTTCAAAATCTTCGGATTGCACACGGTCGCTTATGCGACCCTTGAAGGGAGGAGAAACATGGCTGAATTTGCTGTTTCGGAACAAAACGCCATTGATTACTGGGATTTATTATATAATCAGCGCAGCATCTGCGAAGCATTTGTATCGGAAAGTGCCGAAGGAGCGAAGGATGCCTTTCATCAGCAAGTGGCACGCATTACCCGCCTTTACGGTGCGCCGAACACGGAGCAATCCTTTATTCTGCTTACTTCCCTGAACCGGGGACTGTATGATTATTTACAATATCATCTGAATCTTTCTCTGACGGAATGCTGCTATCGCAACCGGGTGCACAACCATGCCGTGCACAGCATTCAGGATTTATTGTCAGCCGGGGATCACATCATTATGGATTACCAGGCTGCGACACGCACCTGCCAGCTGCAGCGTTCCCATTTCGACAACGCCTGCGCCTACATTCAGTCCCACCTGAGCAGCGATTTATCCTTACAAGCGGTAAGCAGTGCCGTCTTCATCAGCAAGTGCCACCTGTGCGAAATTTTCAGCACCGTCACCGGCCGTACCTTCGGAGATTACGTACGCCATCAGCGTCTGACCCGTGCCAAATTACTGCTCAGCACTACCCAGCGCACCATTGAGGATATTTCCCAGGCCTGCGGTTATCAAACCGCCGCCTACTTTTCCACTGTTTTCAGGAAAGAGATCGGGCAATCCCCTATCCAATTCCGCCGCAGCAACAGCCAATGGCAGGCCGAAAGGCCGCCAATGCCGGATTTTTCCGCTGTTTTGGCTACAGAATGAGGTACAACTTCTTTTCATTTTTCCGCAGGAGCAATCCTGCTTTTCTGATCTATGAATCGCTTGTGTGCTGTCTCCTGCTCTTCCCTCGTTCTTTTTGCCGCATTTGTTTGACATGCAGGGAAAAGCGTTGTAGAATGAACGAAGCGAACCTGTGGGTTCGCAGGACGAACAGGAGGTATGTGAGATGGGGATTATTCCTTCGCGCAACCTGGAAGATCAACGCCGTGAAAAGGACGGTATTGTATATTTTGACCGGGGTACCCTTACCGGAAAGAATGGCCGCAAGTACGACCGCTTTGCCATTCAGACCCACTTTGTTGAGGTGGGCGAAAATCAGGCGGATCTGGTACGGAAGTATGTGCTTCCTCTGGCTCAGCCCGGGGATATGCTTTCCTTCGGTGCAAAAGTCATGGCCATGTGCACCCGGAACGTAAAGACCCGGGATGAAGTCAAGCCCGGTTTTTGGGCAAACCTGCTGTGGCGTTTTGCAGGCATCAATACCACCGGTGTGGGCATGCATGAGCCTTACAAACTTCAGCTGGTCATTGACATGGTAGGTCTGCCTCGGGTGCTGCTGGCAGCCTTTGTTTCTGCCGTGACCCGTCCTTTCGGCGTGCATGGCCTGTCTTAC
>CAVKHY010000122.1:0-5922 GCA_963656345.1 bacterium | reverse complement strand
ATGTAACTCTTCAAATTGCGTGCACAATGCATTGGCAAACTCGGAACGATTCTGCGCACTCATGCGCGGCATCCACTTTTTCAGTGCATTCTCAATGAACTGCACCTTGGGCTCAAATGCATCTCCCAATGTTTCTGTCAGATAATTCAACTGCCGCTCATCGGGATTGTTAATCTGCCCTTCAAGAATAACGCCCTTCTCCCGCACCGCCTCATGATAGTTCCAAAGAAAGGACTTTATTTCCGGTCCCCACTGGCAAAGACGTACAAAATAAACTCCCTTGGTATTTGTTCTCTTACTCAGCGGCAGCAGCAGGTCGGTTAGATTCCTTGCATCAATCCTATTATACATGGCTGCCTCTCTCATACCGACTCATTTTGTACTTATTCATGACAAATCCAAGAACTGAGCCTACAATGCCGCCTACAATATGAGCCATTTGCGAAATGTTGTCTCTTGTGAACAGTCCTTCATAGACTTGCTGCCCGATATAGATGCATGCAACCAAAATGAACGAAACAGGAATGGTGTGCTTTTCAGTGATCGTAATAGAGGATAACAGGATCATGGCAAACACAATGCCGCTTGCGCCAAGCAGCCGAACATGTGGGAAGAACAGCAGATTCACAACACCGGTAATCACTGCCGTTGTAACCATGATGAAGATCATGTTCGATGAGCCGTACTTTTCTTCCAGCATCGGTCCGAGAATGAGTAGATACATCATGTTTCCGAAAAGGTGATTCCAGTTGGAATGGCCGAAAACATGACAAATGCAGCGTACATAGGCCAATGGATCAAGAAAGGACGAGCGATACACGCTAAAAGCGACCCGATTGCTTGCCCCACCCGTAAGAATATTCAGCACCTGCACCCCAAGGCAGATCAACACAAACGTCAGCACAACAGGTGCATTATAGCTAAGTCGAAGGCGCTTACTGCTGCTCATCTTTTCACGTCCTCCACGACATAATACTTTTGAAAAAGAGGAGGAAACGAGCCAGGCCGTCTCCTCCTCCCTCAAGCATTGGATAGTGCCTGATTTGGATCCTCAATTACACGTTCACACCATAAGCCTTGCACAGGGCATACAGTCCGCCCTGATAGCCGGCACCGACAGCATTGAACTTCCAAGTTGCTCCGCTGCGGTAAATCTCGCAAACAACCAGCGCTGTTTCAATGGAGAAATCCTCACCAAGGTCGTAGCGCAGTTCTTCCGTGCCAACCGTATCACTTTCGCTGCTGCGGCGGGCAACACGGACATAGGCATTCGAGACCTGACCAAAATTCTGCCCACGCTCCTGTGCCTCATAAATGGTTACGGTAATGGCAATCTTTTCGACATCCGCAGGAACTTTGCTGAAGTCGATGAACAGCGTCTCATCATCACCGCCGGAGCCGCCTTCAAGACTGTCGCCTGTGTGCGTAACAGCACCGTCTGCGCTCTGCAGGTTTCCGTAGAAAATGAAATCCTCATCCTTGCGAACTTTGCCATTTGCGCCTAGCATAAATGCAGAAGCATCCAGGTCAAAGTCAGCGCCCCCATCGTAACGGTTCGTATCCCAGCCCAAGCCTACGAGAGCAAGCTTCACACCCTTATCCAAGCTTACCCGTTGGCCCTTTGACAGATTAATTGCCATTTTCTTTTCCTCCTATGATTAGCGATAAAGACTGATCAAACTATCCAGTCGGCTTGCGTTTGCAACACCCTGACCAATGGCATTAAACTTCCATTCGCCTTCGTGGCGGTAAATTTCCCCAACAATCAGGCCGGTTTTGCCACTATAGTCTTCAGACAAATTGTACTTGCAGATTTCGCTGTTGTTGCGCATATCCACAACGCGGATAAATGCATTACGAATCATGCCGAAGTCTTGATGACGCGCACTTGCATCATAAATGTTCACCACAAAGACAATCTTCTCAACGTTACTCGGAACCAAGGACAGATCAACCATGATCTGCTCATCGTCGCCTTCGCCGGCACCTGTCAGGTTATCGCCCTGATGGATAACCGCCCCGCTGCTATGACGAAGGTTGCCGAAGTAAACAACGCTTTCTTTTGTGCTGCCGATCGTCTTGCCATTGGTGCCGCACAGGATTGCGGATGCATCGCAGTCGATGTCTGCCGGCTTAGCGGCAAACAAGCCAAAGAAACCCTTTGCCTTGGGTTGCGCTTCATCCCAGCCCAAGCCAACCATGATCTTCTTCAAGCCCGCACTTCCGGACTTGGTCAGGCTGATCTTCTGCCCTTTTTGCAAACTAACAGACACCGTCGACTCCTCCTTTACTTCTTACACATTGACACCATAATTAACGCAAAGTGCCTCGAGACCACCTTGGAAACCGCTGCCGATGGCGTTGAACTTCCATTCGCCATTATGACGGTAAATTTCTCCGACAACAACAGCCGTTTCAATCGAGAAGTCTTCTTCAAGATCATAGCGAATCAGTTCTGCACCGGTGGCTTCGTCAACAATGCGCACGTAGGCATTGTTCACCTGACCGAAATTCTGGCGACGCTCTGCCGCTTCATAAATTGTAACGGTGAAGTCTACCTTTTCCACATTCGCAGGAATAACTTGCAGGTTGACGAAAACCTGCTCGTCGTCCCCTTCGCCCTCGCCAGTCTTATTGTCTCCGCCGTACTTCACTGCTCCCGAAGGATCCGTGTCATTGCCGTAAAATACGAAGTCGGCGTCACGCTGAACTTTGCCGTTGGTACCCAGTAGGAATGCAGATGCATCCAGGTCGAAGTCATAGCCGCCATCGTAACGATTGACGTCCCAACCAAGGCCGACCACAATCCGGCTCAAGCCCGGATTGGACTTGGTCAGGTCAACTTTCTGTCCTTTTTTCAGATTCACTGCCATTTGCAAGACCTCCTTTACTTCGTGATCTTTTTGCGAAGCACATCAATCGGAATCACAAGGAAAGCAATCACTGCGCAGATCAGCCAATTCACAGCACTCATGGCTTCCACGTTCAGTACTTCACCGCCAAAGGTAACAAAGACAAACTGCAGCACAAAGATACTTACCATGACTCGGATAAAATTACGGTTGCGTCCAAGGTGTTCGAACACATTGATGTGGCTCGTACGTGCATTGAAGCCATTGAATGTAATGGCCATCATAAAGGTAGCAAACACAGCAGAGTTCAGCAGCGTTGTGTCAAGTACGTCATTCTTCATAGCACCCAGAAGATTGTGGAAGAAAGGCGTAAAGCGGATGCTCAGGCAGGCAGCCGTGATAAACAGTGCACTGACGAGAACTTCAACAAACATGTCCTTCGTTACAATGGAGGCATTCCGGGCAACAGGTTTTTCCTTCATGTATTCCTTCAGTGCAGGTTCGCTGCCGAAGGCAATGGCAGCCAAGGTGTCCATAGCCAGGTTGATGAGCAGTAGCTGAATGACCGTGAGAATCTCATTTTCGCCCAGCAGTGGTGCCAAGAAGCAAGTCAGCACAGCTGCAACATTCACCGTCAGCTGGAAGATCAGGAACTTGCGAATGGACTTGAACATGGTACGACCATAGAGGATGGCCTTCTCGATAGAGAGGAAGTTGTCGTCCAAAATGGTAATATCTCCAGCTTCCTTGGCCACTTCTGTGCCGGAGCCCATAGCAAAGCCAACGTCCGCCTTCTTCAAGGCAGGAGAATCGTTAACACCATCGCCCGTCATGCCAACGACCATATTCAATTCCTGTGCGCACCGCACCAGACGGCTCTTATCCGTAGGCAGTGCACGGGACACAACCCGCAAATCCGGCAAAATCTTCTTCAACTGATCGTCTGTCAATTCGGCCATTTCGGCACTTGTCAAGGCAACATCGCTCTTATTCTTCAGCAGACCTGCTTCCTTGGCGATAGCAACAGCGGTTTCCTTCCGGTCGCCGGTAACCATAACCACCTGGATGCCCGCACCCTGCACTTCACGAATAGCATCAACGGCTTCCTTGCGCACATTGTCACGAATAGACAACACGCACACCAGCGTCAAATCACCACTGTCCGCATTTTCGCTTTCGCACTTAGCCACAGCCAGCAGCCGCATCGAGCGTCCCGCCTGCTCATCCATATAAGCAGTCAGGAAGTTGCGTTCCGACAGAGGTTTCACCGCACCATTCTCATCAATGTATCTCTTGCAGCGGTCAATGATTTTTTCAGGGGCGCCCTTGATGTAGGTCATCACATGGCCTTCGCGGGAAATGGTCACGGTAGAGTACTTCTTTGTGGAATCGAAGGCATTGAAATTGGATACATCCTGGCGTGCCATTGTGTTGACAGCATCCCCTGCAGCCAGGAAAGTCATCAGAGCTCGGTCTGTGGAATTGCCGCCGATAATTTTCCCGTCAGAGAAGGAAGAAGAGTTATTCAGGCCAATGCCAACAACCATATCGTCCTTCAAGGTAAGCGGAAGATCCTTCATGGAACCGAATTTGCGTACATTGCCGGTAGCAACTTCCACAACGCTCAGCTTGCCTTCTGTGATCGTACCCGTTTTGTCGGAGAAGAGGATAGAAAGGGAACCAGCTGTCTCCAAGCCATTGATTTTGCGAACAAGAACGTTATCCTTGGCCATTCGCAAGCTTTGAAAACTCAGCAGGATGCTGGTAAGCATGGGCAGCCCTTCAGGAACTGCGCAAACAATAATCGTAACAGCAACCGTAATTGCCTCAATGGCCAGCGTAATCCACCCGTAAATGTCCTTTGGTAAACTGCCGATAAACGCTGCTTTTGCGAAAACACTGATAACGATAGCAATGGCACCGATATAGCCGAAGGTAGAAATCTGCTTGGCCAACTTGCCCAGCTTTACCTGCAGAGGCGTTTCACGGGTATCTTCCTGCACTTCCAACGCCAGCTCGCCGAAGAGGGTTTTATCGCCAACAACCTTCACTTTCATGTAAGCTTCGCCGCCGCATACCACCGTGCCACGATAGGCATAGCAAGTATTCAACAGATCCTTTACATCATATGCCGCACCGGAGGTATTGACGGTCTTCGTGGCCTCTTCCGTTTCGCCGTTCAGGGATGCCTGATCAACCTTGACCGTACCCTCAACGATTTCACCATCAGCGGCAATCTTATCACCAGCCTGCAGATAAACAATATCGCCGACGACAATCTCGCTTACATGAATCTCCTGGAGCTTGCCGTCCCGAATGACCTTCGCCATCTCCTTGGCCTGCTCCTCAGCTTTCAATGCTGAAGCCTTGCCTTCTTGCTGGTTTTCGCTGATGGAAGACACGCCGTTAGCAATCAAAATGGCAATCAAAACGCCAACGGGTTCATACCATTCAGCTTTACCCATAAAAGTCAAAACTACCTGAATGACAAGTGCAACAAGCAGAATCATGATCATGGGATCCTTGAAGCCTTCAAGAATCTTTTTCCACAATGGTTCAGGAGGAATCTCCGTCAGGGTGTTCGCACCATGAAGCTTGCGGCTTTCTTCTACCTGCTGCTGATTAAGACCCATGTGTTCCATTATATTACTCTCCTACAATTTGATTAAAACTCAGTTTTTTCATCGATGATCTCATGGTGAGTATTTAGAACCATTCCAGTTATAACGCAAAAGCACACCATCAACAGAAACATAATTGCGCACGGTATATGTTTCCTATTAAGCCTGCCTTCTAACTACCCTCCTGTATTTGAACGTTCTAAAAAGACACGCTACGGAAGAGCACGTCTATTCGCTTCGATTATACTCTCTTTTCCCTGTTGTTGCAATCCTCTTTTGCAAATTATTAACGTGTGTGTCATTTGCCAACCTAAACGCAGCTGCTGCATTTAGGTTGATCCATAACAGTTAGAAGCAAAAACCCCGAAAAATAAATCTCATGACACAAAAAGACCCCCTGAATCCTTACGATTCAAGGGGGATCATCGTGTACGCCTGGCAGGATTCGA
>CAVKHY010000121.1:0-5973 GCA_963656345.1 bacterium | reverse complement strand
CAGAACAGATAGGTTCTGGCACTCTCCATGACGTCTGCTTCAATGGTGCCATAAATGGCATCCAGCATGGAGACTCGGAAAATCAGGCAAAGCGTCATGATCGACGTACTGGCAATGAGAATCACGTAGAAAAGCATTTTCGCCGAGCGGCCTGCTTCCTCTGGGTCTTTCTTTCCTAAGTATTGTGATGCAACCACGGCGCCGCCTGTGGCCAATGCAGCAAATACGTTGCTCAGCAGCAGGTTAATAGTATCCACCAGCGACACGCCGGAAACGGCTGCCTCGCCGCAGCCAGCCACCATGATGGTATCCATCATGCCGATCATCACGGTCAGCGCCTGCTCTAACAACAGCGGAATCAATAATTGCTTCATCTCTGCACGAGAGAACATCATAGGCTTTTCTTCGGCCGTGCTTGTCACCTGTTCCTTGACCATGGCGACGCCACTCCTTCCTTCATGAACACCGAAAAGACGTGATAACGGTATCACAACATGCATGAATTGTCAACTAAAATGAAAATGCTTTCACGGAATAGCAGCAGGACATTGACATGATTGTGCGAATCTTGACTTTTGGCTCTGTATTGTCCATAATATAGTCGTTGTGGTAGGCCTATGCTTCGCCACAGAAAGGAAGGACGTTTGCCTTGGCCACTACCATTACCCACATTGCGCCGGGTTCCATTGCTGAACGGCTTGGCCTGAAGGCCGGCGATCAGTTGGAGAAGATCTCCGGCGAGCCTGTAATTGACCAGATCGATTATCAGGCTTTGACATCACGGGAGCGGTTGTCTCTGGAAGTCCTGCACGAAAACGGCGTGCGGGATGTGCTCCATGTCAAGAAGGAAGACTGGGAGCCGCTGGGGATCACCTTGGATCAAACCATTATTTCCAAGCCACGCCCGTGCCATAATCATTGCATTTTTTGCTTTATTGACCAAATGCCTCCGGGCATGCGGGATACCTTGTATGTGAAGGATGACGACTGGCGCCTTTCTTTGATGATGGGCAATTTCGTCACCTTAACCAACGTAAGCGATAAGGAATTCGACCGCATCCTGCGCCGCCGCGTAAGTCCGCTGTACATTTCCGTTCATGTAACGGATCCGGAGATTCGCTGCCGCATGATGCGCAATCCCAATGCCGGACAAATCATGGATCGCCTGCGCACCCTGAAGGAACACGGACTACGGTATCACTGCCAGGTGGTGCTTTGTCCGGGATGGAACGATGGGGAAGTGCTTATGCGCACCTTGCGGGATTTGGAGAGCATGCGTCCGGCGGCCAGAAGCGTTGCCTTGGTGCCTGTAGGGCTGACCAAATGGCGTGAAGGGCTGGACAAAGTAGATCCCTATAATCGGGAGACAGCACGGCAGCTGGTTGAAATGATTCGCCCCATGCAGGAGGATTTTCTGCGCCGGCTGGGCACTCGGTTTGTTTTCCCATCGGATGAGTTTTATTGCCTCAGTGGTCTTCCGCTGCCGGAGGATGAAGAGTACGAAGGTTATCCCCAGGTGGAAAACGGCGTGGGCATGCTGCGGCTGTTTGAAACGGATATTCGCTATGCGTCTGAGGATTTTCCCTGCGATGTGCCTTCACCAAAGCGCCGTATTATCGCTTGCGGCACCTCTGTTGCTGCTTTTATTCGCCGGATGATTGACACCTATGCGCCCAAGGGGACGCAAATTGAAGTCATTCCCATCCTGAATCACTTCTTCGGCGAATCAGTGACCGTTACGGGGCTGATTACTGGGGGAGACCTGATTGAACAGCTGCGGAACGTTGATTGTGACGAAATCATGATATGCCGGAACATGATCCGCAACGAGGGCGACCTTTTCCTGGACGGAACCAGCGTGGAAGAGGCAAGACAGGCACTTCCTGCGCCCTTGCGTATTGTTGAGAATACCGGCGAAGGCTTCTGGAAAGCCATGTGCGGAATGGAGGAAACCTAATGGCAAGACCCCTTGTGGCGATTGTTGGTCGCCCCAATGTCGGCAAGTCGACTTTTTTCAATAAAGTTGTAGGGCACCGTATCAGCATCGTGGAGGATACCCCCGGCGTTACCCGGGATCGTGTCTATGCGGATGTGGAATGGCTCACCCGAAAATTTACGCTGATTGATACAGGCGGCATTGATCCCCACAGCGAAGACGTGCTGCTGAGCCAGATGCGCCGTCAGGCAGAGATCGCCATGGATACAGCGGACGTGATCTGCTTCTTTACCGATGGCCGGGAAGGCTTGACGGATGATGACCGGGAAGTAGCAAATCTGCTGCGGAAAACCCATAAGCCTGTCATTCTGGTGGTGAACAAGATTGACCATATCAGCATGAATGACAACATGTATGAGTTCTATGAGCTGGGTATGGGGGATCCCATTGCCATTAGCGCTGTCAACATGATGGGGCTGGGCGATCTGTTGGATGAAATCTGCAAGCACCTTCCGCCGCCTGATGACGATGAAATGGAAGAAGCAGAGCACGTGGTGCAGCTGGCTGTGGTTGGCCGCCCCAATGTGGGCAAAAGTTCTTTGGTAAACCGGCTGCTGGGTCAGGAGCGCACCATGGTGTCCAACATTGCGGGAACGACCCGTGATGCTATCGATACCCGCTTTACCGGCGTGGATGGCACCGAGTACAACATTATCGATACGGCCGGCATTCGCCGCAAGCGTGCAGTTGAGGATGAAACGTTGGAGCGATACAGCGTGCTTCGTTCCATTGCAGCCATTCGCCGGTGCGATGTGGCGCTGATGCTCATTGATGCCAACGATGGCGTGACCGAGCAGGACACGAAGATTGCCGGTATGATTCACGAAGAAGGTAAGGCTGTCGTGGTGGTGGTCAACAAGTGGGACGCCATCGACAAGGAGACCGGCACACTGGAAAAATACCGGAAGCAGGTGCTGGAAGATCTGAAGTTTATGGATTATGCGCCGGTGCTGTTCCTTTCTGCACTGACCGGTCAGCGTGTCAATACCGTGCTGGACATGGTCAATCAGGTATGGGCGCAGGCCTCTAAACGTGTGCCTACCGGCGTGCTGAATGATGTGCTGGCTGACGCCACTGCTTCCCTTCAGCCTCCGGCGACCAATGGCCGTCGCCTCCGCATCTACTATTTGACGCAGCAAAGCGTCTGCCCTCCTACCTTTGTCCTCTTTGTGAACGACGAAGAGCTGATGCACTTTGCCTATGAGCGGTATTTGGAAAACTATTTCCGCAAAACCTTTGACTTTACAGGCACACCCATCCGTTTTATTCTTCGGGAAAAGAAGAAGGAGGATTAAAGCATGCCTACTTGGTTGCAGTATGTCATTGTCGGCGTTGTTGCCTACTTGCTGGGTTCCTTCTCCACAGGACTGACTGTTGCAAGGGTTCAGCATGGTCCGAATCTTCGGGAGGTAGGCAGCAAGAATACAGGTGCTACCAACGTTATGCGCACCATGGGTCTCAAAAACGGCTTGGTTACGTTTATCGGAGACTTTCTGAAGGCGGCGCTGGCTTGCGGCATTGGCTGGTGGATTACAGGAAATCGATACGGCGCAATGCTGGCAGGTATTCTGGTGATTTTGGGTCATAACTGGCCTGTGTTCTTCCAGTTCAAAGGCGGTAAAGGGGTGGCTTCCTCCTGCGGCGTGCTGCTGGTTTGCTATCCCATTCCTGCATTGATCTGTTTTGTATTGACCATTCTGCTTATTTACCTGACGAAGTATGTTTCCTTGGGCTCCATGTTCATGCTGACCCTATTTGCTGTCATCACGGCCGTTACCAACTGGGGCGACTGGCTGGTGATCCTTTGGGCGGTAACGTTGCTTGCCTTGTGCCTGCTGCGGCATCGTACCAACATTGTTCGGCTGATTCACGGCAAGGAAAACAAGATCAGCTTTGGTAAAAAGAAAGATTGATTTTCTTGGCGCCGCTTTTTCGGCGGCGTCTTTTCATTACTTGAAAGTTTCTCTGTAATTGCTTGAGGTGACGATGATGCATATTGTTTTGACGGAGTCTCTTGGTATTTCGGATTCCCTGCTGAATCACTATGTGGCGCCCTTGATTGAAGAAGGGCATACCTTTCACGCTTATCCCAAGACTTTAGATGCTCATGTCCTGGCGGAAGAAATTCAGGATGCGGATGTGATTATGCTGGCCAATATGCCCATGCCCAAGGAAGCACTGGCTGCATGCAAGCATCTGAAGTATGTGGATGTTGCCTTCACCGGCGTTGACCATGTGGATTTGCACACTGTGAAGGAAAAGGGAGCACTGCTCAGCAATGCCAGCGGTTATTCAAGTGAGGCTGTTGCTGAGCTTGCCATTGAAATGATGCTGAGTCTGCTGCGCTATGTGCCCCAAGTGGAGGAACGCTGCCGTCAAGGCAAGGACAAGACCGGCCTTGTTGGCAGAGAATTGAAAGGCAAAACAGTCGGTATCGTTGGCCTTGGAAAAATCGGCAAGCGGACGGCCCAGCTGTGCCAGGCCTTCGGCTGCAGGGTAATTGGCACTAGTCGTACCCATCAAACAGGAGAGGTAAACGGCGTTGCCTGCATGCCGCTGGAGGATCTGCTGGTCTCGTCGGATATTGTGGTGCTGCACTGCCCTCTGAATGCGTCTACCCATCACTTGATGAATGAACGCACCATTGACATGATGAAGGATGGTGCGTTGCTGCTGAATTTGGCACGCGGCGGCGTGGTTGACAGCAATGCGCTGACCAATGCGCTGAAGTCCGGCAAATTAGCCGGGGCAGGCATTGATGTGTTTGACAAAGAGCCTCCGCTTCAGCCTGACGAACCGTTGCTTCACGCACCCAATACCTTACTGACGCCCCATGTGGCCTTTGCAACGGAAGAATCCATGGCACTGCGGGCAGAAATTGTGTTTGAAAATCTGAGGCGCTTTCTGGAAGGGAAGCCGATCAATTTGGTGGGGGTGATTGAAAGAAGGATGTCTTCCAAATCTAATGATTGTAAAGCGATATTTAAAGACGCATTGTAAAGTGAACCTGCAATAACAAAAATCCATAGTGACGAACCTGCGGTAGAATAAGCTTGCAAATAAAACACCAACAGGAGGGTCATTATTGCTACAACCGCCTGCTGCGTAGGTTTATCCAGAAAGGGAAAAGCATGGCACAGTATTCATCTGATGAGATTGCCTACATGGCGGATTGGGGAAATTCACTGCCGAGGAAGATTTTGCACTACCGCACGCCAGAAGAACTCTTTGATGATGAGTTGGATCTCATCTATGCCTGCTAATCCATTATTGCACGCTTTGTTTTCCTCGTTTGAGGCTCCGCCCCTCACTTCGAAAAACAAAGCATCACCTACGTTCCTGCTACTGGTTTGGACTATTACAACTTGTTATTGCAATTTGCGTCTGAATTTTCTCTGGAATGAATGGCAGAATAATATTGTGGAGGAAAAAGCGAAATGAGAAGTTTAATAGGCGATAAAAAAGATTATTTTGACGCATGTAACACAAATGCTGAAAAAGTTTCATGTATTATGAACTTTATTTTCGATGAAAACGATATACCAGACGCAGAAAGAATATGCGTCTTATGGGGCACTATACATGGGAAGACAATTGTTAATTTAAAGACTCTTGCGGGAACGCAAATAGATAAAAACCCTTACGATTTAAGTGATGCATTATATGTTCATATAAGTCCTTTTTTAAAGCATGTGGTAGAGCATGTATCAGAGGAAAAAGATAATGTCTGCATTACGCTTAATGCAAGTACGCTTGATGATCCCCATATATTATTATATACCAAATCGATCGAAACTGTAGCTAGTATAGGTTGTGATGCTCAACTTGAGCTCATTGATCGTATTAACTGTTTGCTTGATATGCCGATATTCAAACAATATAGAGATTCAATGAAAGAGCTTCTTGAAATTCATGGGGCAAAAACCAAACTAGATGTACTGAATGAACAGATCAAACGTGCAACGGTTGAGTTAGGC
>CAVKHY010000120.1:4290-6149 GCA_963656345.1 bacterium | reverse complement strand
AGGGCAGCGGAGAGAAGTCAAGGGAAGGGTGGAGATTTGCGAAGCAAATACGACCCGACCTTGACTGGGATAAGGCAGAAGCACAATGGCGGCAGGCTGTCCGGCGCAATGTGCCGGACGGCCTTGCTTACCACATGACTTCATGATACATTGCAAGCACCTGGTTCGGCGTCTTCATGCCAAGACATGTCATGATGTGGTTATTGGATGCGCGCTGGTACACCGCCAATTGCTTTCGGCCGTCTTCCAACGAGAACATGCGCATGTTCTTGTAGAATCGCTGCTCATCAATCCGATGCTGGCGTTCCACCTTCCCGTTGTGCCGAGGCGTTGCAATTCGGATACGGTGGTACTCAATGCCCATCTCCAGCAAGGCTTCCTCGAACAGCGTTTTATGCTTCGATTTCGTTACCAGCAGTGTGTTGGTAAACTCAGTTCCGTTATCCGTCTGCACCATGCGGATCGGGAAAGGCGCTGTTCTGACCAGCTTCTCCAGAAAATCCTTTGCACTATACGTGCTATGCTTATCGTATATTTCCCGGAAAGTCCAGCGTGTGCACTCATCCTTAGCGGTGAATTGATAGTATTTCTGCCCGTTCGCAACACAGTAGCTTGGCACGTACTTCACATCGATCTGTACTTTCTGTCCCGGGTAATCAGCACGATCATAAGGCTTGTTCTCTGGCTTTTTCTGCTTCTTCACGCCGGGCTGAAAAAGCCTCCGCACCGTCCGCTTAAAGCAGCCGCACAGTCAACGTCTGAACCGCCAACCTTGACAGCAGAACGTGCGGCGGGTGAAACGTCTCCGGCGATGGGCGATTGAAGGGTATCTTCACACCTCGGGACAACTTGGCTTCGAAAATGTGTGAAAAATGATTGCCATAACCTGAAAGCAAAACAATAACATCGTGTTTTGGGATGAAAGCAGCATAAGCATCGATTGATTCGAAGATACGGACGTGCCGTTGGAAAGAAACGAGTGCATTGCGGCACGCCGCTGAACACGGCACCAACTCAAACCATTCTGACTTCTGTCCGCCTGCACGGTCAAACCATATACGTCATGTATTCGGGTGGCACAACCGGGGTATGTGTTTCTCGACTATCTGAAAAACGTGCTAATTCCGACACTTCATCAGGGCGATGTGGTGATCATGAACAACATGCAGTCACATCATGTCAAAGGCGTAGCAGAAACGGTGCACAAAGCAAGGATGATTCCGCTTGACCTGCCACCTTACAGTCAGGATTTGAACCTGTTTGAGATGATGTGGTCGAGGATAAAAGCTATTTTGCAAAAGTGGTGCTGCCGCAGATGGTTATCAAAGCACTATTTCTGTTTCGCCTAATGACTGTTGGGGGTGGTTTAACGATGACGGGTATTGACTGGGTTTGAGAAAAGCTATAGCATCAAACGTATCGTATTTTTGCCGGTTTGCCCAGCTTTTGCAGGCACTCGGAAATATCCTTGACCAGTCGCAGCTTGATGGACAACGAAATGGGCATATCCGGATTTTGGTGCGCAGGGTTCAGTGCCCGGCCAACAATGAACTTGACGGAAGTACATTTTTCCACCAGAATCTCTGTCAGCAAATAGGCACCGTCTTTTCTTCTTTTCAGCACAGCTGGATCCTTCGTGGCACTGTACTCTTCCAGAAGATCCAGCACTTTGCCGATAGTCACAACGCCTTCGGTAATCAGGTCAATGCCTTCCATGTGGGCAATGGGCGGCACATCCGGCGAAATGTAATCCAGGTCGATAGACATTTCACGTCCCAATTGCTTGCTGACGATTTGTGAAGTGGTTCCGCCGCAAATGACCCGAATACCCGGACAGCTCATGAGCTCGTTCACCACGT
>CAVKHY010000120.1:0-4280 GCA_963656345.1 bacterium | reverse complement strand
CAGATCGTCCTCGTCAACATCGTCTTCCGGATGTACGGGAGGTCCGACCATGACGCAGCAAGGTACAGGTTCTGTAATCCGCAGCACAGCCACGGTCGTATCATCGCCGCATTGACCATGATAAAGCTCACTGCTTTTCATCAGCAGCCGATGCTGCACATCAACGGCCTTATCATCCGGCCGACTTGTTTCTTCCAGAAACTTCACCACGTTTTCATGCTGCCAGCCGAAGTTGAGCGCCTGCCCAACCCCTGCATGAATCACCCCGTCAGAGAAGGTAATCACAAAATCGTTCAGCTGGAGCCGCATGTGAGCCTGACGAATTTGTTTGCCGGCAATGTTTTCTTCAACCCATGGGACAAAAACACGCTTGCCGTTCCGCAGAATGACCAGCGACGGGTTGTCGAATTCCACAAAGTAGGCGTTTCCTGCCCGGTCTACCTCCATCATGGTAAAGGTCGAGTAAGCCACATTGCGCACTTTGCACACAGGCAAAGTGGAGGCAATGGTTTCGACCACGTCACGGATGTCTGTTCCAGCATCTACCATGGAGGTGATAATCTTGCTGGTGAGTGAGGCCAGGATATTTGCTTTTACGCCGCTGCCAAGACCGTCGGAGAGTACCATCAGGATGCCCTTATCTCGCTTGACAAGATCCACCTTATCGCCGCACAGCTCTTCACCATAGTGGTTCAGGCTGTCCCAGCTGGCTTCAATGAAAAAATTCATCCTCGCCCACCCCTGTTCATGCTGTCTTTCAGCTTGAGAAGGGCGGCCTTGGTTTCGCCGGTGGTTTCACCAAGGAGGCTTGCAATTTCCTGAGCGACACGCATCTGCTTGTCAATCACCTGTTGGGCGGTATCGATGGTTTCCTGCCGCATCTTCTTCATTTCTTCGATTTTTTCTTCTTCGGCAGTGATGTCCTTTAGCAGCACCAGGTATTCCTTGTCCGGTACACGGACGATGCTTTGTTCCACCATCACATCATAAATGGCGGTCTTACAGCGGACATTCATGACGTTTTTTCCATCCTGGCGTATCTTTCCTAATTCATCCATCACAAGGAAGGTGCTTACATCCATGCCAAGGCAGGAATTATCCAGATTCAGCATTTCCGCCGCTGCACGGTTAAACTTCATGATGCCGAAGTTTTCATCCAGCAGCAGCAACCCGTTGGGCGTGTTGTCCAGAATGGTATTGGACATGGATTCCGCCCGCTGCCGCATGTACGGGAGGCACATTTTCAGATTGGCCTTGCCTTCATAAACGGCTAGTGCCTTGTCCCAGCAAGTATCGTAGCCGCAGGCGCCGCAGTTCAGCAAATCCTCCTGTGTATACTTGCCGATGGAGCGGAGAATTTGCCAGATTTCTTCCGCCGATGGGTTCGGACGCTTATGCACCCTGGATTGATCGGTATAGGAAGCGTGCATATCCACCTGCAGACGTTCGGTAGGCGGCACTTCTCCCTCCACTTTTTGCCGTGAAAAATCGTAAACTCGGTCTTTGCTGAGCAGAAAGGGATGAGTGATGTCATGAAGTCCCGGGCCACCGACACAGGAATCAACGCAAGCACTCATTTCCAGCGCATAGCCGGTGATGTGATGCTCCCGAATGTCCTTCAGCATCTGGATGCAGCGATCCATCCCGTCCACAGCAACCGCTTTGTAATGGGCACGCTTTTCCAGCGGAATCGTCTTCAAAATACCGCCGGGCACAGGATATACACGGCTCAGTGTTGTGTGCATTTCTTGTGCATGATCATCCTGCATTTCACTCAGCACAATGCCTTCACGCCGGAGCCAGTCCCGCACTTCATTGAACATGAGGACAGCGTCCATTTGTCCGGAGGACAGAGCCTCTTGTTTTTTTGAGATACATGGACCAATAAAGCACACTTTGATGTCTTCCCCGTAAGCTGCACGGAGCAATTTCGCATGTGCGACTGCCGGAGAAGGAACTTTGGCAAGCTGAGGAAGCAAGTCCGGAAAATATTTTTCAATCAAAAACACAACCGTAGGACAGCAGGAAGTGATCAGATTCTCCGATTCCTGCCTTTCCAAAATATCGCAGTATGCTTCCGATACACGAGTTGCTCCGATGGCTGCCTCCTCCACCCCCGTAAAGCCCAGCTTTTTCAGGCCGGCCGAAAAGGAAGCAAACGTACTTTTCGGGAATGCAGCCACAAACGAAGGTGCAACGGATGCATACACTTTTTCGCCCCGGTCAATCATGGCATGCACTTTTTGCAAGTCAGACTGAATCTGTTTTGCATTCTGCGGACAGACCAGCGTGCAGGTCCCACAAAGCACGCATTCATCTTCCAGAATGCGTGCCTGGTCGTCGTGAAAGGTAATGGATTTTACCGGGCAGTGTCGGATACATTTATAGCAATTTTTGCAATTAGCTTCTTTCAGCTGAATGATACTCATGGCGTGCCTCCGTGGTTATGCGTTCGCACGCGGGATAATCTCCTCCTGAATGAGACTTACGACACGATCCTTGTCCACATGATGGAACTTGACGCCATCAACCTTCACACAGGGACCGTCCTTACATTCGCCCATGCAGAAGCTGGCGCTCAATTCTACCTTGTCCTGCAGTCCCGCTTTAGCGATCTCATCCTGAAACAGCTTCGTAGTGGCATAGGCGCCCTTCATGTGGCAGGCCGACCCAACGCAGATGCTTACCTTGACCATTTCCTTTTTCTCCTTGTCCTGACACTGCGGATGAAAATCAGTACCGAAACGCATGGCTGCTTCTGCTCTTGCGACATACCGCTTCGCTCTTCATCGACAGTCCGGCATGTACAACCTAAAGAAAGCAGCTCCGCCATACGTTTCAGCAAGTACAGATTTTCTTTGCAGGTCATTTATTCCACAAGCAGGTATTACCTGCTGTGATGCCCTTTAGTCTTCGCCAAGCACGTCCAAAATGACCAGCGAATCATCAATGCGCTTTTCCAGTGCCAAACGGCCGTACTTATCCACCTCAGCCTTTTCCTTCGGGCCGTGGGTCAGGCAGCCTGGGCCACCGATGCATCCCTGTTCACAGGCCATGCCCTCGATAAAGTTCTCAGGCAGCAGACCCTTGGAAGCCTTCAGCAGCGCCAGCTTGCACTCTTCAAGACCGCTGCAGGAAATAGCCTTCAGCTGGAAGTCTTCCGGTGCAACGCCCTGCTCCTTCAGTGCTTCCACCACAGCATCCTTCAGGCCGCCGCTGCGAGCGAAAATCCGTCCGAAGTAGGATGCATTGTTCAGCACATCATCCTCCATGGACTTGAGATCGATATCGTACGCATCGATCATGGCCTGAAGTTCCTCAAAGGTGATAGCAACATCCACCAGATCCTTGACTCGATCCTGCTTGACCTCTCCCTTCTTGGCAACGCAGGGACCCACAAAGACCACATGGCTGTCCGGATGAGCTTTTTTAATCATCTTGGCGATCATAGCCATGGGAGAGAGGTTGTGGGAGATATGCTCCACCATGGTGGGATAATTCTTTTTGATATAGGTAACGAAAGCAGGGCAGCAGGAACTGGTCAAGAATCCTTTTTCCACAAGCTCCTTGGCCTCCATATAGGCCACCATATCTGCGCCGAGTGCCGCCTCGATGACCGTGGTAAAGCCCATGGCCTTCATGCCGGAAACCACCTGCCCGGTGGTCACACCTTCAAACTGGCCGGAAATTGAAGGCGCTACCACGGCATACAGAGGACCTGCTCCTTCCTTCTTGGCATCCTTCAGCAGTTGGATCACTTTCGTAATATAACTCTTGTCCACAATAGCGCCAAAGGGACACTGGTACACACACGCACCGCAGCTAACGCATTTTTCTTCATTGATGTGTGCCTTCTTGTTCGCATCCATTTTAATGGCGCCGGGCTTGCAGGCACGTTCGCAGGGACGCACGTTCTTCGTAATGGCACTATAGGGGCAAGCGGCTACGCACTTGCCACAGGCAATACACTTGCTGTGATCAATGAACGCATGATGGTTCGGGAAAGAAATTGCTCCCTTCGGGCAGGCATTGGCGCAGCGATGAGCAATACATCCGCGGCAGGCGTCACTAACCGTCACTTGGCTTACGGGACACTCGTCACAGGCAATAGGCAGCACTTCCACTTCGGTAGTATGCTCTGGATGCCCGCCCAGTGCCATCTGCACACGTTCCTGCACAATGGCACGCTCTTTATAAATGCAGCAACGCATGGTAGGCTGCGGACCGGGAATGATCTTCTCAGCGATTGTAAGCAGTCCCTCTGTCAGTCGGTCATCTTT
>CAVKHY010000119.1:5249-6269 GCA_963656345.1 bacterium | reverse complement strand
GGACAGAATTACGACTATAACCTGAACGGCGTGTTTTTCCATGATTTACAGCTTGCTGACCCAGAAGTCTATCTGAACGCTGTTGGGAATGATCTAGGCGAAACCATGGGCAACATTATTGCTGAAAGTTACAAACTGATGGCCGCGCTTCAGCCTGATGCCGTGTTAGTTTTGGGTGACACCAATAGTTGCCTGTCTGTCATTGGAGCTAAGCGGCTGCACATTCCCATCTTCCACATGGAAGCAGGCAACCGATGCAAGGATGAGTGTCTGCCGGAGGAGACCAACCGACGTATTGTGGATATCATTTCCGATGTGAACATGGCTTACTCCGAGCATGCTCGCCGTTATTTGGCGGACACAGGCCTGCCACGCGAACGCACCTATGTTACCGGATCACCTATGGCAGAGGTTCTTCACCAGAATCTCAGCAAAATTGAGGCCTCTGATATCCACACTCGTTTGGGGTTGGAAAAAGGCAAGTATATTTTGCTGTCTGCTCATCGGGAAGAAAACATTGATACGGAAAAAACTTCACGTCCTTGTTTACCGCCATCAACAAGATGGCAGAAAAGTACGATATGCCCATTCTCTATTCTTGTCATCCAAGAAGCCGTAAGCGGCTTGAGCAGAGCGGCTTTCAGCTGGACAAGCGCGTTATTCAGCATGAGCCCTTAGGCTTTCACGACTACAATTGCCTGCAAATGAACGCCTTCTGTGTAGTTAGTGACAGCGGAACTTTGCCTGAGGAAAGCAGCTTTTTCACCAGTGTAGGGCATCCGTTCCCGGCGGTGTGCATCCGCACCAGTACCGAGCGCCCGGAGGCGCTGGACAAAGGTTGCTTCATCCTTGCCGGGATTGACGGCGACCATCTGCTGCAGGCCGTAGATGTAGCCGTGGAAATGAACAAGAGTGGTGATCTTGGCATTCCTGTCCCGGATTATCAGGATGAGAATGTATCCGACAAGGTTGTGAAAATCATCCAGAGCTACACGGGTGTAGTAGATAAAATGGTGTGGA
>CAVKHY010000119.1:4300-5124 GCA_963656345.1 bacterium | reverse complement strand
GACACCCAAACTGTGCTTTCTCTGCTCAAGTCTGCTCTTTGCGGTATTTCGACCGCAGTCGATACCGACATATCTGTGGAAGAATATCTTGTTTTTGCCCGTGCGCAGCAAATCGAGGCGCTTCTGATCACCGGCATGCACAAGTCAGGTGTGTCCATTACAAAGGAAATCCGAAACGTTTTGTTAAGGGCGACGCTGCTAAGCAGCCGACAAGTCAATACAGCGAAATCGATTTACGCGCTTTTCGAAACAAACAAAATCGATTATATGCCGCTGAAAGGCTGCGTGCTAAAAGGTCTTTATCCATCTGAAGAGCTTCGTTCCATGGGCGATATCGATATTCTTGTCAGGACAGAACAGTATGAGCGAACTCGGTCACTCATGCTTTCACTTGGCTGCAAGGAAGGCGTGCAAAGCGACCATGAGTACATATGGGACAAGGACGGCATCCACATCGAGCTGCACAAGCGGTTGATTCCATCTTACAACAAGGATTATTACGCCTATTACGGCGATGGTTGGCAATTAGCCAAGCCTGCCAGCACACCGTATCGCTACGAAATGTCCCATGAGGATACCTTGATTTATCTTTTCACTCATTTTGCCAAGCACTACCGGGATGCCGGCGTAGGAATCCGTCAAGCCTTGGATCTGTACGTCTATCGCAGGACTTATCCGGAGATGAATGAAGCATATATCAAGGAGAAGCTGACGCTTCTCCAGCTGAACCGTTTCTATGACAATACCATGCATATGCTGGATGTATGGTTCTCCGGTGCGGAACATACAGAGGCTTCCAGGCTGATCTCTGACCGTTTATTTGC
>CAVKHY010000119.1:0-4290 GCA_963656345.1 bacterium | reverse complement strand
GTACACATGCGGATAGTCTTCAATCCACCATGTTGAAAAAAGTCAACCATAGCGGCACGGTGCAGAAAGTCAAGATTCTGAACTGGTTTCACCGCGCCTTCCCCGCCTATAGCGGTATGCGCCAGCTGTATCCCGTGCTCAGCAGATGGCCTGTTTTGCTGCCCGTGATGTGGGTAGTCAGATGGGTTCATATCTTGCTCCACAAGCGATGGAAATTCAAACAATACATGCAGGAAGACAGTACGCTGGATGAAGCGTCCGTGAAGGAGTACCAAGAAATGCTCCGGAAGTCCGGGTTGGATTTCAATTTCAAGTGAATGCGGGAAGGCCTGCCATCTGTGTGAAGGTGGCAGGCCTTTTTGTAAATATCTGTTGTAAAACTTACGTTTCAAATTGCGCCGGTCTTATCTTTCAAAGCCCACAGCATCCAGAAATTGCTTAGCAATGTGCATGTGCCCGGTCTGGTTGGGATGAATACGATCCCAGGCAATGTTGCAGGGATGCATATGCTGAAACAGCTTATCCCACCCAGCCTGCAGATCAACGAAGATAAGATGATGCTTGTCTGCCAGCTTCTTGACAATCGCACCGTACTCATCCATGCGGGCACGCATGGGATCCTGCCGGTTTGGCTCCATGAAATAGGGCGTCATCAAAACCATGCCTTTCACATGCGGCAAGGTGCGTGTAATCAGCCGCTCGTAGCAGGCTTCATAATCCTCCGGCGAAACATGCTCTTCCTTCATCTCAGGGGAATCAAACTGACGCCACACGTCGTTAATGCCAATCAGCACAGACACCCAGTCCGGGTGTTGATCCATCACATCGGTCTGCCAGCGAGCTTCCAGATCCCGCGCCTGATTGCCGCTGATGCCCATGTTCACCACTCGATAATGCATCTCGGGATACATGCATCCCAGCAAAGCGCCTACATCAGCCACATAGCTGGTGCCCCATGCATTAAACAGCCCCTCCCCCACAGGACGCTTGCGGTCAAAATCAGAAATGGAATCCCCGATAAAAAGAATCTTGCTGCCCTTCTCAAAAATCATGATGCCAACTTCCTTTCCGAAATTGTAACGAGTATCATGCCGATATTATAGCAATCTTCTCATTCAATTTCAATGGCTGTACATTATCCGCACGTTCAAGAAGCAATATGGTGTTTCTCCTACCAACGATGTGCAGCAGGACAAGGATGCGGAATAATCTCAGCTTCTCCTGGTAAAGTCCCTTTTCTCAAAGCAACGAGATCTGGCCTGCCACGTTTCCTTTCAGTGATTTCATTTTGCGTTCGGTAACCTTGTCTGACGGCTCTAAATTGCCAATCAGAAACGGTGATGCGGGGTCATGCTGCTTAGAATAGGTGATCACGCTTTGCGGATTGAAGTTCGCATAGCAATACCTGCACCCATGGCGACAGGTATTGTATTGTCCAATATCGATACTCTCAAGGCAGCCACATTCAGCACGCTGGTTCGGATCCTTCTTTGCTTTCATATTCCAGCCGGTTAGCTTTGCAATCAATTCCCCATCAATGCAGCAACCATGATGAATGCCGTACTTATCAAGGTCAACAGCTTCCGCGCAAGTACGAAGCTCCATGCCATATTGGGCAGCAATTTGCGCAAAGGCGGCGGCAACCGCATCCATTTCCTCCGGCGTACATCCACGGGCATCAACGCCCTTCATGTTGTTTTTCACCTTGTCGTAGATGTCGATAAAGCTGAAAACGCAGGTATTTGTTTTGCCTGCGAGTACCTTTGCAATGCGGCTGAACTGCCCGATGTGCCAATCCACCGTATACTTTTCTGTCAGTAAAATAGGGTCGTAGCGCCAGATCACCCTGTCTGCGCCGATAGTGTCGGACAGCTTGCAGAACGTCGCTAGCTTTGCATCCAGCGCAGGCAATGCCGGCTCCACATTCCTATCATAAGCATTGAGGGTATATTGAAAATACAGGGGGTATTGCTTCTGAATTTTCCGAATGTGTGGAAGCATCGGTTCAGCATTCTTTGTCCAGAAAACGATGCAGTCAATAACGGCTGAATCAAGGCTTACCTTGCTCACCTGATGGTAGTTCATAGGATTTCGGACAAGCACATAACCTTCCTGCAAGCGGTGCAAGAACCATTCAGTATAAAAGGCAGGAATGTCTGTGCGGCGACTGACGCTGAGGATCATAATGCTTTCCTTTCTGCTACAGCAAAAGAGTACCAATGCTCTTCTATCTTTTTTCTACGGATACCAATATCCATGCATTGCTTCGCAAGAGTGTTGTTGGTAATATCAACAGAGGCGATGTCAGGCCCGAAAATTAACTTCAAGTCATTGCCAGATATAGCTTCTTTCAGCATTTGAATTTGTTCTCTCTTCCCGGGCTCAATAAGAATTACACATCCGTGCTCCGTCAAGCTTCGTGCAGAGCCTTCACTGATTGCAGACAAAGCCGCGCCAGAAACAGCTTCGTCTTGATTCAGCATATTGCTTTCAAATACGATGTCGTAGGCAGCTGTCGGCATTTGTTTTATAAAACTAAATGCGTCCGCACAAATGAGCCTTTTGTTGATCTGAAGATTGGCGGGCATCTTTAAGGTAATCACTTTCATCAGATGCTCCCATATCCACTGAAAGGTCTTTTCTCGTTCGACAGCTGTATAGTCCACCGAAAAGCGCAGCTGTGGATTTGCTCGCGCAAGCTTGCTGTAAAAATCAAGCATAGCAAGGCCTGCGGTACCAGGACCAGCTCCAAGTTCAAGCACCCTAGCCTGATATGGAAGTTGCTTTTTCTCTAGCAATTTCCAAATGGGCGTCCAAATCTTATAATAATTAAGAGGCAGGTAATTGACAGTATACGCAAGTGCTTTCTCTCCTCCATAATCGAAGGCACCGCTATGAGAATGCAAGTAATTTATTTCCAGCCCATTACGTGCTGCTGAGTCCAAGGATGTCAAACTATCCGTTTTGATCAGATCAAGGATTCCCTTGATAAGGCAAAGTGGGATATCCTGTGGCCAGTTGGATCTCAGCGTAGGATTGGTTACAAGATACTGTTTGAAGATCGATGTATCAACGGGACGAACTCGGTCCGGAATGCCATCAGGATAAGCAAATGCTGCCGCTTCTTCCCACGTTGAAAACTTTCTTACACTTTGGTGGGGAAATTGATTAGTTTGCGCTTGTGCTTCATCCCACGTAGTATATACCCCTGGCTTCCTTCCAACGCGGACTCCATAGTATTGTCCATATACCTTGATTGGAGAGCAATCGACTGCTTCGGGAACAGATACAGTATATTCTGTTAACGCATTTTCACGATCACAGATCAATGCATATTCTCTGATGAAGTGATGTGATGCCTCCGGCATTCCATGATAAGACTGCACCGTCAGAATGTCCAGCGCACACTTTGCACGGGTGATTGCTACATAAAACAACCGTCTCGGTTCCTCGGGATCATCAAAAGTCAGCTGCGACGGACGATACGGAATAACCGGTGGCTCAAGAAAATCAATGATCATAACATAGTCGAATTCCAGTCCTTTTGCCGAATGCATTGTCGACAGCGTAACAGCGCAGCTCGAAGCTTTTTGCTGTACATATTCCGAAGGTGGCAGTAAGACTTCGACATTATCGTCTTCTTCACTATCATCGTTCATCTTTCTTTTCAATGCACAAATCGCAGAGAGCATTCCAGAAACGCTTTGATATAAAGCACTTATGGACAGAATTGCATACACCTGCATCCGATCGCTTTGACTTCTGGGAGCGATACCGAGTTCCTTTATCAATGCACAAATAGCATCATATGGAGCTGACATGACCGCACGGTTGAGTAGTTCTGTTTTCGATGAATAATCTTTCTCTTGAATTTCTTCTAGAACATCCAGGGCTTTGCGCCACGGTGCAGCATCACACATTTGTTTCCATTTGGCTGTTATTTCATTCGACGGATAAATACCAAGATTGCTGCGAACCTTTGCGCACAAGGTATAAGAGTTCTGCTTTACAGCAAATTGCAAAAGATTCAAAATACAGCTAATATATGGTTCCCGCAGCAACTCAGTAAGTTTTGCTGCGGTAAAGAAAGGGATCCCATGTTTGTCTAGCCAAAACATGACAGGAAGTACCGAGATGTTTTCCCTGTAAAGCACAGCAAGTTCTTTTTGATGGGCTTGACAAGCCTTGGCCGTTTCCACAATTTTCGCATATTGTTGCTTCTCGGTATGAAGGTCGTAAAGAAAGCGTATACGGCCAACATCCTTCTGCGCAGCATGCATTTGTTTATTC
>CAVKHY010000118.1:0-6295 GCA_963656345.1 bacterium | reverse complement strand
TGGAGACAGCTGGGTCAAGGTTCGCTATAATGGCTATGAAGGCTATGCCATGGCAATTTTTCTAAAATGAACAACAGCGGCAGATTGCTACCTAGCTCTGCCGTTGTTTGCATGATAGCCCAATTGAACAGTTCGTGAACCATTCAAACACTTACAATAATCCTGCTGTTTATCCAGATGCAGCAAGTCAGCCGCAAACCGGGAAACAAGCTGCCCTGTGGGTTAGAAGTTCTATGAAAAGAACTTGGAACGTATGATGCAGAATGACCTGCTGGAAAAGTTACAATTGCTGGTGGAAGCAGATAAACGCCTGCACAAAGCAGCGGCATCGACCAAAGGTATGGAAGAAAATCTGCGGTTCTGGCTGGAGCACGTCAAAAAACGACTGGAACGGGACGGACTTTATGCCGAGGCTGACACGCTGGCCGCAGAAAAAGACGAGCAGGAAAAGCAGCTTGTGTCCCTTGCCCGGAGTATAAATCAGGACGTGACGGATGACGTTCTCTCCTTTGCCATATGTGTAACCTAAGCTTGACACTCCTACACTCACGTATCCCCCCTCATTTCCCGCTACTAGCCTTTTCATAAAAAAAGAGGTATAATACATCTGTCTATCCTGACTGAATAGGAGGGTTATACTATGCAACCGCCTCGCACAGAGCATCGCCGCAGGCAGAAACCGCCGCGTCGACACTTTTCCATTATTCGCACGTTGTTGATGCTGTTAGGCATTGGTGTAGTCATCGTACTGCTGGGACGCTATGTGGTTGCAGGTACAGCACTGTCGCTGGTGTTGGTGATTGTGCTGCTTCCTTATGCATCCAAGTGGGCAGCCAAACTGATTCCTGATTTAAGCGGCGCCGCCGTCAATACTTCCGTTACCTTGTCTCAAAAGTTATCCCAAAGTGCCCGGCTGGAGTGCGTCCAGGTGGATGTGAACGGTGTACTGGATTCCACCACCAACGCCCTTTTCATCGGCACTGTGCAGTCTGTCCAGATTGCTTATACTTATCATGCCAGCATCGGCATTGACCTGACTAAGGTTCAAATCCGTACTGAAGGCAACACCGTTGTGCTGGAATTGCCTGCAATGGAAGTGCTGTCTGACAGCCTAACGCCGACGGAAATTCAGCGCAGCGACTTCTGGTATCCCTTGACGGATGAACGGCGTCAGCAACTGCTGAATGATGAGCAGGAAGCCCGCAGAGAAAAACACTTGGCTGAGGTTTCTTCCTCTGAGGAAGGATGGGATTATGTAATCAACGCCCTGAACAGCACAATTGCGGCCTGGAGTGATATTGATCAGCGTGTTACCTTCCGCTATGAGCATCCGTAAATTGGAGGTCAAGCCGTGAACGAAGTTCTTGCCTGGCATAGAAGTCACTATCCGCTGATGACTGAGGCGGATGTGGTGAAGCTGTTCTTTCAGGGCATCCTTGGATGTGGGCATCTGCTGGGAAGTGAAGAGGATGTAGCAGCAGGCATCATGAGAGAAGTACAGGACTTGAACCCTAATGCTTCCATGCCGCTGACAGAAAACTTGCCCGGAAAATACGTTCGATTGTATCTTGCACCGGCTATGGCTGCAAACCTTTTTCCTTTATGGATTGCCCGATTGATGCTTCTTTCTTCTCCTACTAATCAAACCAGGGAGGATGTGTGTCGTGCACTTGCCTCCCTGGAGGATGAAGAACTGTGCGGAAGCCGCCAAGCTTTCGAAACTTGCTGTGATCAATTAAGAAATGATCATTTTCTTCCGTCCCATTCGGCACAATATCGAACCGCTTACGCCCCGGCTTATCGAGTTATCAGCAGGGAAGCTGCACAATTGTTGCCTGCCCTACGGATTATCGCAAAGCAGCTGCGGAAGAAGCCGTCCATCATCATCGCCATTGACGGACCATGCGCCAGCGGAAAAACCACCTTCAGCGAACGCCTTTCTTTCGTGCTGGGACATGCACCTGTTGTTCACATGGACGATTTTTATGTACCCCACGCCATGAAGACCCCCGAGCGCCTTGCCCAGCCGGGTGGCAATGCGGACATTGAGCGGTTCTACCAAGAGGTGCTGCATCCGCTGCTTCAAAAGGGACATGCAAGTTATCGCCCGTACAGCTGTCATCTTGATCAGCTGATGGAGCCCGTTGACGTTCCAGCCGCTCCTGTAACCATCATCGAAGGTGCCTATGCGCTGCATCCAAAAACAGGCTGCCCCTATGACGCTATTTTCTTCCTATCCGTTCCTAAGGATGTGCAGGAACAGCGCATTCGCCGCCGAAACGGCGAACAGGGCTGGACAGCTTTCCGAGATCGGTGGATTCCTCTAGAACAGCAGTATTTCGAT
This sequence comes from bacterium, assembly GCA_963656345.1. GTDB lineage: Bacteria > Bacillota > Clostridia > Christensenellales > Aristaeellaceae > CAKUFA01. The sequence goes on along the minus strand of CAVKHY010000118.1, from coordinate 3,951 downwards.
GCGTTTCGTCTGCCCAATGATGACTGCACGGTACTCAACTTTTTGCAGCATGAGGAGGAACGCTCATGACGGGGAAAGCAAGAGATATGGTGATCGAACGGCGAGCAATCACTTTCTTCAATCAGCACAGTCAGGAGTGGACGCATCCCTATGCCTACAATGGCCGCGGCACACTGCACACCTCCGGGTGTGGCGTCTTTGCGCTCTGTCATGGCATTCAGTGGCTGACCGGCATGGCACAAGATCCTTGCGCCATGGCAGACTTCTCCTGCACCCACGGCGGACGTGGGGATGACGGCACCGATCGACCTACCTTGCTGCAAGCGCTGGAAGATACCGGGAAGGCGGCTTCCTTCGGCTTCCACTACAACGGAGATGGACTCCGCAACGACTTGGATGCCCTGCATGATCTTTTGCTGACCAAGCAAGGCATTGCCTTGTGCAACTTGCGCCGGGGTCATATTGTGGTTCTGGTGGATGCCCGTGTCCGTCAGGGTGGCGTCGAACTGCTGGCAATTGACAGCGCAACGGAGAGCGCTTCGGAGCGGGTACGGAATCACGTAACGGAAGTTGTACCCGGAACGGAAGTTGTTTCCGATGTGTGCAATGACGCAGGGCTCAAAGTAGGCGAAACAGTTTCCTACGCTGCCTATTGGGTGGATGGTCATACACCGATGGATTTCAATCTGCTACACAGAAAATGATAGGAGGAAAGCCTTATGCAGGATACCGTAACCTTAACCTATGGAGGATGCAAGGCGGTTGTACGCCGTCTTGGTGCGCAGATCATTTCTTTCCATGATGCAAGCGGTCGTGAAGTGCTTTGGCAGGCTGATCCCGCCGTGTGGGCGCAGCATGCGCCGGTGCTTTTTCCCGTGTGCGGCTCCGTGAAGGACAATCACATCAAAATTGGCGGCGTTACGTATCCTATGACGAAGCACGGCTTCACCAGGGACGTGAAGTTTGACTTTGCGAAAATCGGTGACGACTTTGTGGAACTGACCCTTGGCCCCAATGAAGAAAACAGCAAAATGTTTCCCTTCCAGTTTGTCTTCCATGTGACCTATACCTTGTGCAACAATGGGTACACCACCACGTTCCTGGTTGAGAACCTGGATGGCAAGCCCATGCCTTTCTGCGTAGGCGGCCATCCCGGCTTCATCTGCCCCATGGAAAAGGGTGCTTCCTTCGATGACTATCAGCTCGTCTTTGATGAAGCTGAAGACGGCAAGAACTATTTAGCCCCCGGCGGCGGACTGATTGACGGCTATGAGCAGCTGAAAGAGCTGAAGGGTGGCAAGGTTTTGCCCCTGAATCATGCCATGTTTGATGCACGGGATGCACTGCTGTTCTGCGGCTTAAAGAGCCGTGGCGTTAAGCTGGTGCACAAGGACACGGGTCATGGTGTGTACTTCACCTTCCCCAAGTTTGAAGTGCTGGCCGTGTGGACCAAGCCCGGCGCTCATGCCGATTATGTATGTTTGGAACCCTGGCATGGCATGCCGGAGGCTGTCGGTGAAAGCGGCAATATGGAAGATAAGCCGTATGCTACCATTTTGGAACCCGGCCACTGCTATAAGACTTGGTTTACAACGACCATCATTTGATGCTTCTGCGGACGCAAAACACTGACAGGGAAAATGCAATATAGTCCCCTTAGAGCAGACATTCGAAAAAATCTGTACCCATTGGGCGCACGGACGAATGAATGAAATAATCGAGCTTTCAACATGGATGCACCACTGAATTGAAAAGGGTGCATCCATGTTGTTTTTGTCCGGATGCGGCAGTTGATATACTCCGCATCCGTTACCCCGCATTGCTTTTTTTCTTGAATAATGCTAAAATGTTCTCATATGATGCGCCGGCTTTGGCCGATGATGCAGAGGATAAGGTGGTAGAAGCATGATTACAGGCACCATCAAAAATAAGGTGGATAAGATTTGGACAGATATCTGGGCAGGCGGCATTACCAATCCGCTGACCGTCATAGAGCAGCTGACGTATTTGATGTTTATTCGCTCCCTGGATGAGAAGGAGCTGGAAAACGAAGCCTTCGAAGCTGAGGGCGGCGTGAAGATGGATCGCATCTTTCCCCAGTCGGCAGCAGGGCAGTCCATGCGGTGGAGCAAGTTTAAGAACGATGATCCACGGGATATCTACGCCATTATGTCCCAGCGGATTTTTCCGGCCATTAAGGCCATGAAGAACGGGCATCTGCCGGACTTTAACGAGCAGGGGGAGATTATCGAGCTGCAGGACGAAAACGGCGATGGTGCCCAGGAAAACACCGCCTTCGCCCGGTACATGGAGGACGCCATGTTCCTCATCCCCACGCCCCAGGTGCTGCAGAAGATCATCACCGGACTGGAAGACCTGTACGAGCACGACCTTTCCGGGCTGGACATGATGGGCGACCTGTACGAATACATGCTGGGCAAGCTGGCTACCGCCGGGCAGAATGGTCAATTCCGCACGCCCAAGCACATTCGTGAAATGATGGTGGAGCTCCTTCAGCCTACTCCGGATGATACCATCTGCGACCCTGCCTGTGGCACGGCCGGCTTCCTGGTCAGTTCAGCAGAGTATATCCGTGCCCACTACGAGGACACCATGACTCCGGAGCAATGGGAACACTTTACCAAGGGTGCCTTTACCGGCTTTGACATCGGGCGGAACATGCTGCGCATTTCTGCCATGAACCTGATGCTTCACTCCATCACCAACCCGGATATTGACTATAAGGACAGCATTTCCAAGCAGAACGAAATCAAGGATCGGTACACCATTTGCTTGGCCAACCCGCCCTTCAAGGGCACAGTGGATGCGGAGAGCATCAACGACAACCTGAAAGCCGTGACCAACACCAAGAAGACGGAGCTGTTGTTCCTTGCCCTTTTCCTGCGTATGTTGAAGAAGGGCGGTAAGTGTGCCTGCATCGTGCCGGATGGCGTGCTGTTCGGCTCCTCCAACGCCCACAAATCCATCCGCCGGGAACTGGTGGAGAATCATCAGCTGCGGGCAGTCATCTCCATGCCCTCCGGCGTGTTCAAGCCCTATGCCGGGGTATCTACCGCTGTGCTGGTTTTTACCAAGACTGGGGCAGGCGGCACGGACAAGGTGTGGTTCTACGACATGGCCGCCGATGGCTTCAGCCTGGACGACAAGCGCAGCCCCATCGACCAGAACGACATTCCCGACATCATCGAGCGTTTCCATCACCTCGATCAGGAAGAAACCCGCGAGCGCACCGAAAAGAGCTTCTTCGTGCCCAAGCAGGAAATCGTGGACAATGACTATGACCTTTCCGTCAACAAATACAAGCAGGTAGAGTATCAGGCCGTAGAATACCCTCCCACCAGCGAAATTCTAGCGGAGCTGGAGAGCCTGCAGAAAGAGATCGACGAAGGACTGAAGGCGCTGAAGGAGATGCTGTAATGATGATGAAGATCGGCGAAGTGTTTTGCTTAATTAGAAACGGAGCTTCAATTAAGCAATCCGATGGTGCGAGCGGGATTCCTATAACCAGAATTGAAACAATATACAATAGAATTGTTGATCGCAATAAATTTGGATATGCAAATATTTCTAACGCATCAGAATATCAGGACTACTTATTGCAAGATGGCGATATTCTAATGTCGCATATAAATAGCGAGAAGCATCTTGGAAAAACTGCATTGTATCGCAAATATTCAGGTGAACAGATAATTCACGGCATGAATTTGCTTTTATTGCGTCCTAATGCCGAAATATTATTAGCGGATTACGCTATGTATATTCTGAATTCCGAAATGTTTTTGCGTCAATTGCCTAGAATTACTAAAAAATCAGTTAATCAGGCGAGCTTTAACATCTCGGCTCTCAAAGAATTAGACGTTTATGTTCCCTCTATTAATAGACAAAAGGAGATCGTATCCGTATTGGATAAAGTGGATGCAATGCTTGAAC
>CAVKHY010000117.1:0-6498 GCA_963656345.1 bacterium | reverse complement strand
CCTGAAAGGAGCACTCCCATGCCCTCCAAGCATCGATTCAAAGTTACCCTCCCTGACGGGCAGCAGGTTTGGGCTTCCGGCACTTCCGTTGATGAAATGTTTGCCAACTTCGTTCGGAAGTACGGTTCTCTTTACTTGGAAGATACCATCCCTCAGCCAAAGCCCTGCCCTACTTTGCAAGCCTTTGTGGATGATACCTATCGTCCATCCTTCATGCTTCGGCTGAAACCTACTACCCGAGAAACCTACGAACAGTATCTGCGGATGCATATTCTTCCCTTCCTTGGAAGCAAACCCATGGATCAGATCACCGTGGCCACTATTCAAGCCTTCTACAATCACATGGCAGAAGCCTCAGTTTATGGTCACCGGAAGAACCTAAACGCCGCCACAATCAATCGCATCCGCGGCCTTACGTCCCGTATCTTCTCCGTGGCTCAGGAAATGGGACTCATCCACGACACCCCTTTTAAGAATCGGCTCCTTGCCATCAAAGCCGACCAAGCCGGGCACCATAAACCCCTGCCGGATACCCTCATCGATTCCGTAAAAAAGGCCTTGCCTTCTCTGGACGATCCCGACCTTCGTCTCTATTTCGGACTCCTTGCCTATACCGGCATGCGTCGGGAGGAAATCATGGGCATGCGCTGGGAGAATGTTGACCTGACGGACAAAATCGCCTATGTTCGCTGCACCGTTACCTACCCGAATCGTAGCAAACCTGTCATTCAGCAGTCCGCCAAATCCGCCTGTTCCCTCCGCCCTGTCCTTCTGCCGGATCCTCTCGTCCGCCTGCTAACACCCTTCGTGAAGTCTTCCGGCTTCCTCTTTGGCGGAGAATCTCCTTGGCCTTACGCTACCCTGAACCGGCATATCGCCAAAGGCAAACGACTCCTCGGCATTGAAGCCTACAGCAGTCACGACTTCCGCACCACCTTCGGCACCCAGCTGAAGGAGTCTGGTCTCACCTCCGCCCAAGTAGCTGACCTGATGGGACACGCCGATACCCGAATGGTGGAAACCGTCTACGCCCGTGCCAGGGAAGAAGGCATCCGCAAACGCCGCTCGGATTTGGAGCGGCTGAACGCGGCGTACAATGGGCAGTGAGTCTTTATGCAGAATGCCTCGCCGGGACTGTAAATTTCTAGAGAACGTGAGCGGGCCTAGATAGTGAAGGTGTTTCGCTGTCTGAAGCTTTGTTGGTTGGGCAATTTGCCTTTGCATAAATCCAACATTTCCTTTGCTGTTTATGCATTTGCTGAAGCCAAAAGTTGACCCGAAATTCTCCCTCGAAATGCCCTTCAACCCCTTGCCCCACAAGGCTTTCCGGCAACCACTGTTTACCCGAAAGTTGACCCGGCTCCTTTATGCATTCCATTTTGTCCCAAATTCTACCCAATATTTGAGACAAAAAAATCCCCGAAAGCCTTCTCTCACAAGACTTTCGGGTTCCGTGGGATTAAATGGGCTCGAACCATCGACCTCCACGATGTCAACGTGGCGCTCTGACCAACTGAGCTATAATCCCATACAGCACCAACAGACATTATTATAGCACGGATGACAGAGAAAAGCAACCCCTTGTTTTTATTTTTTGTGAACCGTTCTGTAGAAGTGAATTCCCAAAGTAAATGCCACAGCTGCATTTAACAGTGGCATTTAGTCTGGGAATTCACTACGGATGCGCCACCCCAGGCTTTCAAGCAAAAAGTTAAAAAAATGCTTGCATTGGGACAAAATTTATGGTACTATAGACAACGTGACATACGGGCGGTCCTCTGTCTACTGTTTGTTGTGTGTCTTAGAGCACCAATAAGTTAGATACGAACGTCTATGAGGGAAGGAGGCACATTCCATGAGCGAAATTATCCGTTCTATCGAACAGGCGCAGCTCCGGTCCGATCTGCCCAGCTTCAACGTTGGCGACACCATCCGTGTGTGGGTTAAGGTTGTTGAAGGCAGCCGCGAACGTCTTCAGGCGTTTGAGGGTACTGTGATTGCAAAGCGCAACGGCGGTGTCCGTGAAACCTTCACGGTGCGTCGTGTAAGCTATGGCATTGGCGTTGAGCGTACGTTCCCGATTCATTCTCCCCGTGTTGACCACATCGAGGTGATCCGTCGCGGCAAGGTGCGTCGTGCCAAGCTGTACTATCTGCGTAATCTGCAGGGCAAGGCTGCAAAGATCAAGGAAATCAAGCGCGTCTAATCTGTGCGTTTCGATTCTTTTCTTTGCAAAAAAGAGAGAGCGTTGTGCTCCCTCTTTTTTTTTGTTGCCTTTTTGCAATTGTTATGCACAGCAACGCTTCTCATCAACCTTACGCCTGACTTGCAAAAGCAGTAGCACCAAGCTCACGCCCAGCAAAATGTGACCGATGCCGGCAATACCGGAAACAGCACCGCTCACAGCAGTGGAAAGTGTAATGCCCAGCACTTGCATCACGCCACGTACCATGAACATCACGCCTGTCAGGTTCAAGCCAATGTGATAAGTGATCAATGCACGATTTGTTTTTGTATCCGTGAAGGAAAAGTTCTTTTCCAGCAAAAGCATCAGCAGAAAGAAAACCATACCCAGCAGAAAATAGTGCGTGTGAACAATGCCCAACGTCGTTTTCATCGTGAAGTTGTTAAACTTCGTAAACTCTCGATAGAACACACCGCCAACGATTGCAAGGACGGCATACAGCAGGGAAGCATTCATGTATCGTTTCATTGTCCTCTCTCCTTTAAGTGCATTCTTTCTTCATGGCAAAATAACCGATGAGCACCGTCCACACATAGGCACAGGTTTTTGGAATCATCAGCATGCCGATAAGAGGAATCTTGTCAGCCAGCAAAACGACCGGAATATAGAACCCAAAGCTCAGTACGATGGTTAACCACATCCAGCAAAATGCACGATCTTCTTTCTCTTTGGCACTTCGATAGAACAGCAGAATGATCAGCAATCCCAGCAGTGCAAAGGGGATATTGCGGTAGATGCCCCAAGACAAAGGTGCATCCGCTTGTAACCACTGGTTCTGAGGCATCATACAAAGTGCAATGCGAATGGCGGCTAAAGCATACACGGCAACTGTGTAAACGAGCTGTCCCTTTACCTGATAACGCTTCCGCCAGACATAATAAAGCAGCACGTAAAAGATGGTCATGGTAACGGAAGTGATCCATTTACCAAGGCCTAATGGTACCGTAAAATTCTCAAGCCCAGTAGTGCACAATGCGAACGCACGAGGAATCAAGTGAAAAGAATCCCCTACCCCAAGTACGACTGCCATCCAGCCAAAGAGCTTGAATTGAGGATTCCCTTTGCTTCCCCGAATCATCAGGAAACCAATGGTAATGACGGATACCAGATAAACGGCATCGAAAACCGTTTCAACAATTGCTTGCATACGTAGCTCCTTCTTTCTTTGCGTGTGGACGATGGCCAATCCCCCACCTCAGTATTTTTTTGCTGTTTATATCAGCAACATGAACAGTGTTCATATTCATTATACGAGAAAAAGGAAGCACTGTCAAGGAGAAAAATGACCCTTCACAAATTCCTTTGCTCCTTTTTTCATTCCTTGACATCCATTGCGCCAGCCTTTACAATGAAAGCAGTAAGCAAACAGCCCACAGGTGAAGAGGTGTGTTTATGCCGTTTCAAATCGTACGTAATGATATTACCCAAATTCAGGCGGATGCTATTGTCAATACCGCCAATCCCCAACCCATCTGCGGCAGCGGAACGGACTATGCCATTTATCAGGCAGCAGGTACTGAGCAGCTGCTCGCAGCCAGACAGCAGATTGGCGTCCTTCAACGAGGTGAAGTTGCCGTAACGCCGGCTTTTGCTTTGAAGGCCACATACATCTTTCACGCCATTGGCCCCAAATGGATTGACGGGCAATCCGGAGAGTTTGACATTCTCACTTCCTGTTATCAACGGTCATTGGACAAGGCGTTGGACCTTGGGTGCAAATCCATCGCCTTTCCGCTTATGGCCACAGGAGTTTACCGCTTTCCGAAGGATAAAGCACTGCAAATCGCTATACACGTCATCAGTGCCTTTCTGCTGGAGCATGAAATGAATGTGCTGCTGGTGGTGTTTGACCGAGAATCTTTCGAGCTTTCAGGCAAGATTTTCGATGATGTTGCTTCCTTCATTGATGATGCCGAAGTGCATATCAGGCATGCCGATGAATACAAGTGCTTTCCGTCGATGATCCTATCTTCAAGGGGACGTTGTATGGACAGCGAACCCATGTCATGTAGCGGAAGCGCATCAGGCGCGGATGAGCTGAATGATCTGCTGAACCGAAGCAGTGAAACCTTTCAGCAATGCCTATTCCGCATGATTGACGCCAGAGGCCTCAAGGATTCCGAGGTTTACGCCCGGGCGAATCTGGATCGAAAACTATTCTCCAAGATCCGCTGCAATCCCGATTATCACCCGAAAAAGAAGACGGCCGTAGCCCTTGCCATCGCCCTGCAGCTGGATATGAACGAAACCACAGAGTTGCTTGAAAAGGCAGAATGGGCACTGTCCTCTTCCAGTAAGTTTGACATTATTGTTACCTATTTTATTCAGAGAAAGCACTATGACATTCTAACAGAGATCAATCCCACACTTTTCAAATACGGTCAACCTACCTTAGGTGCCTAATGTCGCTTTCCGTGCGACCATCTTTTCAGGAAAACGGAGTATCATAAAGGCAGCCAAAGGAAAGGACGTGTTTCGAACTATGTATGGTGCAATCTTAGGAGATATCGTCGGCTGCCCTTATGAATTTGATCAAGGCGACAAGTCCAAGGACTTCCCCATGTTTTCGCCGAATTCCCATTACACGGATGACACAGTCATGACTGTTGCTGTTGCCGAGGCCCTGATGAACGCCGGCAAGAACGCTGACCTCAACCAGATCCGACAGGAAGTCATTTCCTCCATGCAGCGTTGGGGTAATACCTATCCCCGTGCAGGGTATGGCTCTTCTTTTCGGTGGTGGTTACATTGCAGGAATCCCAAGCCTTACGGCAGCTATGGCAATGGGTCTGCCATGCGGGTATCCGCCGCCGGATGGCTGTATGACAGCATCGAACGAACTCGTGATGTAGCTGTTGCCACAGCAGACGTGACCCACAATCATCCGGAGGGCATCAAAGGTGCAGAGGCTGTTGCAAGCGTTATTTTTCTGGCACGAACAGGAAGCAGCAAAGCTGACATCAAGCATTATGTGCTTTGCAACTTTGGTTACGATCTCAGCCGCACCATTGAAGAGATTCGTCCCGGCTATTATCATGTGGAAAGCTGCCAGCAAACGGTTCCGGAGGCGATAACGGCTTTCTTGGAAGGCACTTCTTTTGAGGATGTCATGCGGACAGCCGTATCCCTTGGGGGCGACTGCGACACGCTGACGGATATTGCCTGCGCCATGGCAGAAGCATTCTATGGTATGTCGGACGATCTTCGCGCCGAAGTACACCATCGCATTGAGCTGGATATGCTGGATGTCGTAAAAAGGTTCGATGGCTTCCTTGGATGATAAAAACAGTAAAAAGAAAGAGGGTTCTATTGTATGTACGGTGCTATTCTGGGAGACATTGTTGGAAGACCTTATGAACACCATTTCAAGATGAAAAACAAGGTGTTTCCGCTGTTTGTTCCGGCTTCTCGTTTTTCTGATGATTCTGTGATGACCATTGCCATCGCAGATGGTTTGCTTCGCGTACCCAAGGACGCTTCACTGGATGAGATTCGTTCCTCTGTGGTTCATTCCATGCAGTACTGGGGGCAAAAGTATCCCCATGCAGGCTATGGCGGACGCTTCCGCTATTGGTTGTACGAGGAAGATCCACACCCTTACCGCAGCTTTGGTAATGGTTCTGCCATGCGTGTATCCCCGGTTGGCTGGCTTTACGACACGATTGAAAGAACACGGGCTGTCGCTGCTGCCACGGCAGATGTAACCCATAACCATCCCGAAGGAATCAAGGGAGCAGAAGCCGCTGCCAGTGTTGTCTTCATGGCACGCCATCACGCAAGCAAGGAAGAAATCAAGGCCTATGTTGAGCAAAACTTTGGCTACGACCTCAACCGCACGGTGGCGGAAATTCGTCCGGTCTACCTGTCTGATTCAAGCTGCCAAGGCACTGTGCCGGAAGCCATCATTGCCTTTCTGGAAGGAACAACCTTCGAAGATGTGCTCCGCACAGCCGTGTCCTTGGGTGGTGATTGTGATACGTTGACCTCCATTGCCTCCGCCATGGCAGAAGCATACTACGGCGTGCCGACCCAGCTGAAGGAAGAAGTTCGTAGGCGTATTCAGCCCGACATGCTGGAAGTAGTGGATCGGTTTGACAGGGAGTTAGGGCGGTCAACGCTTCAGCAGGCTGAAGATCATGTATCGCTTCCAGAGTCGAGTTCTGATTTTCTGAGCTGAATCAAAGAAAGCGAAACGACTTGAACCGCTCCCTGTCAAGTGGACAGGCGAAAAAACAAAAACTTTTTTCCAGGAT
>CAVKHY010000116.1:0-6601 GCA_963656345.1 bacterium | reverse complement strand
GTGCCAATGTTGACATGGGGCTTTTTCCGCTCGTAATGCTCCTTAGCCATGGGAATCTCCTCCTTATGATTTCGCGTAAACTGCGAAGGATCGTCTTCGCTGCTCTAGGCGATTGATGCGGTGGTGGAGCAGGTGATGGGAATCGAACCCACGTAGCCAGCTTGGGAAGCTGGAACTCTACCATTGAGTTACACCTGCATGTCCCGCATCAAGCCCAATCAGACTTGTCAAGACGCTTATATGATAGCCTTTTTTCCTCACGATGTCAAGTGTTGGGGACTTTTTTCACACTTTTCTCATAAAAAATGAAGGAAAAAGGAGCCGGACGCATGTTCCGGCTCCGGGGTTGCATCAAAGCTGATTACTCAGCGTAGGTGCAGTGCATGAAGTACTTGTAGCCCAGGGGGTTGGAGTAGAAGCCCTGCACGCTGTCATCCAGCATATAGATGTCGGTGTAGAAGTACAGAGGCGTGATGCAGCCGGTGCTCATCAGCATGTCTTCTGCCATGTGCATCATAGCATAGCGAGCATCCGTGTCGGTGCAGCTCTTGATGGTGGAGATCAGCACGTCATAGGTTTCAGCCCAGGTGCCGTTCTCAACCTTCACGTCATAGCCATAGGCGGTCAGATCCAGGTTGTACATGGCCAGATCCGCATTATCGCCCTTGCCGTACTGCACGTCGTTGTTGCCGGATGCAGTTACCCACATGTCGAGGAAGCAGATGGGGTCATTGTAGTCAGCCAACCAGCCGTTACGTGCGATGGTGTAGTCGCCGGCCTTACGGCTGTTCAGGAAGGTGTTCCATTCCTGGTTGGTCAGGTTCATGGTGATGCCCACGCTGGCCAGCACGCCCTGCAGATATTCACCGATGGCCTTGTGGCCTTCGCTGGTGTTGTACAGGTAGGTCATGGAGGGGAAGTTGGTGAACATGCCGGTAGACTCATCGTAAGTATAGTACTTCTTCAGGGTCTCCAGAGCGCTGTCCCAGTTGTCCATGTAAGCATCGGCGCTTACGTTGTAGTAGCCATCGTAGTCGCTGCTGGAGCCGGCGTTCTTGTAGAACTCGGTGCCGTCAGCATCGGTCATGCCCATGGCCACGAAGGAGGAAGCAGGAACCTGACCAGCCTGGCCGATCTCTTCAACGATGTAGTTGCGATCGAACAGCAGGGAGATGGCCTGACGGATTTCAGCCTCAGCCTTAGCAGCTTCCACACCGGTCAGGGTGGTGTCGGCAGGCAGGATGTTCTCGTTGATGTTCCAGCAGACGTAGTAGGTACCGATCTGGCCGGCCACCACGAACTCGGTGGGATACTGCTCCTTCAGAGCGGCAATCTCAGAGGTGGGGACGTCGTCGATCAGCTGCCAGTCACCATTCTGGAAGTTTGCCAGCATGTTGTTGGCATCGTCGGACAGATAGAACTCAATCTGATCCATGGTCACGGTGTCAGCAGCAAAGTAGTTGGCATTCTTGGTCAGGGTGATCTTGCTGTTGTGATCCCATGCGGTCATGGTGTAAGGACCATTGCACACATAGGTGGAAGGATCGGTAGCCCAGGACTCGTTGGCAACCACGTCTTCACGTACCGGGAAGAAGGCCGGGAAAGCCAGCAGCTCGTTCCAGTAGGCAACGGCGTTGTTCAGGGTCACAACCAGGGTCTTGTCATCGGTAGCTTCCACAGCCAGATCGTCCGGGTAGCCCTTCACGCTCTCGAACATGTAGCCGTAGTCAGCACCCAGGGCAGAAGAAGCAGCACGCTTCCAGGAGAACTCGAAGTCGCCGGCAGTCAAATCCTTGCCGTCGGACCACTTCAGGCCGTCCTTCAGGGTGTAGGTGTAGGTCACGGTGCCGTCGTCGTTGGCCACAGGCTCGCTCAGCTCAGCTGCACACTCGGCAACGATCTTCAGCTTGCCTTCTTCATCCTGTGCCCAGGTTGCCAGACCGGAGAACAGGTGAGCCGTCATGGTTGCACCGTCCACGGTGGAGTTGAGGGCAGGATCCAGCGTGTCCGGTTCGGAAGCCAGAGACACGGCAATGCTGCTCTTGGCCTCATCAGCAGTGGCAAAAGCCACGCAGGACAGCGTCATAACCAGCGCCATCATGAGAGCAACAAGTTTCTTCATGGTAATTTCCTCCCTTTCAGGATAAATGTATCAAAAATGCGTTTCCGCATCCTTGAGCTGTGTAATGGTGAATGAAGCGAATCAGTTGATTTCCTTCACCCGGTGGCAGGCAACAAAGTGTCCCTTTTCCACTTCTTCAAAGGGCGGCATGGACTGGGCACAGGCTTCCGTCGCATAGCGGCAGCGAGTGCGGAAGGGGCAGCCGGAGGGAGCATGGAGGGGACTGGGAATATCGCCGGTAAGGGCAATCCGCTTGTTCGCGCGCGCCGCCTTAGGATCCGGCAGGGGTACAGCCGACAGCAGGGACTGGGAATAGGGATGCAGCGGATGATCGTAAATCTCCCCTGCGTCCGCCAGCTCCACCATTTTGCCCAGATACATGACGGCGATTCGGTCGGAAATGTGCCGCACCACCAGCAAGTCGTGAGCGATGAACAGATACGTCAGTCCCAAACGATCCTGCAGATCATCAAACATGTTGATGACCTGTGCCTGAATGGACACGTCCAGTGCGGACACAGGCTCATCGCAAACGATGAATTCAGGATTTACCGCCAGTGCCCGCGCAATGCCGATGCGCTGCCGCTGACCGCCGGAGAACTCGTGGGCATACCGGGAAGCATGCTCGCTGTTTAAGCCTACAAGGCTCATCAATTCCAGAATCCGATCCTGCCTCTCCTGCCGGGTCTTGTACAGGTGATGCACGTCCAGCGGCTCACCCACAATGTCCGACACCGTCATGCGGGGGTTCAGGGAAGAATAAGGATCCTGGAACACCATGGTGGCTTTCTTGCGGAATTCCTGCAGATCCTGCTTGGTCTTGATCTGCTTGCCGTCGTACCACACTTCGCCGGCCGTGGGCTTGTACAGGTGCAGGATGGTGCGGCCTACCGTGGTTTTGCCGCAGCCGCTCTCCCCCACCAAACCCAAGGTTTCGCCCTTGTTGATGGAGAAGGAAACATCATCCACAGCCTTCAGCGGTCTGGTGCGGAGGAAGCCGGTATTGATATCGAAGTATTCCTTCAGACCCTTGACTTCAACAAGAGGCTTCTTTTCATTCTGCTCAGCCATTGGTTTCAGCCTCCTTCGCCACAAGGGAATTCTTCACATTCATCCAGCAGCTGGAGCAGTGACCCTCGCTGATGCAGAGACGTTCCGGCTTCTGCTGCAGGCAAATTTTCATGGCTGCATCGCACCGTGGTGCAAAGGCGCAGCCCTTGGGCATGTTCAGCAGGTCGATGGGCGTGCCGGTAATGGGCTGCAGCCGCTGGCCGTTGTTTTCCGCCGTGGGAATGGAGCGCATCAAGCCCTTAGTATACTCATGGCAGGGATGATAGAAAATATCATCTGCCGTGCCTTGCTCGCAGATGGAACCCGCGTACATAACGATCACGTCATCACACAGCTGCGCTACAACGCCCAGGTCGTGAGTAATCATGATAATGGCCATGCCCATCTTCTTCTGCAGATCCTGCATCAGTTCCAGAATCTGTGCCTGAATGGTCACGTCCAAGGCAGTGGTGGGTTCATCGGCAATCAGAATATCCGGTTCACAGGCCAAGGCCATAGCGATCATGACCCGCTGCCGCATGCCGCCGGACATTTCGTGAGGATACTGTTTCAATCGTCTGGCAGGTTCATTCACGTTCACCAGCTGAAGCATCTCCAGCGCACGTTCCTTTGCCTGCTTCCGATTTCGGTTGGTGTGCAGGCGAATTGCCTCCACCAGCTGATGCTCAATGGTGTATGTAGGATTCAGGCTGGTCATGGGATCCTGGAAGATAATCGAAATCCGGTTGCCCCGAACGCCGTGCAGAGTTTTTTCATCGGCGCCCACCAGTTCCTGCCCATCCAGTTTCACGCTGCCGCCGACGATTTTTCCCGTAGGGGCAAGGATCTGCATAATGGAGTAAGCCGTCACAGACTTGCCGGAGCCGCTTTCACCCACAATGCCCAGCACCTTGCCGTGATCCAGTTCAAAAGAAACCCCGTCAACAGCCTTCACTTCGCCGGCATCCGTAAAGAAGGAGGTGCGAAGATCTTTGACTTCCAACAATGCCATCTTTCGTCTCTCCTTTCTCAGGCGTTCAGCTTCGGGTCAAAGGCGTCCCGAAGGCCATCGCCAAACAGATTCAGGGACAGAACAATCAGGCAAATCACAACTGCCGGGATGATCAGCCGGTAGGTGTAGGATGTAATGCCGTTCAATGCATCGGAAGCCAAAGAGCCCAGCGAAGGCATGGGCGCATTCACGCCCAGTCCCAGGAAGGACAGGAAGCTTTCCGTGAAAATAGCGCTGGGGATCTGCAATGCGGTGGAGATAATCAGCACGCTGATGCAGTTAGGCAGCAAATGTTTGCGAATGATCCAGCGGCCGCTGGCGCCGGTTGCCTGAGCGCTGAGCACATATTCCTGTTCACGGAGGGAAAGGATCTGACCGCGAATCAGCCGAGCCATGCCCACCCAGTACAGCAGACCGAAGACGATGAACATACTGATGATGTTAGAACCAATGGCTTCCAGGATAGTACCTTCCACATTCAGTACCTGTCCCAGCACCACGGACAGCAAAATGATCACCAACATATCCGGCAGAGAGTAGATAATATCCACAATCCGCATGATGACCAAGTCCACCTTGCCGCCGCAATAGCCTGCAATGGAGCCAATGGCTGTGCCAATGATCAGCACGATAATGCTGGCAAAGAAACCAACCGCCAAGGAAATCCGGGTGCCGTACACAACACGGATGAAGTAATCACGTCCATGTGCGTCCGTGCCGAAGATATGCGGGAACACGCTCTCCCCTGCTTCGATCTTCTTCAGCTCCGTCTTGCCGTAGGTGAAGGGAGCAAGGTTGTTGTAGGAGCTGTCCACGGGACGGCCAGGGGTCACACCCAGCATCTTGTCGTAGGAATACGGCCATACATAAGGAATGATAATGGAAGCCAAGGTGATCAAAACGATCACAATCAGGCTGATGGTTGCCACCTTGTTCTTCAGCAGCCGCTTCATGCCATCCTTAAAGAAGGTGGAAGAAGGCCGCATGGTAGCGATGTAAGCTTTCTCTTCTGCCGTTGCAGGCGTGAAAAGCTCGGGATCCAACTGCATACTAAAGGGCTTATGACTGTCACGCATCTTTGCTGCCTCCTCTTATTCGTAGTCAATGCGGGGATCAACAACCTTGTAAAGCAGGTCGCTGATCAAGTTCATGATCACGATCAAGGACGCAAGGAAGATCGTTGTACCCATAATCATGGTATAGTCACGGTTGGTGATGCTGGAAACAAACTGGCGGCCGATGCCGGGCACGGCAAAGATCTGTTCAACCACCATGGAACCGGTCACAATAAACGCCAGCATCGGACCAAAGTAGGTAATGACAGGAATCAAAGAATTCTTCAGTGCATGGCCGAAGATGATTCGCCGTCCGGGTACACCCTTGGCACGGGCGGTGCGGATGTAATCCTGACCCAACACATCCAGCATGGAAGAACGGGTCAAACGAGTAATGTAGGATACAGGATACAGCGCCAATGTAATGATAGGAAGAACCAAACCTGCGCTGGATGCACCGTTGGCCGGCAGCCAGCCCAACCGCACTGAGAAGATAATCAGCAGAAACGAGCCCATGATAAAGGACGGCATCGATACGAAGGCGGTCGTAATGACCATGATCACCTTATCCAGCACGGTATTTCGCCTCAGTGCTGCCACCGACCCCAGCACAATGCCCAGCACTGCCGCACTGAAGGCGGCAATCAAGCCAATCTTTGCGGAGGTCTTCATACCGTCCAGAATGATGTCAATCACCTGACGTCCGCGTTGCTTCAGGGAAGGGCCGAAGTCAAACTTGGTCACAATATCGCCCAGGTAAGTAGTGTACTGCTCCAGCAAAGGTTTATCCAGCCCGTACTTGGCTTCCAGCGCTGCCTGCGCCTCTTTGGAGATTGCTTTTTCACTGACGAAAGTGCCGCCTGGAACGGCGTGCATCACAAAGAAAGTGACGGTGATGACAATCCAGATCGTCAGGATCGCCAGCAGAATGCGCTTCAGAATATAAAACGCCATCTTGGAATTCATTGTTTTCGCCTCCGTGAGCAGGCATCAAGCACTCATCTGCGCCGTCGGCCACACCCATACTCTCTTTCCTGATGCGTCCTTGCCGGGAAGCCTGCCTGCAGCAGTCTTCCCTCCACAGGAAAGATTGTCTTATTATGCTACAGGCTGTGAAAGATTGCAAGGACAATATTGCATTTTTTGTTCATTTTCTTTGTTTTTTCTTTGTTTTTTATGCAAATTGGCTTTGTCGCTGCATTTGCTTTCCCCTAGTGGTGTGTTAATCAGTCAGCGTTCTGCATCTGCCATCTTTTTTTGAAAAAAATATTTCCTGTAAGCAGGAATTTGCCGCAAGACAGCGAATTTATATTCCTTGTCATCTGCGGGAATGGCGGAATTGGCAGACGCGCTAGATTCAGG
>CAVKHY010000115.1:0-6607 GCA_963656345.1 bacterium | reverse complement strand
GGGATACGAACGTGACCAATTTCGAGTTTTTGAAAGAACGCAGCGAATATGCTCTGTTTTCTGCTGCCGCTATGGAGGCGGAACGGGTGTATGCAACCGCTCCTTCTATGTGCGCCGTGGGCTGTCGCAAGGCGCTGGAGCTGGCGGTCAAGTGGGTGTATGCTGCGGATACCACCATGGAGATGCCCTATAAGGACAATCTCCAGTCCCTGATTCATGAACCTTCCTTCCGCTTTGCCGTGGATGGCAATACCTGGGGCAAGCTGCCCTTTATCATCAAGCTGGGGAATCTGGCCGTGCACACGGAGAAAAGTGTGCAGAAGAGCGATGCACTCATGTCCTTGAAGGGGCTGTTTGAGTTCATTCAGTGGATTGACTACTGCTACGGCACGGATTATCAGGAGCGGAAGTTTGACGAAAGCCTGATTCCCACGGAGCAGGTTCTTGTGGACACCAAGAAAATCAAGGAACAGGAAAGCCTTCTAGATGAGAAGAACGCCGAAATTGATGCGCTCCGCAAGCAGATTGCCGGCATGGCTGCCCGGTACACGGCGGAAAAGGAACAGCACAAGGAAGTTCGCACCTTCCATTCGGATGAGCTTTCCGAGTTCAAGACCCGAAAGATCTACATCGATGTGGATTTGAGGGAAATGGGCTGGAAGCTTACCGGCACGGATGCGGATGTGCAGGAGGAATATCAGGTGGAGGGCATGGCCGGCAAGATTGATCAGGTCGGCTACTGCGATTATGTACTCTTCGGCAAGGACGGGTATCCCCTTGCTGTGGTGGAGGCGAAGCGCACCAGCAAGGATCCCAACGTTGGCCGCAAGCAGGCGGTGCTGTATGCGGACTGCCTGGAGCGCAGATTCGGCCGCCGTCCCATGATGTTTGTCACCAACGGTTTTGATACTTATTTCTGGGATGACAAAACCTCAGCCCAGCGGAAGGTCAGCGGCATTTTCAGCAAGGACGATCTGCAGAAGCTGATGAACCGCCGGGAAGAACGGCTGGATTTGTCAGCTGTTACCGTTGACGACCGTATCACCAATCGCTATTATCAAAAAGAAGCCATCCGTGCCGTGTGCGATAAGCTCGAGCAGGGATTTCGTAAGCATCTGCTGGTCATGGCTACCGGCACGGGGAAAACCCGCACCGCCGCCAGCCTGACGGATGTGCTCAGCCGGGGCAGGTATGTCACCAACATTCTGTTCCTTGCAGATCGCACCGCCCTGGTGAAGCAGGCTAAGGATGCTTTCAAGGACTATCTGCCGGATATGTCCCTGTGCAATCTTTGCACCAACAAGGATGATCGGAATGCCAGAATCGTCTTTTCCACCTATCCCACCATGCTCAACGCCATTGATGATACCAAGAGCAGAAACGGGGTGCGGCTGTTTTCGCCTGCCCATTTCGATTTGATCATCATTGATGAAAGCCACCGGAGCATCTTCAAAAAGTATCGTGCCATCTTCGACTATTTTGATGCCATTCTGGTAGGCTTGACTGCCACTCCGAAAACCGACGTTGACCGCAATACCTACGATTTTTTCGAAATGGCCCATGGTGTGCCTACCTATGCTTACGATTATGAAACCGCGCTGAAAGATCATGTCCTCGTACCGTACTACAATTATGAGGTAAAGACCAAATTCTTGGATGAAGGCATCACTTACGACGACCTGTCCGAGGAGGACAAGCGGCGCTATGAGGAGGATTTTATCGAGGATGGTACGCTGCCGAACTTCATTCCTTCGGCGGCTATCAACAATTACATCTTCAATGAGTCCACCGTGGATATCGTGTTGCAGGATTTGATGGAGCGGGGAATTCGCGTGGCCGGGGGCGACCGCATCGGCAAAACCATCATCTTTGCCCAGAACAAGCGGCATGCGGAGTTCATTCTGGAGCGGTTCAATAAACTGTATCCCCGGCACAAGGGCGCCTTTGTTCAACGAGTCATCTGCGATGATTCCTATGCCCAGACTGTTATTGATGACTTTAAGCAGGAGGATAAGCCTCCCTTTATCGCCGTATCTGTGGATATGATGGATACGGGTATTGACGTGCCCCATTGCGTCAATCTGGTGTTCTTCAAAAAGGTACGTTCCAAGGCCAAATTCTGGCAAATGATCGGACGGGGCACCCGACTGTGCAAGGGGCTAACCTGTGTGGATCAGATCGATGGGGAATACACGGATAAGCGGCGGTTCCTGATCTTCGACTATTGCGGGAACTTTGAATATTTCCGTGCCCACAAAGATGGGTTTGAAGCACGGAATGTGAAGACCCTCAGCGAGAATATCTTCGGCAAGCAGGTACAGCTGATGTCTCTTTTGCAGGAAAGTACCTATGCAAGGGAAGACTATCAGGCGTGGCGCAAGACCATGGCCGATGGCTGTCGTGGTCAGGTGGCGGCACTGAATCCGACGCTGATTTCCGTGAAGCTTCAACGGGTCTATGTGGAGAAGTACAAGCAGGAGACTGCCTTTGACGCCATCAGCGAGGGGGACAAGGCGGAACTGCTGAAGTATGTTGCACCCCTCGTTTGTCTTGAGGAGGATGATGAACTGGCCAAACGCTTCGACAACTTTATGTATGGTTTGATGCTTGCAGACATGGAGCAGATGCCATCTTTTAAGGCCGGGAAAAACACACTGTGTGATACTGCCGGTGCGCTGAAGAGAAAAATCAGCATTCCTCAGGTGCAGGAAAAATTGCCCGTCATTCAGGAGCTTCTGACCGATAGATTTTGGACGGACAGGGATGTGCTTCGCTTTGAAAAAGCAAGGACGGAGCTGCGGGGATTAATCAAGTTTCTGGATCAGGGAGATCCGAAGAAGTCCGTCATCACCCGATTGGAAGATCCGGTGCTGTTTCTGGGAGAAGGCAATCCATTGGAACAGGCCTATGATTTTGAGGATTATCGGCAGAAGGTCAACCGATACATCAACGAAAATGGGAACACCATGGCCATTTATAAGCTGACGCACAACATGAAGCTACTGCAGGGGGACTATGAGGAGCTGGAACGGGTGTTGACCACCGAGCTGGGCAGCAGAGAAGACTACCGGCGTGAATTCGGGGATACGCCTTTCGGTCTGCTTGTCCGAAAGATTGCAAAAATGGATCATGAGGCAGCCATGCAGGCGTTCTCCGCCTTCATCAACGACCAGTCCCTGAATCAACGGCAGATTGCCTTTGTCCATAAAATTATCAACCATATTGAGCAAAACGGCTATATGAACAGTGTTGCTGATCTGCTAAAGCCGCCCTTTGACAAGCCGGTCAGCTTCATCAAGCTTTTTGATGGTAAGACATGCAACGCACTCATGAGCACTATCACGGAAGTTAAAGAAAATGCAGAGTATTGCAAGGCAATGGGCTAATAGGAACAGATAAATAGGACAGGGAACACAAGAAGCTACTGTACGCTTGGGCGTGGCGGCAGCTTCTTGTTGGCAAAATAGAAAAGAACGACTCCATCCCAGCGAAGATGAAGTCGTCTAAATAAAAAAGTGGAGCATACGGGAGTCGAACCCGTGACCTCTACAATGCGAATGTAGCGCACTACCAACTGTGCCAATGCCCCATAGGCGCACATGAAGAATATCTCTCAGGTGCAAGCGCAAGTGTACCACACAAAAGAGAAAAATGCAAGAGAAAAATTGCACTGCAAGGATCGTTCGGCAGGATTTTGTCCCGCCGGGGAAGAAGCAGTACCCGAAGAGCGTTGAATGAACGGAGGCGATGAAGATGAAACGATGGCTGCTTGTACTGCTTACCCTGTGCATGCTTTGTGTTGCCGTGCTTGCAGCAGCGGAAGAAACCACACTGCTTGCACTGAATGTGGGCAAGGCGGATTGTCTGCTGCTGGAAAGCGGATCGACCCGGTACATGATCGATACGGGTACAGCAGAAAGCTGGGGCACAGTGTCTGCGGCGCTGCGTACCCGGGGCATTACCCACTTAGACGGTGTGATCCTTACCCACACGGACAAGGATCATGCAGGGGGACTGTGGGCGTTGGCCATGTCCGGGGTAACGGTGGATCATTGGTATGCTTCCGCCTATTATACGGACGTAAAAACTTCCAAGCATCCCATGGTGTTGGCAGCCGCACTGCGAGAAGCAGAAGTTACCTGGCTGAAGGCAGGGGACAGCCTGCCCATCGATGGGGGCACGATCGCCGTGATTGCCCCGCTGGAGGCAAATGACGATAGCGAAAATGACAATTCCCTTGTGCTGTATGTGGAAACCAAGGCCGGTACCATGCTGCTGGCCGGGGATATGGAATTCACAGAGGAACGCACGCTGCTGGCGGCCAAAGCACTGAAGCATGCGGATGTGCTGAAGGTGGCGCATCACGGCCGGGACGATGCCACATCCTCTTCCCTTGTGCGGAACGTAACGCCGCAGGTTGCCGTGATTTCCACCAGCACGGCGGAAAGAGACGACACCCCGGCGGAATCCGTTGTGTCGCTGCTCACGTCCTTTGGCGCAAAGGTTGTTGTTACCCAGGACGCAGGGGAGGGCGTGCTTGTGACCCTGACAGATGAAGTAGCCAACGTAACCATGCTGCCTGAGGCACAGCTGCCTGCTAAGGTTTCCGGTGTTGTCATCAGTGACCGATCCAATGCACAGGATACCGTTTCTGTCCGCAACAATGGGGAAGCAGCGGTGGATCTGTCCGGCTGGTATCTGTACTCGGAACGGGGAAAGGAAATCTTCGTCTTCCCTGAAGGGACGGTCATTGCGCCTGGGCAAACCATCAACATCGGTACCCTGAGCACACCGGGAGAGACGGATCTCCTTTGGCCGGATGAAAACGTTTGGCATGACAAGAAGGAAGACACGGCTTATCTCTACGATGTTTACGGCCGGGAGATGGATTCTTTGTGAGGCAGGGGAAGTTCATGCAAATGTTACGAAATGATGAAGAAAAAATGTTGACACTTTGATTTTTAAGGGTTAAAATGAATTGATGTTATATTTGCTGTAACAGACCACAATCCTTTTGATGTGGAGGAACTGTTGGATGAGAAACACCCGTAACGTGAGGCTATGCTTTGCCTTTTCGCTCTTTGCAGCGGTGCTCCTATTTTGTACGGCAGCATTGGCAGACTTGTCCTATCCTTTTATGACGGTGACAAGCGATAAGGTGAACATGCGTGCCAAGGCATCCTCTACAGCAACCGTGCTGGAACGGCTGGAACAAGGTGCCTCTGTTACGGTAACGGGTTCATCCGGCAGCTACTTCAAGGTGACCTACAACAATCGTACCGGGTACATTTTGAAGACCTACATCGTTACCGATGAGTCGGTCATCATTACCCCTACGCCTGTGCCGGTGGAAACGGTGACTGGGTATCCCTATGAAACGGTGACCAGCGACAGCGTGAACCTGCGGGCACGGCAGTCCACCAACAGTGACATCCTGAAAAAGATTCCCAAGGGTGCGGCACTGACGGTGAAGAGCGTGTCCGGCACCTTCGCAAAGGTGGAATATAACGGCACGGAGGGCTACGTAAAGACAGACTACATTGTGCTTAAGCAAGTGGTCAAGGTTACTCCAACGCCTACACCTGTGGCTACCTTGGAGCCTGTTGAGAACACAACCTCTTACGTGGTACTGCAGAAGGGTTCGGAAGGTTCTGCCGTAAAGGCACTGCAGAGTGCGTTGATTGAGCTTGGCTTCCTGACCGGAAAGGCTGACGGCAAATTCGGCGATGCTACCCAGTATGCGGTGACTTCTTTCCAGTCTGCCAACAGCTATCCTGTAACCGGCATTGCGGATGCGAATCTGCAGGCCATGCTTTATAGCGGTACGCCTAAAAACAGCAAGGGGGTCAAAACGACAGTCATGACCCTTGCCCCGGTGGATGGCGTGATTGTTCGGCTGAACAATACCGGCGAACTGGTGGAAACTATCCAGGCCCGGCTGAAGGAACTTGGCTACTATACCGGCGATATTACCGGCACCTATGATGCAGCGACCAAGAGCGCAGCAAAAGCGTTCCAGAAAAAGAATGGTTTGACGGCTGACGGCATTTCCGGTGCCGAGACGCAAAAGCTTTTGCTTAGCAGCGACGCTCTTGCTGCAGATGCGACACCCACTCCTATCCCTACAGCTACGCCTACCCCCGTGCCTACCTTTACTGTTCCGGAAAGCAAGGTGCAGAAGGGCTCTTCCGGCAGTGATGCCAAACTGGTGCAGCAACGGTTAAAGGAACTTGGTTATTACTCCGGCAAGGTAGATGGCAATTTCGGCTCCGGCAGTGTGACTGCCCTGAAGAATTTCCAAAGCAATAACGGGCTGGAAGCAGACGGCGTTGCAGGCAAAAGCACGTACAATCTGCTCTTTAGCATCAACGCCTTAGCGGCGGGCACGACGGCAACGCCTGCCCCCATTGCCACACCGGCACCCACGGCCACGCCTACACCTACGCCGATTACCAAAGACAATGTGACGGTCGTTAAGCTGGGGGTTACCGGGGATGCGGTGTCCAGACTGCAGGAGCGGCTTACTGCTTTGGGCTACTACAGCGCAACGGTAGATGGGGTTTGCAAAGCGGATGACGTGGCCGCAATCCGTGCCTTCCAGCGGAAG
>CAVKHY010000114.1:0-6684 GCA_963656345.1 bacterium | reverse complement strand
TCGTTCCGCAACCTCAATCGTCGCGGCTTACAGCCGCTCGTTTCGGTTGATGCGTTCGCGGCTACTGCACACGCCACTGGCGTGTAGCCGCTCACTTACCTCTGGACTCCTTCGGGGGCACCCTACTACTGGGGTTTCCTGTTGCTTGTCCTTACTGCCTATTCCAGAGGGCTTTCCGGTCGCCCTCTGGACTCCTTCGGGGCATCCTACTTGTTGGGTTTTCTGTTTCTGGTCTTTCATGCCTATTCCAAGGGGGCTTTCCGGTCGCCCCCTTGACCCCTTCGGATGCACTCCTATCAACAATATGTATCCAGCTGGTTTTCGGGGGTGGGTCCGGGAGGGGAGCTTTTAGCATAAAAGCTGCCCCTCCCGAAAACGTGTCCCTGCCCTTGTTGGTTTTCGGGGAGAGCGCGAGAGGGGAGCTTTTGGCACAAAAGCTTCCCTCTCGCAAAAATCACTCCTCCCTTTCCGCATCCACCATGCCTTCGCCGAAGATGTAGGCGATGACGGTGGCGCCGGCCATGATGATCGCCCCCAGCTGGGCGGCGGTTTCCTCCGCCATGCCGAAGGCGGCGGCCACCAGGGTCACGAAGGACACCAGCGCCAGCCAGAACTTCCGGGAGGTCAGTTTGCGAATGATCGTATCCTTGTTCATTTTGTTCCGTCCTTTCTGATGGGCAGTTTCTTCACCTGCTCCACAATGCGCTCCGCACTGCCGTTGCCCCCGAGGGCTTTGTAAGGCAGATACAGATAGTCGTACAGATTCTCAAACTCGTCGGAGGTGATCTGCCCCTGCCTCAGGGCTCGCTCTCCAAGGGAAATGATCCGGTCGTGAGCAATGCCCCGGAGCAGCTTCCCCGTCTTGTCCCTGCCCTCCCGGCGGCACTGAATCAGCGTCCAGAACCCGTTGGAGGCCAGCACCGTCATGAGCACCGTCACCAATGTTTGCAGCCAAGGTTCCATGCTTTCACCTGCTTTCTTCGGTTACGCCAGCTTCACCAGGCTGACCCCTGCGCTGGCCAGGGTGTAGGTGCCCGCCGCCGCACCGTACACGCTGCAGGAGACAGAATCCCCACTTTGTGCCTGAAATACGCCTGTTACGGTTGTGTGTGCCCCACTTACACCCGTTACAACAATCTGTATTGCGGTGTAAGTCCCATTCAGGCCGATGCCTGCCAGTACCTGCCCGGTGACTGCCGATGCCAGCTCCATGCGGAAGATCACCAGATACAGCCCGCCTTCCGTCAGGTCGTGCTTGGTCAGGGGCGTCCAAACGCCGCTTTCCATCCACCAGCTGAAGGAGCCCAGGGTGTGGCTTTCCAGGGTGGATGCAGGCAGGGTCACCGCCCCGGTCATGCCGTTGACGGAGGTTACGGGAGGGGATGTCCAGCCGGTATCTCCCTCCGTATCGGACAGGCGGGTCAGCACCTGCCCGGCGCTTCCCCCGGCAGGGATGCCGGTAAGGGAACCATGGCTGCGCCACATGTCCCCCACAGCGTCGTACACGTAGAGGGTGTAGGGGGCAGATGTGCCGATGCCGTAGCAGTCCCCGGCGGCAGGGTGCTGCACGGCCTGGGTCAGGGCGGCAACGCTGTCGTAATACCCCAGGATGGTGAGCCCCCTGCCGGTCAGCTCCCCCCGGTTCAGCTTGTCGGTGACACTTTGGGTCACGGCTTCCGCCTGAGCGGCTGCCGTGTCTGCCCGGGTGGCGGCGGCTTCGATTTTCGCCACCTGCTGCAGCAGCTCGTTCAGGGAGGGGATCACCCGATCCGGGTCCGCCACGGCGTCGGTGCTGCTGTCCAGCACGCTGCCGGTAAGCGCCAGCAGGGTGGTGATTTCCGCATCCCCTGCCCACTTCACCACCAGGGTGAACGCCCCGGCGGCGGCATAGCAGCCTGCAGGCAGGGTCAGGACACCGGTGTTGCCCTCCACCGTGCCGGTGAAGAACAGGGTCTCCCCGTCCCCGCGGATGAAATAGCCCCGGAGCACGCCCCCGGTAAGGGGCACGGCTTCCTCGCCCCGGGTCACGGTAAGGGCGAGGGTATGGGCGGCCTTGTCCCCGGTGAAGAGGGGCTCGGGCGCCTCCCGCAGCTTCAGGGGATGGGACAGGTTGATGGGATAGTACCAAGTGTGGGTCATTCTTGTTCTCCTTTCATTTTTCGTCTTTTCAAAAAATCGCAAAATCATTTTGTTTGAAGATAAGCTGCATTCAAAGACAAGCTGCTTCCGAAGAGGCGGCGAAGGGGTCAAGGGGGCGACCGCAAAGCCCCCTTGCGCAACAAGACTTTTGCAAAGGTATCAACCTTATGCTGTTACCTGTTTCTTGTGTTTTATGTTTATTCCAGAGGGCTTTCCGATCGCCCTCTGGACTCCTTCGGCACCCAACTATTAGAGTTTCCTGTTTCTTGTCTTTCACGTTTATTCCAAGGGGCTTTCCGATCGCCCCTTGGAACCCTTCGGGTGCATCCTTTTGAAAGGTTATGGGGATTGCAAAGGAAAAATTCTTTTCCTCGCATCTGAAGACAAGCCGCTTCCGAAGGGGCGGCGAAGGTTCCCCAAGGGCGACCGCAAAGCCCTTGGGAAGAAGCATCATAGCTTTTTTCAAAGGAATCAAAGCTTTACACTTTCCTGCTTCTCCTTAAAGGAGCTTCAAGGGGGCTTTCCGGTCGCCCCCTTGACCCCTTCGGGTACCCATCTTTTGGGGAACATCTTTGTTTTCGATGATGTTTATTCCAGAGGGCTTGACCGTCGCCCTCTGGACTCCTTCGGCACCCATCTTTTAGATTCTCTTCAGGATAGAATCAACCTGATGATTTTTTATAACACGGCCCCCGTAGTGCTCCTGATAAAGCTCCTCACATGGAGATTGGCCGTAATCCGCCCCAGGCCGGAAGGGGTGAACCGCACCTCATGCCATGCCCCCCGCCGGATCCTCCCCCGGCTGTCCCGCTTCAGGTACTTGATGGCGTCAAAGCTGCCGGAGGCCGCTTCCGCCTCCTCCACGGCATTCCCGTCCACGGTAACGGCGACGCTTTCGCACGTTTCCCCTTCGTAAATGCCGTACACCATGCCGTGGGTGTGGGCAGCAAGCTTCAGGGCGCCCTTGTGGCTATGATCCATAGCGGAGGCCGTCAGGGTCACGTACCCGTCGGTAACCGGTACCCGCTTGCTGCTGTTCATGTAGGCAGAGCCGATGGCCAGGGCATCATCCGAGGCGACGATCTGTCCCCCGGCGGCGGTGGACTTTTCATAGGCACGGAAGGCCTCCCGGCTGAAGCGCACCTGCACGCTGTTCACATGAATGGCATCCTCATCGATGAAGAACCGCATCACTGCCGGGTGCTCCCCGTCGCAGTTATCCCCGAAGAGCATGCTGTACTCGCTAGGGGCGCCCTGGCTGTAGTTTTCCCCCACGGAAGCCTTCCGGGCAAGGGAGGCCAGGGTGGCGGACGCATCCTGCCCTGGGGTAGAAAGGGTCAGCCGCACCTGCTCTGGGGCGTTCATCACATCCGGGTGATGGGCGGTGACGATCCGCTGGAGAATGACGGTCTTTTCCCCCGGCAGGGGAATGCGGCACAGCCTGCCCACCTTCAGCCGATCCAGGGATTCCCCGGTGATGGAAGCCAATTCGCTGCCCGTTACCTCCACGGTGATTTGGGGGCGGCAGCTTGCCTCCAGCTCCCTTTGGGCGGCAGCCAGGAGGGTGGATGCTTCCGTGATGGCGGTGTCCGTCCACACCCGGGCAACAACGCCTTCCTCCCCGGCGGTATCCGCCTGCAGATAGGGAACGCCCCCGTTGACGCCTGCAATGGTCAGCTGATCCGCCCCTTCCCCGTAGCCCAGGGGATACAGCCGGGTGCACAGGTTCTGCCGGTCGTAGGTGACATTCACTTGCTTAAGCCCCCGGCTCATGCGGCACTCGCAGATCTCCTCCGAAGCCTTCCGCAGGTGAAGCCGCCAGGGAAGGACGGACTGGTCAAAGCACCACACCGGATGACCGGGCAAGGGAGACGCCACGGCAAGCACGGCAGTGAGCAGATCCTCATTTTCCCAGCTGTAGGCCACCTCCTCCGTATACTCGCAGTCCCCCAGCACCCAGCGCTGCGTCGATTGGCGATTCAGGAGGCACTGAAGCACGGCGGCGGTGGTCATGCCGGCGCCCCCCAGCTCCGTGTAGCCGGGGAGCACATCATCCCCCAGGGTGGCAAGGCCGTGCTCCAAGGTCACCGTTTGTCCCCCTGCACTGCCCAGGGTTCGGCTGCACTGGGCAACGCGGAAGACGCCCATGGAGCCGAAGGCATCGTACAGCTCCGCAAACATGCCGGGCGAAACCGCCGCTTCCCCCTCCGGCAGGGTCATTTCCGCCTGGGACAGGGGGGCAAGCCGCTCCGTGACCTGCAATCGGGAAGGACGCAGGCGGCACTGCTCCTTCAGGGAACTGTCTAATAGTCGTGGATAACGTATCATGAAAATTCCTTTCTTCTTCATCGGGAAGGATTTTGTGCTTTCTTTCGTTAATTTTACAAATGGAGGATTGAACCGTGAAAAAATGTTTGTCTTGTCTGCTTGCCCTGTGCCTGCTGCTTCCCTGCCTGCCAGCCTTGGCGGAAGACACCCCCCTGATACAGGTGGTGTACACCAATGTAAACTTCCGCTCTTCCCCGGGCGGGCATGTCATCGGCCGGTTTGCCGGGGGCGAACTGCTGACCTACATCGAAGAGAAGCACTCCGGGGGCTACCTGTGGTATTATGTCAAATCGGATGCGTACGGTGACGGCTACATCAACGCCACCTGCGCAATGCCTTACGTGGAAGGGGAACCCCACTGGGGGGACGAGGATTTTGATCCCATGACCCCCAGCCTGTGGCAATACCTTATCGACCTTACTGCCTGGAAGTTGGCGCACAACATCAACTGCTGGGATACAACATACAATGGTATTTCCCGCACAGATGCAGCGCAGTGGGATGCGGTGCTGCCTGCCGCCGACATTGTGGACATGATGCTGGAAAATCACATCATACTACGAAACAGCCAAACCGAGCCCTTCACCACCGCCGAAACGGAAGAGGAGCGGGAAAAGGCCGCCCTGAAGATCCTGAAAATCCACTACAATGTGAACAGCGTGCAGGAGCTTCTCGACCGCACCCCCACCTATCCGGACGGCACCACAGCCGCTTTCTTTCAAATTGAGGATTGGCACAGCGCCGACCGCTCGTTTTCTCCCCTCTTCAGGAACATATACGAAAAGCTATGTGAGATTTTCCGGCCTGCAGCTGACTGAAGCATCAGGAATCCGCCCAGTTAAAAAAGTCGTTATACGCATACTCGGCGCAAACGTAGCGAAGCAAATGAATGTAAGGTGCTGCCATATTGATTTCTTCCTTTCTGTTGTTCAAGGAGGTTGTGATGAAAAAAATTCTGTCTTGTCTGCTTGCCCTGTGCCTGCTGCTTCCCTGCCTGCCAGCCTTGGCGGAAGACACCCCCCTGATACAGGTGGTGTACACCAATGTAAACTTCCGCTCTTCCCCGGGCGGGCATGTCATCGGCCGGTTTGCCGGGGGCGAACTGCTGACCTACATCGAAGAGAAGCACTCCGGGGGCTACCTGTGGTATTATGTCAAATCGGATGCGTACGGTGACGGCTACATCAACGCCACCTGCGCCATGCCTTACGTGGAAGGGGAACCCCACTGGGGGGACGAGGATTTCAGTCCCCTTTCCCCCAGCTTGCAGCAGTATACCCTTGACCTTGCTGGGTGGAAGCTGGCTCATCATGTGGGCGGATGGAACGAATGCAATGAGTTTAACACCATTCATCAGGACAATTGGGATGCGGTGCTGCCTGCTGCCGACATTGTGGACATGATGCTGGAAAATCACATCATACTACGAAACAGCCAAACCGAGCCCTTCACCACCGCCGAAACGGAAGAGGAGCGGGAAAAGGCCGCCCTGAAGATCCTGAAAATCCACTACAATGTGAACAGCGTGCAGGAGCTTTTCATCCGCTACCCCCAGTATCCCAACAACATCGGCTTCGGAGATGACCTGATTCAGCTGGAGGATTGGCACCGAATCTACCCACCCACCAGCGAAGAATTCGGAAGCATGTACAAGGAGATCCACAAAGCTTATCGCCCTGATGGGCAATGATGCTCAATCGGTTTCCTTGTTGGTGAAAAAGTCGTTGGGCGCATACTCGACGCAGAGGGCTTCCTTGGTTTTCTTGCCTACCAAGCCGTCGGCGGTTAGGCCTGCCCGCTTCTGAAAAGTAATGACTGCTTTTTCCGTTGCGTCACCGAAAACGCTATCCGCAGCCAGAGACCCATCGATTTTATCCTTCAAGTGCCATTGCAGATTGTACACATACTGCCCACGGCTGCCCTTTTTCAAGGTAGCCGAGCCGAAAGTCTGGGTGGACAAATCTCTACTTCCGGCAGGGGCACTTGTGGTGAGGTACTTGGTCATCATGTAACCACATCTTTTCAGTGGTTCCCACAAGGTGACAAAGGAATACGCCCCGTTTTCCTTTTGGGGCGTGATTCTCACCGGGGTGCCGTGGAGCACACGGAGGGTGACCGAACCCCCGGGGGTTTCCCGAAGGTTCACGGTGGTTTTATCAGCAACACTGACGTAGCGAATCAAATCGATGT
Source organism: bacterium (assembly GCA_963656345.1). Lineage (GTDB taxonomy): Bacteria > Bacillota > Clostridia > Christensenellales > Aristaeellaceae > CAKUFA01. Next base: position 27 of record CAVKHY010000114.1, on the reverse strand, counting down.
AAGGTGCTGCCATATTGATTTCTTCCT
>CAVKHY010000113.1:0-6790 GCA_963656345.1 bacterium | reverse complement strand
GTGAGCTTGTCAATAAGGATGGCGGCGTCAACACCTATGAAAAGCAGGCTGCCTATAGCGGACTCGCTAAAAAATTGATGGATTTGCTTATTAAGCACGTGCCAGAATTACTACAGGAAGAGACCTATTTTTTTAAGGTTTTCCCTCCACGCCAATGAACGAGGTTGCCCAAAAACAGAAGGGAGCATTTGAGTGAAAAGCATTCCATCCTATACCACGGTAATCCAGAAACCCTTGGAGACGATCTCGTGGGAAGATGACAACTTCATTGAAGAGCTGCTCCAGGTGGTGCAGCTCTTTCGGCCTTTCTCTGTCACAATAACTGAGTTCATATCGGAACACGGCAATAAGGGAAAAGCTTCTGACATCGAAGCCAAGGTTGCCTTCATCCGTACTGCTTTTGCGAAGGCCGACATGGATGCGCCGAGGGAAATACGCGAATGGTTTACTCTGCAGCAGCCCATCAAGCGTGACACAGTTTTTCAGATCTGCTTTGCCTTCGGCTTGAACGGTGGTGAAACGGATGAGTTCTCCCGGCGCATTTTTACCCGCGAGCGCAGTTTCAATTGCCATCAGGTGCCAGAAGTCATACGTCGCGGTGCGAATTCCAAAAGAATGGTTTATACAGAAAATATGCAAAAAGGAGCTGTCAAGTTCTGATATGCTCCCTCATGCCGCAGCTGACGCACTCCTGAATTTCAATCCGATCTTGCAGGGTAAGATGCTTCTTGTGCTGCTCATTTTTCATTGAATCTGGAACCTTCTTTCCAAGACTAAATGCCACTGTTAAATGCAGCTCTGGCATTTACTTTGGGAATTCACTTATTTACTTTAGAAATTCCTGAACCGAAAAAAATCCTTGACAAAAATGTCCCTGATCGCTATACTATACATTGCTGTTTGACTTGCGACCGTGGCGGAATTGGCATACGCGCACGTTTGAGGGGCGTGTCCAGCAATGGGTACGGGTTCAAGTCCCGTCGGTCGCACAGTAAAGCTTCGACTTGGTTCGAAGCTTTTTTTATACCTTGAAGCATGACTTGCGGCGTGCTACAATGCTTCCGGAAAGGGTGATGACATTGACAAAAGTAGGCATAATAACCTTCCTGCATAATGAAAATTACGGCTCCATCCTCCAGGCCTGGGCATTGGCACGGGCGGTGGACAGTCTTGGCTATGAGGCGATGCATCTGGACTATGCGCCCGGCACGGGAGAAAAAATCCGCAACATGGTGCACTGCGGCAACTCTCCTAAGTTACTGCTGGACGGCCTTCGCAAGCGACTTGTGAAGGCGGAGCAGGGGCAGGCAAGGGGAAAAGCAGCAGCGCTTGCGGCTTTCCGAAGGGAAACTCTGCCTATTTCTGCGCCATGCTGTGGAGAAGCAGAGCTTCGTGCAGCCTCCAGGACGTGCAATGTGCTGCTTGCAGGCAGCGATCAAATCTGGTCGCCTACCTGGCTGAATCCTGTGTATTTCTTTTCTTTTGCCGATGCAGGTAAGCCCAAACTGGCCTATGCCCCGTCCTTTGGGGTTGCAGAAGTGCCTAAAGGCCATAAGGCTCGCATGATGCAGGCGCTGATTGCACCTTTCCGCTCCATCAGCGTACGGGAGGAAGAGGGCGCTAAAATCGTCGAAACCCTTGCAGGTTGTCAAGCACCGGTTTTGCCGGATCCTGTCTTCCTGGTTACCCCGGAGGCTTGGCGGAGCTTTGCTGATGAACCGAAAGTTCAGGGGGACTATCTGTTGTGCTATTTTATCGGGGAAAATTCCTCCTACTGGCAAAAGGCGAAGGAAATAGCGAAGCAGCACGGATGGAAGATCGTGATTCTTCCGGCAACCAAGGAAGCATGGCAGCAGGAAGGCGAAAAATACGGGGATGTCACGCCGCAAGGGTGGGTGGGGCTGATTGCCCATGCCACCGCCATGGTGACGGATTCCTTCCACGGTGCAGCTTTCGCCTATTTGCTGGGCACACCTGTTACCGTGATGCGCCGCTACAGCGATCAGGATCCTGCTTCCCGGAACAGTCGCATTGATCAGCTGCAGCGCAATCTTGGCATTGATTATGGGGAAACGCCGACAGCAGAGGCGTTGGAGTCCTTGCGACAGAAGGGGCTGACGTGGCTTAAGAATGCGCTGGAGCAAGCAGCTGGCGAAGCTCCTTCGGCAGGGGAGATGTGATGGTAAGACAATTCCCTGTGATGGGATGATGGAGCAGGACTTCCTCGGAGTGAAGGGCAAAGCGTCCGGGAAGTTCCGGCAATTCCTGCCCATAGAGAAAGTCACCGCAAATGGGGCAGCCCAAGTAAGCCAAATGAACACGTATTTGATGAGTTCGCCCGGTTTCCAGCTGCAGGCGAATCAAGCTTCGGTGCCCATCACTTTCCAGTACCTGATAGTGGGTGAGACTGGGTTTGCCGGCAGGGTTAACCACCCGCTTGATGCTGGCGGCATCCTCCTTTGCGATGGGAACGTCAATGATGCCCTGGGGCACTTTCGGCGTGCCTTCGGTTACCGCCAAATAGGTGCGCTTGAATTCGTCCGTGTGCAGCAGCCGTTGCAGGCGGTATTGGGCATGGGCAGTCTTGGCCACCACCATCAGGCCGCTGGTGCCTTTATCCAAGCGGTTGACTGGACGATAGATGAAGTTCGCCGGGCAGCCAAGGTGCGCGTATAACATGTTTTCCAAGGTATCATCACTCTGACGTTCGCTGGACTGACTGGCCAAGGGAGCGGGCTTATCAATGATCCAGAGATCATCATCTTCGTAGGCGATGGATACGGGACGGCAGCAAGGCGTGAGGCTGTAAACCGGCAGTTCTTCCTTGTCCAGCACTTCGATCCATTCCCCTGTGTGCACCGGCTGGTTGACTGTGCGCGGCGATTGATTCACGAGAATGCGCCCATCCCACTTGGCGGATTTCATGGCGGTATAGCTCATGCTCATGCCTTGACGCAGCACGTCCCGCAGGCGCATGCCTTCTTCGTTTTGTGTAACCTGATGCTTCATTGTGCTCCTTATATAGAAAGAGCCAGGCGTCCATGATGCTATGGAACAGCCTGGCTCTTTGATTGCTGTTTATTCGGCAAAACCTACAGCGGTCAGGAACCGCTTCATGCCATCCAGACCTGCCTGATCCAGCTTGTACACGCCGGCGTCGCACAGCACCTGCGCGCACACCTTGGCAACTTCGCTGCGCAGCAGCTGTTCCGCTTCTTCGTGGGAGGCACACAGGCCATGCTGCTGTACGATGGTTTCTATCCAGGGATAATGCTTGCAGCTGGGATCGCTTTCCGCCGGGCATACCATGGGCTTTTCACCGGTCAGGTAGCCTTCCAGCTCCTTTAGTTCCTGCTTTAAGCGCCCGGGAAGAATGAACAGACCCATCACTTCAATCAGGCCGATGTTTTCCTTTTTGATGTGGTGCAGGGGTGCATGCGGGTGGAAAATGCCCAGAGGATGTTCCTCGCTGGTGCGGTTGTTTCGCAGCACCAGCAGCAGCCGGTAGGTATCGCCCACCTTACGCAGGATGGGGGTAATGGTATTATGCGGCGTACCATCGGTTTCTGCATAGATGTCGCAAGCAGGGTCACTGTAGCCACGCCATGCCTGCAAAACCTTGTCGGCCAGGTCGATCATCTTTTCCGGCTCGGTTCCTTCAAGGCAAAGGGTGGACAGAGGCCAGTCCAGAATGGAGGCATTCACGCCTTCCACGGGAGACTGCAACACAGCTCGCACGCCGGCCTTGTCCATGGGGAACTGATAGCAGCCGCCCTGGAAGTGGTCATGGTTGAGGATGGAACCGCCTACGATGGGCAGGTCGGCATTGCTGCCGAGAAAATAATGAGGAAGCTGACCGACAAAGGCAAACAGCCGACGGAAGGTACCCCGGTCAATCTTCATGGGGGTGTGCTGACTATTGAACACAATGCAGTGCTCCGGGTAATAGGCATAGGGGGAGTACTGCATGTACCAGGAAGCACCATCCAAGGTCAAAGGCACGATGCGGTGATTTTGCCGGGCAGGGAAATTGCTGCGGCCGGCATAGCCCGGGTTTTCCACGCACAGCATGCACTTGGGATAACCAACGCCGGGAGCGTTCTTCAACTTGGCAATTTCCTTGGGATCCTTTTCCGGCTTGCTCAGGTTGATGGTGATTTCCAATTCGCCGCAGGGACTGTCCGCAAAATAGCGAACATTCTGAGCAATGGCATCCACCTTGATGTAATCGCAGGCGCGGCACATATCATAGAAATGCCGGGTAGCTGCCGCTGCCTTGCCGCACTGCAGATTGTTGAGGAAATCCTCACGCACTTCCTTGGGGGACGGAGTCAAAAGGCCCATGACCCGGGCAGTGAAGAGATCCTTCTCGTACTGCATATCCCCGATCATGCCCTTTTCCTGTGCCAGAGCAGTCAACTGATTCAGCAGGGTGGTGGCGGTTTCTTCCCCTAAATCATGTGCTTCTGCCTGTGCAGGAGCATCCAGCCCCATCACATCCAGCAGCAAGTTGCGATAGTAGGGAAGATCCACCTGCTCAATCAGCCCTCTGCGCCGGGCATACAAAAGCAGAGATTCTAATGTGGCAGTTACCTTTTCGGACCAGTCCATTTCAAACGCCTCACTCTCTTGATTTGCCGGCAGCGGAGGATTTTGCCCCTGCATCTGTCGGTAGATTACCTCGGTCACCGTTGATTTCCTTAGGTTCCTTAAACGAAGGCAGAATGCGATGCATGCAGGCCTTCATGTCCCCATGTTCATCCAAGCATTGCTGCAAGGCGGCCAGCATGGCTTCGACCTGCGGCCAATCCACTTGTTCCGGCTTGGCAATGAAGATTTTTTCTTTGCTGGTGGCGGTGGAGTTTTCCTCATCACGAAGCAGCTCCTCGTACAGCTTTTCGCCGGGACGCAGACCCGTGTAGACAATTTCCACCGGGGGTTTCTTCGGGTCGGCGTACAGTTGAATCATCCGTTCGGCAAGCTCCTGAATCTTGACCGGCTTGCCCATATCCAGCACAAAAAGTTCCCCGCCTTTGGCGATGGAAGCCGCCTGCAGCACAAGGCTTGCTGCTTCCGGAATGGTCATGAAATAGCGGATGATGTCGGGATGGGTCAGCGTTACCGGGCCGCCTGCACGAATCTGCCGCTCAAACAAGGGCACCACACTGCCGTTGGAGCCAAGCACATTGCCGAAGCGAACGGCGGTAAATTGCGTCTTCCCCTGTTTTTGCAGCGCTTCAATAATGATTTCGGCCATGCGTTTGGAAGCGCCCATCACATTGGTGGGATTCACAGCCTTGTCGGTGGAGATCATCACAAAACGCTCTGCACCGTGCTCCATGGCGCATTTGGCTACATTGTAGGTGCCAAACACGTTGTTCTTCACAGCCTGTTCTGGGCTATCCTCCATCAGGGGCACGTGCTTGTGAGCAGCAGCGTGAATGACGATTTCCGGCTTGAACTCGTCAAAAACACGGTTCAGTGTTTCCGGATCCCGGATGGAGCCCACACGAAGCTTCACTGTGTTTTTAACGATTTCTCCGTACTTCTCCTTCAATTCGAAGAAAAGGTCGTAAATGTAGTTCTCACTCATGTCGTACAGCACCAGCTGGCTGGGGATAAAAGCCATCAGCTGCCGACAGAGCTCGGAACCGATGGAACCGCCGCCGCCGGTGACGAGCACACGTTTTCCTTCGAAATAGTGCCGAACCTCCGTCATGTCCAGATGGGTCTCCGCGCGTCCCAGTAGGTCGGCAATGTTCACGTCACGCACCTTGCCTGATGTAGCACTGCCGGAAGGATCCTGCAGGGTGGTGAAAACACGGACGTGGCAGCCGGTGCTCATGCATTTGTGAATCAGGGGCGTCAAATCATGCTGGGGGGTGGCGATGGCCACGATAATTTCATCAATGCCATACTGTCTGGCGTACTCTTCCACCTTGTCCGTGCCCAGCATGACCGGCACACGGCCGATGCTGGTGTTTCGCTTGCCGGGGTCATCATCCACGGCAAGCACGGCGGCACAGTCTCCATACCGCCCGGCAAGTAGATCCCGCAGCACCTGGGCTCCTGCCCATCCGGCACCTACGACCATTACCCGACGGGCATGCTTCTTGTTAAACCACAGCCCGGAATGCCCTGCCTGCCCGGCAATACGGAAGCTGAAGCGGCTGGCGCCAATCATAAAGGCAGACAACAGCCACTGAATCAAATACACGGGACGGGGCATCAGAAAAATATTGACTTCCCGGTACAAGGTATAGGTAGCCAGGGAGACCAGATAGGATACCCCTGTGCCGATGAGTGTGCCCGTAACTACCTGCACCAGGGTATCGATGCTGGCGTAGCGCAGCAAATTCTTGTATAGCCCCATGGCAAACAGGGCGCCTACCGTGGCTAGGGTCAGCACCGGCGCAATGTGCAGCACATGAATCAGGTGCGCTTCCGGTGGATGCATGTCGCTGTAAATCTGCAGCGCCATGATCATGGATAAGTTTGTCAGTATAATATCCAGAAGCACCAGTGCAGCTGTCTGCCAGTGCTTTTTTTGTACGGAATGCTTTCGTTCGGTCATGCTCCGCTTCTCCCTTGTGTTTCTTCCGATGTCTATTGTATCACACCACTGGGAGGGATGCAATCGCCGGGACGAGTAAATCATGTGCCGATCGGTTGAGACAACATGCAGATGATAGGAAAAGGGGCTTCTCCCTTTCCAAGAGAGAAGCCCCTTCTGTGTGTGCGCCCGGCGGCGCCCGTTTCTAAAGGGTGAAAGACCCGAATCCGCCCGGTA
>CAVKHY010000112.1:0-6857 GCA_963656345.1 bacterium | reverse complement strand
GGGTTATGAGGTAACAAAGCTTCTTTTACAGGTATCTACACCGAAGGTATCTGCACCAGCAGACTTGCTTGCTATGAAAAGCGGTCATGCTGGGGGACCTCAAAACCCAACAAAAAAACCGAGCCTCGAAAGACTCGGTATCCGTGGAGCATAGGAGACTCGAACTCCTGACCCCAACACTGCCAGTGTTGTGCGCTACCAACTGCGCTAATGCCCCGCAACACGGATTATTATAGCAGGTATCGGGCTGTTTGTAAAGGGGTCCCCGCAAATTTTTTCATAAATCCCCCCGCCGCACTCATGTTCCCTTTTTCCGGCTGTTCCCGTTGACAATCTCTGCATCCCATGGTACACTTGCCTTAAAACACAGGACAACTGCAAAGGAGGGCACATCATGGATCTGTTTCTGCAAAATCTTGCCCAGTATTGGTACTGGATTCCCATCGGGATTGTGATTCTCATTCTGCTGGTGAAGCTGCTGCCCCGGTATCAAATTGCGCCCCCGGATACGGCGCTGATCGTTTCCGGCCTGGTGCGGCACAATTACAAGGTGCGCAACCCTGACGGCACCACCGCCACCAAGCGGTTCGGCTACCGCATCGTCCGGGGCGGCGCCACCTTCTACATCCCCGCCATCGAGAAGATCGACAAGCTGGACATGTGCCTGATGCAGGTGGACATCCGCACCGCTCAGCCCGTGCCCACCAAGGAATACATTTCCGTGCTGGTGGACGCCGTGGCCAACATCAAGATCGGCTCCGACGACCTGTCCATCGCCACCGCCGCCGAGCAGCTGCTGCACTATGATGCGACCCAGATCAAGGGCCTGGCCAAGGACGTGCTGGAAGGCAACATGCGTGAGATCATCGGCCAGATGACCATCGCCGAGCTGGTGCAGAACCGGGATAAGTTCGCCCAGGAATCCATCAAGGCCGCCATGGCGGACATGAGCAACATGGGTCTGGAGATCATCAACATGACCATCCAGAACTTCTCCGACAAGGACGGGGCAGTCATCGACACCATGTCCCAGCAGAACATTGTGGACAAGGAACGGGACGCCCGCATCGCCCGCGCCAAGGCGGATCAGGAAAGCCACAAGGCGGAAATGGAAGCCCAGGCCAACATCGCCGAGCAGGATAAGGATCTGAGGCTGCGGGAAGCCGCCTACAAGATTCAGACCGAGCAGGAGCGCGCCAAGGCAGAAACCGCCTTCGAAATCGAGAAGGAACGTGTCCGCAAGACCTTCGAAGAAGAGCGTGCTGCCGCCGAACTGACCAAGCTGGAGAAGGAAACCGAGCTGAAACGTCAGCAGGTGGAGATCGAACGGGAACGGTTGAATGTGGAAGTGCGTGAAAAGGCGGCCGCTGAAAAGGACGCCCGCATTGCCGAGGCAGAGGCCAGGAAGTACGAGCGGCAGGCCGCGGCAGACGCGGAGCTGTACGCCTCCCAGAAGACGGCGGAAGCTATTGAGCTGAAGGGTCGTGCCGAGGCGGAAGCCATTCGGCAGAAGGCGGAAGCCATGCAGCAGTACGGTCAGGCTGCCATGCTGGAAATGGTGGTCAACAAGCTGCCGGACGTGGCCCGTGCCATGGGCGAACCCTTGGCCAAGACGGACAAGATCATCCTCTTTGGCGAAGGCGCTGCTACCGGCTTGACCCGGGACATGACCGGCACCATGATGCAGTCCTTCGAGGCCATCAAGGCCGCTACCAACCTGGACATTCCCAAGATGCTGCAAATGGTGGCTGCCGGCGGCCTGGTAGGCAAGCAGGTGGGGGAAGATCAGGCGAAGGAAGAGATCGACGCAAAAGAGGCGGCTTCTGCGGAAGAAGCACCGAAGGAAGAAGTGTAATATAATGGATGACAGCGGCAGGGATGAGAATCCCTGCCGACTTTCTTTAGCCTCTTTGAAGCATCAGTAACGAAATGAAACTGTTAACCCATAAAGTTACTTGCCCGAAGGGTTCCAAGGGGCGAGGGTCTTCGACCCGTTTAAGCCCCTTGGAATAAGCAATTTCTTATTTCTTGCAAGGAAGTCGCACCTTTTCGCCAGTAGTTAGTGGCATCGCAGGGGGCTTTGCGGTCGCCCCCTGCACCCCTTCGCCGCCCCTTCGGATGAAGAAATTTTCAATGTTAGGCTTTGCAGGGGGCTTTGCGGTCGCCCCCTGCACCCCTTCGCCCCCTTCGGATGCAGCTTGGTTTCAGATAAAAGAAAAAATATCTTTCACCCCATGCAAAACCCCATGCCGCCATTGATAGCTTTTTCATGGAAAAAGAAAAGCCCTTCCCATCAAACCCTTGCGGCACAAGGGTTTTCCCCTTGCACGGGGTGATTATGCCATTTTCCTTCCCCATGGTATGCTGGTGCTGCCGGCAGAAAATGAAAAGGAGCACAGCCATGGAACCAAGAGCTTATTTGCTTTCCGTAAAGGAAATGGAGGAACGCATTCGCCTGAAGCAGGATCAGGTGCGGCGGCTGAACGAAAGCCTGCAGGCTTTTTCCGCCCAGATGGATCGGGAGGTAGTGTCCCATACCCGCAAGGTGGACGTGATGGCGGAGGCCATTGCCCGCATGGCGGACCTGAAGACGGAAATCGGGGAGGACATCGGGGCGCTGCTGCTGCGCACCCGGCAGGTGTACGCCCTGTTCGACCGGCTTCCCATGCCCCAGGCGGCCATCTTGACAGAGCGGTACATGAAGGGGCTCAGCGTGCGGAAGATTGCGGAGGAGATGCACATTACCGACCGGTATGCCAGAATGATGCTGGCCCAGGCGGAAGAGGCTTTCGCCAAAGTGGCTTCGCCACTTTGACGAGGCTTGCACTCAGTCGTTGGTCGCTTCGCTCCCGGCCACTCCTTCGTGTAAGGAAGCAATCCTTCGGATTGCTGCGAAAACCACCGCACATGTCGCTGGTTTTCGATCTAAAGTTGGAGGGCTTGCGAGCCCTCCAACGCCACCTAAGGGGCTTTGCCCCTTTTTTTTCTTCACCCAAAGAAACCTGATGGGGTTGAAACTCTTCCGCACATTTCCTCATCTTTCCGGTTTTATCATCTTGTGTTCACGGGGTTGACGTGATAGAATCTAAACTGTCAAAAGAGCAAAAAACGTCGGCGGAAGAATCCGTCGGCGATTTTTTGTACCCTTGGGCAAGAAGAAAATGGTTTCTATGATTGATGGGAGGATGAAACGATGGCTAATTGCACTGTTTCCACCGGCAATAGTGCCGGGGTGAACGTTCGAAATGCAAGATCCACGTCTGGTAAGAAGCTCGGTGTCATCGATAACGGTGAGACGATCAATGTTGTGCGCTGCGATGGTACATGGGCTACGTTGATGTATCAAGGCACACCAGCCTTTGTTCAGCACCAGTACCTTGTTCAGCCGCCTTCGGCTAACGGCGAGGGCTTGTCCACCGGTGATGCTGCTACATGTAACGGAAGTAGCGTCAATGTTCGAGATGCTGCAAATGGCAATAAAACCGGTGACCAGTTGAATAAAGGGGATTTGGCAACTGTCTATGAAAGATCAGCCTTGATCGATGGGTATTATTGGTACAGGATAGGGATCAATCGCTGGGTACGCGGCGATTATCTTACTCCGGGAACCGGCAGCAGCACCGGGGGCAGCACCGATAGCGGCACTGATGAAGGTGATGCTGAGGCTTGTATTGCCGGCCGCTTTGGACGTACAACGAAAACCGGCGTTCGTGTGAGAACATCTCCTGGTTCAGACAGTTTTGTACAGGTAGTAAAAGGCAGCATGTTCTACATTGAGGGCACGCAAACAGGGCCGGCGATTTCGGGAAGCTCCAGCACACGCTGGGTGAAAATTCGCTTTGGCAAGGGTGATGGCACCCATGAGACACGATATATTCACTCCAGTTGCTTTGGCAATACGCTTGCCATTGCACCCTCTGCGAAAACACGGATCGTTGCCATTGCACAGACGCTTGTGAACAACACCGGCAGTAATCTGGGTATGGGTGGCGACTGGTGCCAGCGGTTTATCTATTGGCTTTGTGCCGCCAGCGGGCTAACGGTAAGCCTGCCTTTTCATGAAGGATACTGTGGACAGGCAAGACGGGCTATGGTTCGCACTTATGGAGCAACGTGGCATCAGCGTGGTGATGGGTATGTCCCTGCATCTGGTGATCTGATCTACTTTGGGGAACCTGGTGCTGAGACATCCAGTCATGTCGGACTTGTGTATCAGGGAGGAAGCAGTTTCAAAACAGTTGAAGGAAACCTGAGTGATAAAGTACAGCTGCGTGAAGGCATGGTCAGCACAGGGAAATGTGGTAATCGAAGTTATCAGGGATTTCTTGAGCTGAACATCTGATACCTTTATTCCATCTCAACTTCTGCAAGGAACCCGTCCGGGGCAGTGACGGAGGCATCCAACATGCCGAAAACATACACCGTGTCGTTTTCATCCTTCGCAAGGCCGATGGGACGAACGATGCTGCCCTTCTCTTCCAACGGAGAGGTAAGACCTGTTGAGGCCGCAATCAGATACGCTGCATAAGGGGAAGATGAACCGGCGCCTGTCAGTGCAAGGAGGGTATATTGATCATGAGCGCAAACGAAACTTTGAATGCGCATGAAGGAAGAATATTCCTGATAAGTAAGCACGGAACCATCCGGGCTTAGGCGAAGAAAAAAACCGACGTTTTCCGACTTGGATTGGCGGGTGCCGCACAGGACAATCGCTGTGCCGTCGCACGATGCCTGAAAAACCTGATAGCTGAACCCATCCGGCGCATCGGAAGGACGGACTTCCGTCCTGGAAACGGCATCGCCATGCTGGTTGTAAAGGCTAAGGAAGAATGCCGGCGAAGCGTAGGATGCACTGATCACAAGAACATTTTCGTCAGCGGCTGTACAGTATACGGGGGATTCATCCTGGTATGCCGCAGTCCGCTCCCAGCGTACCTTTCCTGTGTCACTGACGGCGGCATACCATAGCCTTCGCTTCGTATCGAAACCGGCCAGAAAGAATCCGTCGTCGGTTCGTGCAAAGGTGTGAAGTTCCTTGGCATACATTTTCCCGTAGTCAGCCTGCCCCGCAGCATAGGTGATGATATAGCTTTTGTTTGCCGCATGATCGAAAACCAGCAGGTAATAAGTACCTTCTTCATACAGAACCTGCTGGACAGAAGGGGCGTTTGTACGGATGCGGGGATGACGGATGGCAGAGGCGGCAACGGCTTCCTGGCGGGTGGTTGCATCCAGCATGGCATAGGAAGAGGAGGTGTAGACAAAGGTGGCGTCGCTGCGCATGCATACCCCCAGCAGATTATGCCCCTGGAGCACTTCGGAAGAGATGGAAGATTGCTGCATCAGCCTATCGGCGGAGGGCAATGCTTCGGCGAAGCAGGAGGAAAATTGCAGGGTCAGCAAAAGCACCACGGCTGTCAGGAGTCTCTTCACCCACCCTCACCCTTCCTTTCCCGTGGAGCCGAAGCCGCCTGTCCGCTGGGCAAAAGCGTTGTCTTCCTCCGCCGTGCCGAAGGGCACCAGCACCCCCTGGCAGATCCGCTGACCGGCGGAGAGGGTCACGGGCTTGTCCCCGCAGGTCAGGGCAAGGAGGATGTGTCCCTCGTTTTCCGCAAAGGCGTAGTCCCCGTCAATGACGCCTACGCCGTTGCTGAGCCGGAGCCCCATCTTCGCCCCCAGAGAGCTGCGGATGAACAGCAGCAGCACCCAGCCCTCTGCCATTTCGCAGCGGACGCCGGTGGGGATCAGCACCCTTTCCCCGGGGGCAAGGGTCACCTCCGCCGGGCACACAAAATCATACCCCGCACTGCCGGCCGTGGCGCGCCGGGGCAGGGGAATCTCCCCCAAAGGCAGGGCATGGGGAAAGGCGGCGGCGTCCCGGGCGTATTGCTTTTCGGTCACATGGGTGAAACGGGCGATGGGATTCATGCCTGTGCCTGCCTTTCTGCCATGGCGTTGGCCAGATCTGCCAGCTGCTGCAGGGTCAGCTTCTCCCCCCGAACCTTTTCATCCAGTCCGGCGGCGGCCATCAGGGCAAGAGCCTCCGTCCGCTCCATGCGGAAGGTGGCGCACAGGTTGTTGGTCATGGTCTTCCGCCGCAGGGCGAAGGCCGCCCCCGCCACACGGAAGAACAGCTCTTCATCCGTGACCTGCACCGCCGGGGTCTCCCGCAGGGGAAGCACCACAAAGGCGCTGTCCACCTTGGGCACGGGGGTGAAGCAGGCGGCAGGCACGTCCATGGCCAGGTAAGGGTCGCACAGGTACTGGCAGCGCACTGCCAGCATGCCCCAGCCATCCTCCCCGGGAGCGGAAAGGATCTTGTCCGCCACTTCCTTCTGCACCATGAGGGCAAGCCGCTGCATGGGCAGGTGGCTGGTCAGCAGCAGCTGAATCAGGGGGGTGGTGATGTAATAGGGGATGTTGGCCACCACGCTCAGGGGCTTGCGCAGGGTGGAGGTGACTTCCTGCAGGTTCAGCTGCATCACATCCCCTTGAAGGAGGGTGAAATTGTCCGCATCGTGGAGGGAGGCCTGCAGGTAGGGGATCAGCCGCTCGTCCAGCTCGATGCTGAGGACGTGGTGGGCTTTTTGGCACAGGTACTTGGTCATGCTGCCGCTGCCCGGGCCTACTTCCAGCACGTCGTCTTCTTTCGTGACGCCGGATGCGTCCACCAGCGCCTGCAGCAGGTCGTCGTCGTAGAGGAAGTTTTGTCCCAGCCCCTGCTTGTAGCGGAGCTGACTGTCCCGGATGCGTTCTTTTGTTTTGCTCATGATGATAAACTCCAAAATTGAAAAGAAATTTTAAGGGGGCTAAAGAACAGGCGAAGCCTGCGGTCGCCCCCTTAAACCCCTTCGCAG
>CAVKHY010000111.1:0-6826 GCA_963656345.1 bacterium | reverse complement strand
CCAAAGTTGTTATTGATGCTAGCCTTCAGCAACCCATGGATACTGTTTCGATGACACAAATTCTCTCTAATAGCCCAGCTTTTTCTTTTGTTTGCTGCCTCGATTTTCATAACCCCAAAGCGACATAAACCCGCTTTAAAAATTGCTCGCCGATTGTTGTAAAAACTGTTTTGGAACGTTTGACATGCTTTTTTTTTTGTGTATAATGATAGTACGGCGAGTAGGATACCACGGTATCCCCCACAACCGTATGGTCACAGTTTGCAAGTGAATTGTGACAAAAATGCAAATCATCCAACAAAACACACGTCTGGGTTCAGCGGTGCGGAGAACGATGAGGCATATGGAGCAGCGATTGCCGAGGAGGGTTCGCATGAAAGTGCGGTCTGAAGGGGCGGAGGGCGAAGCTATAAGCAGCACCGGATTGACAAAGCTCCATGCGCCGAAAGGGTTCTCCGCTTTTGCAGGTTCACCCCATATCTTCCTGAATGAAGGAATGTGCTGAAGAGGAGAAGGATTGCCCACGATTCAAAGTGCAGGTGAAACGCAGCAGGCTGCGAATCCCTCCTTCATGGAAGAGACGAGGTGCATCTCCATTGCCCAGTGGCATGCGCTAGCCCAGAGCGGAACGGTGCTGCCCATGCGGATTCCTCTGGACGGGGACAGCATGCGCCCCCTTATCCGCCGCAACCGTGACTTGGTATCCATCATTCCCTTGCCCCGTTCCATAAAGCGGGGCGACGTGGTGCTGTTTGAGTACCCTGCCGGGCGCTACGTGGTGCATCGGGTGCGCCGCACGGAGAAAGATTATGTGCAGACCCTGGGGGATCATTGCTGGAACCCTGACCCGTGGATGCCTCAAGATTCCGTTCTGGGGCTGGTAACGGAGGCCGAGCGGAACGGCAGACGTATCCCCTTGAATACGCCCTTTGCCCGAGGCCTTGGCCGCCTCTGGATGGCCGGGTTGCCCCTGCGGCGATTTTGGTGGAAATGCAAGGCACTGGCAGGGCGCGTGCTGCGAAAGCTTGGATGGAGGAAGTGATGCCCATGGAAGAAATACAGCAGCCTCAATCCCTTCGTGAATTGCTGGCACAGCTGAATGCCCAAGGCATTACAGACTATCGCAGGTATGATGCAGTTCGCCGCTTTCTAAGCTTCAAGGCGAGAGAAAAGAACGTCCCCATTTCCGGCACCTTTGAGCTGACGCCGCTGTGCAATCTGGGTTGCAAGATGTGCTATGTGCACCTGCAGAAAGAGCAGATGCATGGCGCAGCCCTGCTGCCTGTGGACACGTGGAAGAGCATCATGTGCCAGGCCGTGGATGCCGGCATGATGTACGCCCGGGTAACGGGCGGCGAATGCCTGACCTATCCCGGCTTTCGAGAGCTGTATCTGTACCTGACAAGCCTTGGCGTGGAAACCGCTGTGTTGTCCAATGGCGTCCTGATGGATGCGGACATGGCGACATTCCTCAAGGCGCATCCTCCGGCAGGCATACAGGTAACACTGTATGGCGCAAGCGAGGATGCCTACGAACGGGTTACCGGGCACCGAATGTTCGGTAGGGTGATGGAGAACCTTCGCCGCCTGCGGGATTTGCAGATTCCCCTGAGCATTGCCGTAACCCCCAATGCCTTTATGACGGATGGACAGGCAGTGGTTCGGCTTCTGCACGAGGAAGGCTTTCACTTCAGCATCAATTCCGGGATCGTCGCACCGCGAGAAGAAACCGGGCGCAAGACAGCTGATGCTGACGTAGAGACTTACATCTCCATGCTGAAGCTTCAGCGGACGCTTTCCGGCAGGGAAATCGAACCGGAGTGCGACCCGGGCAGCCTGCCTGATCCACCCTCTGCCGTAAATGCACCCGCAAAAGGCGTGCGGTGCGGCGCAGGTCGAAGTGCCTTTTCAGTGGACTGGCAAGGGCAGATGCGCCCCTGCAACACCTTTCCTTGTGAACCGGCAGATGTGTGCCAGCTCGGCTTTGCGGAAAGCTGGCGGCGCATCAACCAGATTGCGCTGAACTTTCCACGACCGGCAGAGTGCGAAGGCTGCTACTACCACGATGTATGCAAATACTGCGTGTCCGAACACGCTGTTGGCGCACCGGTGGGGCACGCCAGCCTCAGGGTTTGCCAATGGGGCAAACGCATGGTGGCAGAAGGTTTGATGAAAGTCCATCATAATTAGACTTCATGCCGCTTATTGAGCGGTTTGAATAGAACCATGGTACAAAGGAGGAACGCACCATGAAGAAGGTTTACGAAACCCCCAGTGTGGAAGTTGTGAAGTTTGAGTATAAGGACCAGGTGGTTGCCCAGAGCACATGCCTCAACCAGTATAAAAATACAAGCCCTGTGGGTGTACCCGGATGTGAAAAACCTGAAATTATAGTAAGAGTTAACTAAGCATACGTGCGGTTGCAGGATGTGCTAAACTTAGAAAGGAAAAATACATGAAGAAAGCCTACGAGACCCCCAGCGTGGAGGTTGTGAAATTTGAGTATAAGGATCAGGTTGTCGCACAAAGTGGATGTACAGCTGGTCAAGGCAATCGGCATACAGGTGAGAACAACTGCGAAGATTGGCAACCGGGCGGCATATACGCAACAATGTAATTCTTCGCTCGCTCCAATAGACGGTAACACCTGCACCATATGTAGCCTAAATAAAATCGAAAGGACTGCTTCATGAGCCTGTTTGACACGCTGCAACAACAAATCCTAGGTATGCCAGTTCAGTCAGAATCGTTTACCGGGTTTGAACAGGTTGCAGATGCCAGAGAGATTTCGATTTTCCGCCATGCAGATGGTGACTGGCTGTACCGCCTGAAGAACAGCCCTGTTCCGGCTGCACTGAAGGTCAGTGCTGATTACAGGCAAATGGTGAAGCATCTCTGCGGCCTGCCGGAGGAAGCAATTGAAAACTATCGCTTCCTTTTGCGTACGGCCTTTGAGTGCCGCTTCTGCCACGAGGGCATCGTTTCTCTCCATGCGGCCTGTGTGGAAAAGGATGGCTTTGCCGTAGCCTTTACGGGCAAAAGCGGCATGGGCAAATCCACCCGTGCAGGGGCATGGGTGGAAGGCCTGGAAGCCGACTGGATCAGCGGCGATCGACCTGCCATTCGGCTGGAGCAGCATGGCTGCACTGCCTGTGGCGTGCCTTGGGATGGCAAGGAGCAGATCTTCCGCAACACGGAAGCGCCCCTCAAGTGCATTCTGGAAGTACGGCGCTCACCGGTCAACTACATCCGCAGGTTGAGTCCTCATCAGGCACGGCAGGTGCTGGCACAGCAAACCTTCATCCCCATGTGGGATACGGATACGGCTGCCTTGGCACTGGCCAACGTCCGGCGGATGACTCGCTTGGTGCCTGTGTACCGGGTGTTCTGCGGCATGACGGCTGAGGATGCGCAGGCAATTTACGATGTGCTCCTCCATCACCCGGAACAAATCAGAGAGGAAAAAGAAGACATGAAGATCAAGAATGGCTTCGTCCTTCGCAATGTGGTGGACGAGTACATGATCATGCCCACCGGGGATAACATTGCCAAGTTCGACGGCACAGCGGTGCTCAACGAGGTTTCCGCCTTTGTGTTCAGACAACTGGAAAATGCCGTTTCCCGGGATGATGTGCTTGCCGCCATGCTGGCCGAGTTTGACGTGGATGAGCAGACAGCCGCCAAGGATTTGGATGCACTCCTTGCCAAGTTGCGCGAACTGGGTCTACTGGAGGAGTAACGCCTGAATGAAACCACTGCTTCAGGCAATTTGGAAAACAGATCGGAAGTCCTTCCTCACCATCCTTCTTTGGAACATCGGCGTGTCCATCCTCAGCGGCATTGGCATTGTGATGCTCATCCCCCTGCTGAACATGCTGCAAATCGGCGACAGCCGCCTGCCGGCATGGTTCATGGCTTTCTCCTATCCCCTGCAGGTGGGCATGCTGCTTGTCGGCTATGTGCTGCTGGTCACGGTGAAAGCCCTGCTTTCCCGCTCCCTCAGCATTCGCGAAAGCGCCTTCATTGAAGAAACGGGCATGGCACTCCGGGAGAAGCTGTACACCGCTGTGTCCGGCGCCAGCTGGGAAAGCTTGACGGCACGGAAGGATACGGACATCATCAACCTGTTTACCTCCCAATGTGGGCAGGTAAGCTACGGCATTGCCGAGGTCATTCACTTCCTGGCCAGTATTGTTTCCGCTGCGGTGCAGCTGGCCATTGCCCTGATGATGAGTCTGCCGGTTACGGCGCTGGTGTGCCTGATGGGCGCATGTATGCTGATGGTTTTCAAGCCCCTGCGGAAGAAATCCCGCACCTACGGGGATGAGATGATCCGCATCAGCCGGGAATTCTACGGCGAATTGCAGAATCAGCTGGCCAGCATCAAGGAAGTCCGTGCCTACGGAGTAGAGCAGGAGCACGCCGCCCTGTTCCGAAGGATCAGTGAGTCCTTCAAAACCGCCCGCATGAAGTACGTGCGGCAGAGCTCCGTTCCCGGGGTTGTGTACTCCCTGGCGGCGGCGGTGATGATCGCCTTGGTGTATCTGGTGTGCACCCTGGGCATGAAGGTGGAAACCGACCGGCTGGTGGTGCTGGTGTACGTGTTTGCCCGCCTGTGGCCGATTTTCTCCGGCTTTCAGGGGCGGATTCAGGGCATTAACAGCTGTGTGCCTGCCTATGAGAAGCTGACTGAAGCCCTGCAGGAAATGCAGCCGGAAGCGGATGCGGCCGAAACGGAAGAAGACTTCTCCCCTTGGCAGGAAACCTGCTTCAAGGATGTGCGCTTCTCCTATCGAGATGCTGACGAGGAAACCCTGCGAGGCGTCAGCTTTACCCTGAAGCGTGGGGAAAAACTGGCGCTCCTCGGGCGCAACGGCGCAGGCAAAACCACGGCGGTGAACCTGCTGCTGGGCTTTCTGCTTCCCAAGGCAGGAAGCATCGAGGTAGACGGCAAGCCCCTCACCTCCGCCAATATCCGTGCATGGCGGAAGCAAGTGGGGTACGTACCTCAGGATCCGC
Organism: bacterium; assembly: GCA_963656345.1. Classification (GTDB taxonomy): domain Bacteria; phylum Bacillota; class Clostridia; order Christensenellales; family Aristaeellaceae; genus CAKUFA01. The sequence continues at coordinate 1,807 of CAVKHY010000111.1, read as the reverse complement.
TGATCCTGAACGCCTCCGTTCGGGAGAATCTGACACGATTCCATCCCGGCACAGACGACGAAACCCTGATTGCCGCCCTGAAGAAAGCCATGGCATGGGGCTTTGTGTCCCAGCTGCCTGACGGGTTGGACACTACCTTGGGCGACAGGGGCATCCGCCTTTCCGGCGGTGAACGGCAGCGGATTGTGCTGGCACGGGTGCTGCTGGGTCATCCCAGCCTGATCGTGCTGGACGAAGCGACCAGCGCTTTGGACTACGAAAGCGAAACCGCCTTTCACGACGTGATTGCTTCCCTGGGCAAGGATGCCGGCGTGGTACTCATTGCCCACCATGGTTCTACCGTATCCATGGCAGACTATGCGGTGGTGCTTGAAGAGGGCAAGGTTGCGGAACAGGGCAGCATCGAGGCTCTCTCAAGCAGGAAGAACGGTTATCTGGCAGAAATGCTGATGGAATGATAGGGGTTGTTGCGAAAGTTATGCACGTAACAAAGGAACAAAAAGGTTCAGAACGGTCAGCAACCGGACTGTGGCACGATGTATCCGTTCGCTTCATCAAAATACTGAACGTGATCCTCATGGCCCTTCCATTTGGCTGCTGCTGGTTTTTGTACTATACGCAACATGTGTTGATGTTTCCGTCGGCCACACGGTCAACAGCGGTCGTTGGCATGTTCGTGGTGCTATATTGTTTCTTTGCACGGGTATACGACGCATTTTTGCTCAGCATCAAGCGGCTGTCCGATGTGTTCCTCAGTCAGCTGATGAGCATTCTCATGGCAGACGGCTTCATGTTCCTGATCCTGTGGCTCATGAGCGGAAGCTTTCCTAATATGCTTCCGGCGCTGGGTGCATTGGCCGGGCAGATCGTCCTGAGCCTTGCTTGGTGCAAGGGTACCCATCACTGGTATTTCCATCACTTTGCCGGACAGCGAACCGTGGTGGTGTACGACCTGGAACGTGGAATGGAAGATCTGTTTGGCCAGTACGGCCTGAACCGTAAGTTCCACGTGATGGCGACCTACACGGCAGATGAATGCATGCAGGCCAATATGCAGATGCTGAAGGGCATGGATGCCGTGTTTCTCAGCGGCGTGCAGAGCCATGAGCGGAACCAGATCCTCAAGTACTGCATCGCCAATCGGATAAGCGTCTATGTCGTTCCCCGCATTGGCGACGTGATCATGAGCGGCGCCAAGCGAATGCATATGTTCCATTTGCCCCTGCTGCAGGTGGGACGCTACAACCCGTCCCCGGAATACCTGCTGGTCAAGCGCACCTTCGATGTGGTTGCCAGCGCTGCGGCCATTCTTGTTACCAGCCCGTTGATGTTGGCAGTGGCCATTGCCGTCAAGGTGCAGGACGGCGGACCCATTCTCTACAAGCAAACCCGGCTGACCAAGGATGGCAGGGAGTTCAAAATCCTGAAGTTCCGCAGCATGCGGGTGGATGCGGAAAAAGACGGTGTTCCCCGCCTTTCCACCGGCGAAAAAGATCCTCGCATTACGCCTGTTGGCCGGGTGATTCGTGCCTGCCGCCTGGATGAGCTGCCTCAGCTGTTCAACATTCTTGCCGGCAGCATGAGCGTGGTGGGACCCCGGCCGGAAAGGCCGGAGATTGCCCGGCAGTATGAGCAGGAGATGCCCGAGTTCAGTCTGCGCTTGCAGGCCAAAGCCGGACTTACCGGCTATGCACAGGTGTACGGCAAGTACAACACCAGCCCGTACAACAAGCTGCAAATGGACTTGATGTACATTGCCAGCCCAAGCATCATGGCGGATTTGAAACTCATTTTCGCCACGCTGCTC